>NZ_JBHWVO010000006.1:0-389479 GCF_042736635.1 Streptomyces sp. NPDC060035
AGCGTCCTGATCTCCGAGATGTTCCACGACGTAGTCGCGCACGTCGTCCAGGACCTCGTCCGCCTCCCACTCGATCCGGTTCAGTAACCGATGAACGCGGTCAGGGCCTGTGTGCCCGGCTTCTTCCGCGAGCGTCCAGCCGTTCTTCCGCTCCAGCGGAGCAATCAACCCTCGCATATACGCGAGCGCCGAATCCCGCGGCTCCTGCCGGTTGAATCGGTGCACGAACCGCTCGTGCACCGCACTCAGTTCCCCGGCCCACAACCTGACACCACCAAGGTCCCCACCCATAACCAGACCAACGACGACGCTGGCCACCAGTCACAGCAAACACCGTTGCAGTACTAGGTCGGGTCATCCCAGCATTGTCAGTCATCTGCGCCGTTCATGGTTGCCAGGGGCGTATCGGCTCCAGGTTCCTCCGGCTTCGGTGACCAGGCGAGTGGCTGTCTTGTCGTGGTAACCGAGGGCCTTCGCGATGACGGGGGCCGGGGCCTGGAGGACGAGTTGGCGGATCGCGGAGGTCCTGCAGCGTTGCGGCGGGACGCCGATCTCTCGCAGGTGGACTTGGAGGCTGACCGGGTTCATCGGCTGTCCGGGCTGGCGGCCGGGGAAGAGCCACTGTGAGCTTCTGCTGCTGGCGTAGGGCAGGTGCTGGCAGGACTGGATGTAGGCCCGCATGAGGTCAGCGACGGGCTCCGGCAGCGGGGACGGCGGATCTCCCAGCCGGACGGCGACGGTGGCCCCGTCGTCGAGGACGTCGTCGACCGTGAGGCGGACGATGCGGGTGACGGGTTGCGCGTAGAGGAGAACCAGCGCGGCGGCGACCCGGGCTCGCAGGGGCAGGGAGTCGTCGTTGAGGGCCCGCCGGAGAATGGCGAGTCGTCGGTGCTGGTGCAGTGGCGCTTGGTCCTGGTCGATGACCTGGGGTGGCAGAGTGAGGCGGGACATCCGGCTCGTCTTCATGCACCAGCGCAGGAACGTCTGGGCCGGGCGCCGGGTGGCCAGCTTCTCCGTGTGCCAGGCGTCGAGGTCGGCCTGTTGACAGTGTTCGATGCTGCGGCCTCGGTCGGCGAGCCAGGTGAGGAAGGCGCCGGCCTGGGTGATCTCTTGTTTCGTCTGACTGGTCTGGGAGCGTCCCAACGGCCCTTGCTCCGCAGGCGCCGCATCTGGTGCCAGATGGCGAAGTGCTGAAGATGCCGACGGTGGTCGGGGTCCTCGATCGTGGCGAGCCGTTCGGTCAGCCAGCGCTGATAGAGCATGAGCTGCCGGTCGACGCGTGGCAGGACGCCGCTTTCCATCAGCAGGTCACGCAGATGGACGACAGTTCGCCAGGGCGCTTCCTGGTGCAGCCCGTCGTGGGTGAGCGGGACGGTGCCGGTGGCCAGGTCCCGCAGGAGGCGGACGACGTTGGGGTTGCGGAGCCAGATCAGGCGGCTCTTGGGCCGGTCCATCTCCAGCAGGGCAGTGACCAGCGGTTGCAGTGAAGGAGCGACACGGCCGGTGCCGTCGTCGAGGGACGCAACCTTGAACAAGGCGGCATCGCGGAAGGCCGGCAGCCAGCCCTTGCGGCCCTTGCCGCGAACGCGCAGCACCTCCTCGTCGGCGTGATCGAAGAACGCCTCCAGCTCGGGCCGGGTGAAGGCCCTTCGTTCCGGCTCGCCTTCGGCCTCGCGCCAGAACTGAAGAGTGAGCACCAAGCGGTCCGCGTCGCGGAAGACGTGAGCCGTTACGTTGTCAGTCGTGGGCCCCCAGCTCAGGACACGGAACTGGCTGCGAAGCTCATAGTCGGCTTCGGTCTCCTCGTCAGCCCCGGCACGGTGCATGAGACGCCGATGCGTGGCTTCCGGTGACAGGCCGTCGAACGGCAGCGGAGAGCCCTGCCCGGCACGCAGCCAGGCGGCCGTGTCCAGCACGTCCCGGCGGAACTGCCTGACGAAAGACGAGTTGTCGTCGCAGGTCAGCCACTTCCCTGCAGCCCACAGATCCACCCGGCGCAACGCGTTGTCCCACTCACCGACCTCGGCAGCGAACCTGTTCTTGTCTCCCAGAAGTACGGTCACGTCGGGACCCTGGCAGGCTCATTGCTCATTCGCAAGCAAGGTCCCACTGAGCCACGAAGGTCCGCGTGACCTCCTCGCCGCTGCCCACTTCAGCGACGGTCGCCGGGCCCTTCCCTTCAGAGAATTAGGATCCGCACCCACCGGGGTTACCGTTGCGCGTCGGCTTGTGCGCGGGCGCGTTCGATGTCGGGGACGTGGCTCTCGGCCCATTCCCGGACGGCACGTAGGGGTGCCAGCAGTGACCGCCCGAGGTCGGTGAGGGCGTACTCGACATGCGGGGGATTTGCGGGAATCTCCGTGCGAGAGATCAGACCGTCGTACTCCATCGCGCGAAGCGTCTCGGTGAGCGCCTTCGGTGTGATCCCCCGGATGTGCGCCTTGAGCTCGGTGAATCGCTTCGGCCCGTTGTCCAGCGCGTTGACGATGAACACCGTCCAGCGCGCCCCGATCCGGTGCAGAACGGTGCGACTGGGGCAGGTCGCGGCCATGATGTTGTAGGCGTTACCCATGCACGACTCCCGGTAGCGTTGTAGATACCAGTATAGAATCTATACCGTCCGGGTTGTGTCTATTCCCGATTGCACGGTCCGTCCCTCGAAAGCCCGGCACGGCCGTTTCGTCGCAGCGATCGTCATCGACTCGATCGGCACCGGCGTCTTCATCCCCGTTTCGATGTTGTATTTCCTGGCCACGACGCCGCTGACGCTGGTGCAGGTGGGCGCGGCACTGACGACGGCCGGGCTGCTGGCGCTCCCGGCGGGCCCTCTGGTCGGAGGACTGGTCGACCGGTACGGCGCCAAGTCGGTGCTGCAGGCGGCAAACCTGGCCCAGGCGCTCGGCTTCGCCGGGTATCTCCTCGTGGACCAGACATGGCAGATCGCCATCTGCGCCTGGTTGAACAGTGCCGGGCGGGCGGTATCCTTCAGCTGCTACGGCGTGACCGTCACGGCGCTGGCCGCGCCCGGCCAACGCGAGCGCTGGTTCGGTCTTCTGGGGTCGGTACGCAACCTCGGCTACGCACTCGGCGGCCTCCTCTGCGCCGTCGCCGTCAGTTTCGGTACTCACGGCGTCTACGCCTCGATCGTGGTCGTCAACGCCCTGTCCTATGTCACCGCCTTCGTTCTGCTGCGGGCCGCGCCGAATATCCGTCCCGAGGCGGGCCAGGACGGTGCTGGAGGCTGGGGGCGCGTGCTCCGGGACCGGCGGTACCTGTCACTGGTCGCGCATCAACTGTGCTTCGCGATCTCCTTGTTCGCCCTCAACATCGCGATACCGGTCTACGCCGTGGACGTGCTGGGACTGCCTGGCTGGACTGCCGGCGCGGTCTTCGTCCTCAACACCCTGATGGTCGGCTTCGGCCAAGGCATCGTCATCGGGTGGCTCAGCGGGCGGATCCGCAGCCGCGTCCTCGTCGCCGGACACGCCTGCTTTGCGGCCGGCTACCTCCTGTTCCTCGCCGCCGACCGCGTGGCGCTCGCCCTCGCGGTCGGCGTCGTGTTGCTCGGCGCAGGCAGCTACACCTTGGGTGAAATCCTCGGCGGCCCCATCACGTCGACTGTCGCCGCGGAGAGCGCCCCAGAGGCCCTCCGTGGCCGGTACTTGGCCCTCAACCAGCTCGCCGTGACTGTCGCAGGAGCGGTCGCTCCGGCCGGGCTCTCCGGGTTGCTGTCCCTCGGGGCAGCCGCGATCTGGCTGACCCTGGCCGGCGTCAGCGTACTCGGAGCCACGCTCGCCACTACGATCGGCAAAGTGGTGCCAGCGGCTCAGAGCCGCATCGGAAGTGTCTAGTGCCGTGACCGCATAGGTTTGCCGGGTTGGCGGCCATGGCGGTTGGATGACGCTCCGATGTGTTGGCAAGCGCGAGGGGGCGCCGGTATCGGGCGAGCAGCAGGAATACGCCCTCACAGCCTGAACGGGATTCCCTTCAGAGGAACCGCACCCAACTCGCTTCTGAGGTCGGGGTGTCGCTGGGTAAAGGCATTGCGCGGAGCGCCAGCTTCAGCTACCGGAGCGACGATGGTCCAGGCTCCATCGGAGCGGGCGGGAGCGTCCCTGAAGATGCGGTCCATGGCTGCGCGAATACGTGCGCGCTCGTCGACTCCCCAACCGGGTGGCGTTCGGATAGCTTTTCGCCGCTCCAGTCTCCGTTGTGTCAGGTGCGCGCATGGGGACGCGAGCGTCGGGGTGCGGGGAACAGATCCTCTCCTTCGACGAGGTCGTCACCGGCATGCTCAGCGCCAGCATCTCCCAGCTCGGTGTCCAGCAGAACGTCGACATGCGCCGCATCAGCGCCTGGGCCGCCCTCATCGCCGTCCCCACCATGGTCGTCGGCGTGTACGGCATGAACTTCGAGTACATGCCAGAACTCAAATCCCCGTACGGCTACCCGGCAGTCCTCACCGTCATCGCCGTTGCCTGCACCGTCATCTACCGGGCTCTGCGCCACAATTGATGGCTTTAGCAGCCCCGCTCGGCCCTCCGGAGCGCAGTCCCAGGTCGGCGGCGAGCGATATCTGGGCCGAGACTGATTGTCAGTTCTGACCGGTCAGGGCTGCGGAGAGCCTGAGTGCAGACTCGGCTGCCGCGGCCGTGTCCTTGTGGTCCGCCGCACTGCGCAGTTCACGCAACTGTGCGTTGATCCGGGCCGCCTTGGACGGTTCCGTGTCGGGTTCCACCCGGTCCCAGGTGAGTTCGAGGCTGGTGACGTCTCCGGCTACGGCGCCCGTGTCGGCTGCGGTGGAGTCCAGTTGCAGCTGTTGCGTCCACAGGGTCATGCGAGCCGCCTCCACGATGGGGAGCGGTTCGTAGCGCAGGTGCAGGTCCAGGTCGTTCTGTGCGACCCGGAGCACAGCACCGCGTACCAGGTCCGCGTCGCGTGCCTTGACGGCTGCGGTGAGTGCGTCCAGGTCGCGGTTCATCTGTGTCGTGAGCAGGTCCGGCACACGGTCCGACGTCCGGTACGTGTTCCAGGCTTGGCGGACCTGCTGCACCGTCGTGTCGGTTGCGTGGTTGTGTGCTGCGCGGACGGTGTCCGACAAGGTGGTCAGTTCTGGTGGTACCGGGCCCGGCGTGGCGTCGGTGGGAACGGCCAGTTCGACCGCCTCCAGGTCGGCGCCTGCCTTGCCGGTGGAGAACTCCCCGTAACCCGGAGCGAAGACCTTGTCCTCGCGGGTGCCGTCCATGTGCAGTTCGGCCACTGTGATCGCGCCCTTCACGGGCCCGTACGGACCGGGGACCGCCTGCCCGGTCTTCTTGACGGTGACCTCTTCGAAGACGACCTCCGGCGTGTTCTCGGGCCGGTAGACATCCCCGGCCTTCGGATGGGAGGGCATGATCATCGCGGCTGGTCCGGTCTTGCCGGCCAGCCAGGTGCCGTCGGTGTCGGCGACCACTCCGTGCTCGTAGTTGAAGACGTCCTCGCCGAGGTACCACACCGATCCGTCGTCGGCCTGGGCGAACCGGTCGAGTGCGACCTCCTGGATCCGCCCGTCGGAGAGCGCCATGTACTGAAGGGTCCGCACCTTCACCTGCTCGCCGTTCAGCGCGATGGGCTTCGTGCCGGGCAGCAACGTGAACTCGGTACGGAACGGCTTGCCGTCCACCTGGCCTCCGTAGATCACCTGCTGGATCTCCGAGCTGGGGTGCAGCGGGTTGGAGATGGAGGTCGGGTTCGAGAACACGGGTTCGATCACGTCGACTCGGGCCTTCTCCGGTGCGAGCGGCAGGCAGGTCCCGGTCTTCTTGCCGGTGGCCTCGTCCACGATCTGTACGCAGTCCGTCGTGCCGGCACTCGGTGCCTTGCCGACGGCGCCTGCGCTGCATGCGCCCGCCGTGAGTGCCGCGGTCATGGCCACGCTCGCCGCGGCTGCCAGCTTCCGGTTCCTCATGGCTGCCTCCTCATGGCTGCCTCCTCATGGCTGCCCCCTCTGCCGTATTCGGGACGCTGCCACCCGGGCGCTGAAGGGACGCTGAATGAAACTGAATCCGCGTTCAGGGGCGGGGGAAGGACACCTCGAATCGGGCCCCGCCCAGGGAGCTCTCGGAAACCGTGGTGGTACCGCCGTGGGCCGCCACCAGTTCCTTGACGATGGCCAGCCCCAGCCCGCTTCCGGCAGCCCCTTCCCCGGCACGGGCCCGCGCGTCATCGAGGCGTACGAACCGCTCGAAGACACGCTCCCGGTCGGCGGGCGGCACCCCGGTCCCGTCGTCCTCGACCCCGAGCACGATCCGGCCGTCCTCCTCCTGGGCAAGATTGAACGCCACCTGTGAGCGGGCGTGCCGGGCGGCGTTGTCTCCCAGGTTTCGCAGCACCCGGCGCAGACCCTGCGCGTCCGCATCGAGCCGCGCGGCCGATACCCCGGTTGTGCCGATCCGCAGCCCGGCCCCCGCCGAGCGAAGCCGTCGCGCCTCGTCCAGGACCAGGTCGTCCAGATCAACCTGGTGCAGTTGCGGGCGCAGCGCGTCCTCGTCGGCACGGGCCAGCAGCAGCAGGTCGTCGACCAGGTGCTGGATGCGGACATCCTCTGCCAGTACGGTCCCGGCCAGCCGCTCCTGGGTCGTGCTGCCGGGGTGGGCGAGCGCGACCTCGGCGTGCTGGCGGATGGAGGCGACCGGGGAGCGCAGCTCGTGCGAGGCGTCCGAGATGAAGCGTCGCTGGGCGGACTGGGACCGTTCGAGGCGGTCCAGCATGCGGTTCATGGTGGCCGCGAGCCGTGCGATCTCGTCGCGGCCGCTCGGTAGCGGCACCCGGCGGTGCAGTTCGGCCGATGAGATCGCCTCGACCTCCGTCCGGATCGCCGTGACCGGGGCCAGGACCCGCCCGACGGCCATCCAGGTGGCCCCTGCCGCCAGGACGAGGAGCAGCGGCAGCCCCACCAGGAGCAGCCGGGTGACGATCTGCGTGGACTCGGCGACGGCGATGAGCGCCCGCCCGACCAGTACCGTTTTGCCGCTCTCGGGGCCGTCCGGCCCGTCGGCGGTGACCGCCACCACCAGGAACTCGTCCTCGTCCAGCGGTGTGGTGATCCGGGACTCGGAGTCCCCGTCCGGGGCTGCCAGCGCAGGCAGATCCTCGACGTTCGCGCTGGCCGCGACGACCCTGCCCTCGGCGTCCAGGACCTGGATGAACTGCTCGTCCCGGTCGGCCACCGTCAGTGAGGGCACCCCGCGCCCCGCCTCGATGACGGAGGCCACCCGTTCGGCGCGGGCGCCCGCCACCTGCCGTACGTCATCGGTCAGCTCGGCCCGCAACAGCGCGACCAGGGCCACCGCTCCGGCGACCAGTCCCACCGCGACGACGAGGACGGCCGCAACGGTCGACCGGAATCTCATTCCACGGCTAAACGCCATCGCTACCCCCCATCGGGAGCCAGCCGGTATCCGCTGCCGCGCACGGTCTCGATCGACGCCCGCCCGAAGGGCCGGTCGAGCTTGTTGCGCAGATGTCGGACGTAGACCTCGACGATGTTCGCGTCGCCCTCGAAGTCGTCATCCCAGACATGCGCGAGGATCTCCCGCTTGGACACGGTCTCGCCGCTCCTGCGCAGCAGAAACTCGAGCAACGCGAGTTCGCGGGCGGTGAGTTCGACCCTTACTCCGTCGCGTGAGACCTCTTTGGCCGCCGGGTCGAGCCTCAGATCACCGGCGGTGAGCGCGGCGGGCCGCTCGCGGGGGTCGCGGCGCAGCAGCGCCCGCAGCCTGGCCAGCAGCACGGCGTACGAGAACGGCTTGGTCAGATAGTCGTCGGCGCCGGTGTCCAAGCCCTCGACCTCATCCCACTCGCCTTCCTTGGCTGTGAGCATCAGGATCGGTGTCCAGTTTTCCTCGGCGCGCAGGGCCGCGCAGACGCGGTAGCCGTTCAGGCCGGGCAGCATGATATCGAGGACGATCGCGTCGTACGGGTTCTCGCGGGCCCGCCACAGGCCGTCCGTACCGTCGAGTGCGACGTCGACGGCGAAGCCCTCCGCCTCCAGGCCGTTGCGCAGCCCTTCGGCGAACCGCTCCTCGTCCTCAATGACCAGAACTCGCATGGCCCGATTGTGGCCCCCGGCACCTGAACCGGCGCTGAACGCGGGCCGGTGTCGGGAGTCCGCCGTCCCCGTCAGTAGGCGCGCGGCGACATGACCTGCGGCTGGGCCCCTTCAGCCTCGAAGAGTCACCTGGGCATGTCGGGACCCTGAGTCGCGCGCCGTCGTCGACGGATCGGTTGGCAGCTCTATGCGTACGATGACCGAGTGGTCACCCTGTGCGGTGGCGTGGCTGGTTTCCTTGCCGTCGACCAGCACCTCCACCAGCACCCTGTAGCCCGTCTGGACGGGTACGGTGACCGACCCGCTACGGGCGCCGCCGACGCGAGCAGGTCTCCCAGCCGCGCCGAACCGTCGCCCCCAGCCGTGTCCAGCGCATTCGGTCAGCCAAGGGCACCAAGGAGCTCGTTGCACGCCTGCTCGCAGGAGCGGCAGGCTTCGGCGCAGACGCGGCAGTGTTCGTGCATGTCCGCGTGCTGTCCGCATTCGTCGGCGCACGCTTTGCAGCCCATGGCGCACGCCTTCAGGATCGCGGCGGTGATGTCGGCGTCGTAGCCGGTGTGTCGGGAGAGGACCGCGGCGGTGGCGGTGCAGATGTCGGCGCAGTCCATGCCGGTACGGATGCACTTGGCCAGGTCGCCCGCCATTCCCTCAGACAGGCAGGCGTCCGCGCATGCCGTACACGCCTGCGCGCAGGCGATGCACTTCTCGATGCAGGCAATCAGTTTGGCCTGGTCGATGTCGCCCAGGTCGGCCGGGTAGGTGGCGAGCATGTCCTTCACGGTGCTGGACATCAGGGTGCCTCCGTTCCCCGCGGGGTCGGCGGACCGGGGTGGCCGTCGTCAAAACCCCTGGTACCTCCAGCTAACGCCTCCAGACGCGAACGCGCCCGGAGGCCACCTCGGCGAGGGCGGCTCTCCGGGCGCGCTTGGGGGTGCGGAAGGTCAGTGGTAGGCGTGGACGACAGCATGGCCCTTGCCGCGGCCGATCATCCACTTGTTGACCGGTGTCGTGATCACGAAGGCCACGGCGAAGCCGCCCAGCAGCGCCGTCCAGAACAGCCGGGTCTGGATGGCACCGGAAGGGCAGCCGGTCGTGCCGAGGTCTCCGCAGGGAAGACGAAGAAGAAGTAGGTGCCGGTGGCGCCGCCCGTGCCGTGCATGGAGTGGCCCATGGCGCCCTCGGCTGGCTTGCCCCGACGGCGCCGGTCGGGGTCGCGGCGTGTCGCTACGGATGGCGCCGGGTTCCCGCAACTCCCGGCGCCTTCCACAGATCCCTCGGCCACGACCAGGCCGCCGTCCGCCTCGCCGGCGTCTACGCCCTCGCCCGCCTCGCCGACGACTGGGCAGAACAACGCCAGGTGTGCATCGACGTCCTGTGATTTTTGACAGTAAGCGCGTGAGGCGTCGGGCTGGCTCACGCGTCGTAGTCGCCGGTGGCGAAGATGGTGCGGGCGGCTCCCAAGAGCCGTGCGCAGCGCTGGGTCATGGCCGTGGGTGACTGGTCGGGGTGGTTGATCCACCAGCGGACCAGGGCGGTGCACAGGCCGCGCCATGCGTGTTTGAGGGCGTCGGCGTCGAGCGGGTCGCTGGTTCCGGCGGCGTGCAGGAGGTCGGCGGTGCCGGTCGCGGCGAGGTCGTCGATGGCGTCGCGGTAGTAGGCCGCGCGGTGGGCGGCGTCGCTGTCGGGCGGCAGCGAAGGGTCGTAGAGGACGAACCATGCCTCGCGCTGCCCGTCGAGTGCGGTGAACAGGGCGTGCAGCACGCGCAGAGGCGTGGCCGGTGCGCCGGTGTCATGTTCGGCCATCGCAGCACGGATGGCGCCCAGCAGCCGGTCGCCGACCGGGTTGAGGCAGGCGAGGTAGAGGTCCTGTTTGCTGCCGAAGTACTGGTGCACGAGTGGCTTGGTGACGCCGACGCGGGTGGCGATGGCGGCCACGGTGGTGGCCTCGTAGCCGTGGCGGCCGAACTCCTCGGTGGCCGCGGCCAGGACCTGTCGTTCGCGTGCGGCCCTCGGCATGCCCTTGGTGCCGGCCTTGGAGGAGAGCGTTGTCATGGGCCAGATCTTACCCTAGGGTAATTTACCGACGGGTAAATTCCTTGGACCCCGCTGGAGCGCACCCATGCCTGCCACCGCGACCGACCCCCACACCTCCCGCACCCGCTCCTGGTGGGGCTGGGGCTATGCCGACGCCCACCCCGACGACGCCGAATGCGTCGCGATGGGGGCCCTGTTGCCGGGCACCCTGGCCCGCCCGCTGCCGGTCCCCCGGGTCGTCGACCTGCCCATCGGCCGCCCCGCAGCGACACCCCCGCCCTCCCTGGCACACCGGGTCACGGCCGACCCTCAGGCGCGGGCCGCCCACGCCATGGGCAAGGCGTACCGCGACGTCATCCGGGCCCTGCGCGGCCGGCCCGGCCGGATCCCCGACCTCGTCGCCCACCCGACCAGCGACCAGGACGTGGCCGACCTGCTGGACTGGGCCGGCGAGCACGGCGTGGCCGTCATCCCCTTCGGGGGCGGCTCCTCGGTGGTCGGCGGCGTGGAGTACCGCGGCGACACCCACCACGCAGTACTCTCGCTCGACCTGACCTCGATGGACCGCGTCCTGGAGATCGACACCGCCAGCCGCTCAGCCCGCATCCAGGCCGGGGCCCTCGGCCCCGTGCTGGAGGCCCAGTTGCGGCCCAACGGCCTGACCCTGCGCCACTTCCCACAGAGCTTCGAGTTCTCCACCCTCGGCGGCTGGCTGGCCACCCGGGCCGGCGGCCACTACGCCACCGTCCACACCCACATCGACGACTTCGTGCAATCCCTGCGCGTGGTCACGCCCGCCGGGGCCAGCACGTCCTGGCGACTGCCCGCATCCGGCGCCGGACCGTCTCCCGACCGGCTCTTCCTCGGATCCGAGGGCACGCTCGGCGTCATCACCGAGGCATGGATGCGCCTGCAGGAGCGCCCCCGCCACAAAGCCTCCGCGTCCGTGGCCTACGCCGACTGGCACCGCGCACTGGACGCGGTGCGGGCCATCGCCCAGTCCGACCTCGCCCCGGCCAACTGCCGACTGCTCGACCCCGGCGAGGCGCTGCTGTCCGGCGCCTCCCACGACGGCTCCTCCGTCCTGATCCTGGGCTTCGAGTCCGCCACCACCCCCGTCGACGACCGCCTCGCGGCCGCCGTGGACCTGGCCCGCGCCCACGGCGGTCGCGGCGAGACGGCTGCGGCGGACCGCGACGCCCCGGCAGACGCGGCCGTGGGCGCCTGGCGCTCAGCGTTTGTGCGCATGCCCTACCTACGCGACGGCCTGGCCCGCATGGGGGCCGTCGTCGAGACCTTCGAGACCGCCGCCACCTGGGACACGATTCCCGCCCTGATCGACGCCGTCCGCAACGAGGTCGGCGCCGCCGCCTCGAAGGCCACAGGCCACCCGGCCACCATCAACTGCCGCCTCACCCACGTCTACCCCGACGGCGCCGCCCCCTACTTCACCGTGGCCGTCGCGGGCCGGCCCGGCGACGAGGTCGAGGTCTGGGACGACATCAAAGCCGCCGCGACCGACGTCCTGCACCGCCACCGCGCCACCATCACCCACCACCACGCCGTCGGCCGCGACCACCGCCCCGGCTACGACCTCCAGCGCCCAGAGCCCTTCGCTCTGGCGCTGCATGCCGTCAAGGACGCCCTGGACCCCCACCGCATCCTCAATCCCGGCGTCCTGCTCGACTGACAAGACTGCGGCAATCGGGCGCGGGCGGCGAGAACTGCCGCAACGGCGCGCTCGCGAAGCGCATCGCTGGCCGTGCAGCGGCCGTCCAGCCGGGACAGATGCGGCTTTCCCCACCAGCAGGACGGTTCCTGGTCAGCCACGGAGGGCGGAGGCGAGGATCGCGGGCAGCCTGGTGATGCCGGGTGCGGTGGTGAAGCGGGAGACACGTTCGAGGGTTGTGCGGCCGGTACGGCTGGTGACGAAGTACGGCGGGCGCAGCGACAGGGAAGCGGAGCCGGCGAACAGCCCGCGGGGGCCGGTGCGAAGGGAGCACGCACCAGGGTCTTCTCGATGTCCTCGAGCATGAAGACGTTGTTGACGAAGCCGATGCCGCTGCCGAT
Organism: Streptomyces sp. NPDC060035; assembly: GCF_042736635.1. Lineage (NCBI taxonomy): Bacteria > Bacillati > Actinomycetota > Actinomycetes > Kitasatosporales > Streptomycetaceae > Streptomyces > Streptomyces sp. NPDC060035. The sequence goes on from NZ_JBHWVO010000006.1 coordinate 12,197, forward strand.
CTGCTGCCGGGTGTGGCCGGGACAGGCGCCCCAGGGGGTGTAGCCGAGCAGGAAACCGATCGCGGACGAGCAAGTGATGCCGAGGGTGCCGTAGCGCAGCTCGGCGACGGCCCTTTCTGTCGCGGCGCGGTGGTCCTTCTCGGTCCTGGGGTGGACCATCATCGTCGCGCCGAGGGTGCCGGGCACCTTGTCGTTGGCGAAGTCGACAGCGTTGCGCAGGAATGCGGCCGCGGTGTCGCCGGGGAGGCGGACCACGCCCAGCGCGCTGGCGAACACCTCGCGGGTGAGCAGGACGTCGTCGTGGTCGGCTATGTCCGGTACCAGGAGGCGGCAGCCGTCGGCGTAACTCTCGGCATCCGGGTGGGCCTTGAGCACGGCGTCCAGCCGCTGCTCTGCCCCGGGGTAGTAGTCGGAGCGGGTCGGCAGGGCGCAAAGTACCTGCCGGATCTCCTCGAGCAGCCGCTCGGTGCCGCCCCAGTCGCGGGGCAGGACCAGCACCTGGCTGGCGATGCAGTTGTGGCCGGAGTTGTTCATCTTGCTGGTGACGATGTGCTCGGCCTGGAAGCGGAAGTCCGCCGCACTCCACTCCCCCGGCACCACGATGCAGGGGCTGACCCCGCCCAGCTCACTGGTGAAAGGCTTGTCGATCAGAGGCTGGTCGGTCCCGGATCGTATCCCGGAAGGCTTCGTGTTCCTCGTTGAACACAGTGGGACGCACGGTCGCCCCTTTCGATGGTGTGGCTGGTCCGCACGGGGCGCGCGATCGTCGGTGCGGAGGTGAAGGTGGCCGCTCAGGACGACCAGGACGTCCCGAACGGGACCGTGGGAGAGATCGTCGTACGCAATGGCGGAATGCAGCGTGACCCGCAGGGCGCCCGCTACGCCGGTCACTGTTTCGCACTCTGGTGACGTGGCGAGCCTTGCACTGCCGCCGGCCTGAGGCCAACGAAGACCGGGATCCAGATGTGTATACCTACCTGCGCACGTTCGGGTTCCTGCCGAGGCGCTGACATTGCGGCCGGCCGCCGGGCACGCATGATTGACCTCATGGCGGTTCAGGTCATTGTCGAGGCGGCCATCGTGTCGGGGGACGGGATCGGCGTGCCAGTGGCTGCCTACGTCGTGGCCGAGTACTGGCCGGCTTTCGCCCGGCACGGCAAGAACGGGATCACGGTCGGTCACGTGCTGGGCCATGTCACCGGCCTGACCTGTCCGCCGCCGGACCTCGCTCCCGAAATTCTGTTCGATCAAGGCGCGGCGACCGAGCTGTCGACCGTACCCCCGCACTCGGAATCATGTACGGCCACCGATGACCAGGATGGGACCTACGGCCGGCTGGTCGCGGAGATCCTCTGTCACACGACCAGCCGCACAGTCGACGAACTCCTCCGCGACGGCGTTGCCAGGCCGCTCGTCATCGAAGGCGACTACGGGTTGCATGCCTGTCGCGGCCACCCGGACGCGGTCCTGAGGCGCCGGCTGTTGTCGGCGCCGGCCTGATCACCGCCTGGACCGGCCGAAATCCCGAGACGGCATGGTTGCAGTCACACAGTGTCCCGACAGATCCAAGGTGAGCAGGAGGAGCTCGACATGCCCGTAGCAGACGCCGAGGTGGAGGTATTGATCGTGGGTGGCGGGCCGGTCGGGCTCACCGCCCGAGCGTTACTGGAACGCTGGGGCGTGCGGGTGTTGCTGGTCGAGAAACACGGCGAGCTTTCACCCTTTCCACGGGCCCGGCTGGTCAACGCGCGCTCGATGGAGATCTATCGCCAGCTCGGGCTCGCTGGCAAGCTCACGGCCTACGCGTTCGCACCGGAGTACGGACGCATCCGCTTCCGCGACACCCTGCACGACCGCGACTTCGCCACAGCGGCGATGGTCGGGATCAACGCGCCGATCCCCGAAAGCCCCGTGATCGGCGTCGTCACCTCGCAGGATCGGCTGGAACCCACCCTGCTCGCCGCAGCAGACGCACAGATGAGGTTCGGGGTCGAGCTCATCGACCTGACCGAAACAGCCGACAGCGTCGTGGCCTTGCTCATCGACCACCAACGCGGTGAAGAGACCCGCGTCCGCGCCGGTTATGTACTCGCCTCCGACGGCGCGCACTCCACCGTCCGGCAACGGCTGGGAATCGACACCACTGGCCCCGGAGCGCTGGCGGCCGTCACCACCGTCGTGTTCGACGCCGACCTCAATAGTTGGTGTACCGACCAGCCTGCCGGGGTCTACGTCACCGCGCACGGATCATTCCTCCCGCTCTACCCGGAAGGAGGCTGGGCCTGGCTCGCTCCCACACCCGAGGACGCTGAGCACGCCGACTGGCCCGGCCTCGTCTCGCGCGCCGTCGGCCCCGGCGCCGGCATACAAGCCGACGTGCTGCGGGTCCAGCACTGGACGATGAACGCGTTCGTCGCCGACCGCTTCCGCCACGGCCGGATCCTCCTGGCCGGCGATGCCGCGCACGCGATCCCGATCATCGGCGGCCTGGGTATGAACACCGGCATCGCCGATGTGCACAACCTGTGCTGGAAGCTGGCGGGCGTTCTCCACGGGTGGGCCGGACCAAGCCTGTTGGCAACCTACGAGACGGAACGACAACCCGTCGCTCACCTGACTCTCCGCCAAGCGGTGGCCAACAGCCAACTCATGTTCGAAGCACAAAGTCTGCGCCGCGAGCAGCTCCACACCAGCGAAGCACCACCGGCCCCGATCAAACTGCCCTGGTGGACAGGTATTTCGCCCAACTCGGTCTCGTGCTCGGCGTCACCTACCACTCCGACGCCGTCCTCACTGACGGCAGCACCCCACCCGAGCCATCCGACACACGCACGGACTATGTCCCCACCGCAGAGCCCGGCCACCGCATGCCACACCTCTGGCTCACACCCAACCGCTCCACGCTCGACACCTTCGGTGAATGGTTCACCCTGCTCACCCCGGACCCCGTCACCTGGGAGCAACAAACCACCGCACCAGGGGCCCTGCACATCGAGCCCCTTCCCGACGAGCACGCCGATCGCTGCGGCCTCAGCCCCCACGGAGCACTGCTCATCCGACCCGACGGCCACATCGGCGCCCGCTGGCGCGACCGCCCACCGAGCGACGCCACCCTCCACCACGCCCTCACCGCAATCACCCGCTCGACACCCCCCTGACAGCCCAGCACCCGATGACGCCAACCGTTGCCGATTCCGTGGCACCGAGACACCCGCTCTCTCGCCTTCGCGAGTGTCCGCCGGCCGGACACGGAACACGGACGCGGTCCAGGACCAGGACGACTGGGGGGAGCCGCAGTCGCTCGCCAGATGGATCTCCGTCGCACTCGCTGCCGGGGCGACAACCACACCATGGCGGCCGCAGCCCGTGCCCAGGACGGCCGGATCATCACCGCGGTGAACGCCTACCACTTCACCGGCGGCCCTGCGCCGAGCTGGTTCTCCTCGGCGCGGCAACCGCCCAGGGCGCCTACGAGCTGGACACGATCGTCGCCGTGGGCGACCGCGACCGGGAGGTCGTTCCTCCGTGCGGACGGTGTCGCCAGGTCCTTGTCGACCATTTCCCGGCCCTGAAGGTCATCGTCCGGGCAGGCGACCGCCTCCGGACAGTCTCCATCACCGACCTGCTTCCCGAAAGCTACATCTGGGCGGACCACCAGCTCGACACTGAGCAAACCGAACCTCTCAGAGCGCTGTTCGCGAGTGATTGTCCATTTCGAGGCTGGGATTGGGTAGGGCGGCCTGGGCGAGAGTGAGGATGCCAGGCTACGGACGGCCGTTGGCAACAAGCGGGCTCAACTCGCCGAGGCCGAGGAGTCACAGTGGTGTGTGCTGGTGCCACAGCGGAACTCGGAACCGAACTGCGTCACGGGTCGAAACTGCGGCACAATCTTTCTTCATGGCCACCTCCCGTGATCCAGCCGTCCTGTATCCCGACATCGCAACTGAGGGCAGCCTCGCTGCGGCACTCCAGGCCGCAGCGGACAGGGACGGCCTCGCCGTTACGTTCGAGGCTTCCGAATCCAATCCGCTGCTCCATGCCTCGGTCACGAGCATGGTTTCGCATCGGACGGTCCTGGCTATCAGTGCCTGGGCGGTCGAACGTCGTTGGGCGATCCGCGGCTGCGAGCCGTTCCAGGACATGGCGCTCGTGGAAGGCAACACGCAGGACCTCGCCCAGGTTGCTCGGGCATCGCAGGCATGGCAGGACGGGGTAGAGCTGGCCGAGATCCGTCGCGCCGCGCCGTTCGTGCACCTCACCGGGCGCTTCGAGGTACCCGACCATGATCCGGAGCGACTGACCGAGTCCGAGTGGCAGCACCTGCGCATAGAGGCCGACGAGGTGGACTGGCCGGAATACCGCGCACTCATCGCGGCCGCGTACGCCGAACCGACGCTGCGGGGGCTCTACCCGTTCACCAGCCACTGGACGCTGCGATTCTCCACTAGCACTCGCCCGCGCCTCACTGTCGTCCCGCTGTGCCTGGACGCGCATCGGCAGAAGCCTTACACCCTCAGCACCCACTACATGGCAGAGGTCCTCGCCGAGGCCACGACAGCAGAGGAGGCCGTGTCGATGGCCCTGCGTCATCTGCCCTCCGACCTTGTCGCCGTCACGCCCGGGGCGGACTGAACAGGCCGGGCTCGGCCTCGGAGAGGATGCCGCGGTCGACGAGGCGCTTGAGCTTGTGCCGCGTGCCTTCGATGTTCTTCGGGATGATGTCCAGGTCGAGGGCCTGGCACAGGTCGCGAGCCCGCATCGGCTGTCGCATCTCGGCGAACGCGGCCAGGATCTGCTGGCAGGGCCGGATGCTCCGGCACTACTGGAATCGGGGGCTCGTCGAGGTCATCATCGGCGAAGGCGAGCAGCGTCTTCCGCGTGATCCGCAGATGCTCCGCTTCCTGGTCCAGTTCGCCCAGTCGGCCGGTCATTTCGTCGATGTACGTGCGAACCTGCTCCGCCTCGGCCGCGACGGCCTGCTCGCGTGCCGCGATCTTGTCCAGCAGCGGTCCCAGCAGCTCCGTTCCGGTCATGCGTCGCGCCAGCTCGGGGTGCTGGTACCGGTGAGCCGGCGGGCTATCACGTCGGTCATCGCCCAGTAGACCCGCGACTCGGAGCTGGCCGGACGGCCCTCGTAGTCGCGGACGAGGCGGCGATGCAGCATCAAGATCCCGTAGGTGCGTTCAACGACCCATCGCTTCGCCTGCGGGACGAAGCCCCGGTCGGCTGGATTGCGCTCGACGATCTCGACGTCGATGCCCGCGTCGCACCGTGCGCGACGACCGTGCTCTTGAACCCCTGGTCGACCAGCACCTTCGACACGGTCGCCGTCTGCTGCGACGACGCGGTCAAGTAGCACGGTCCCGGCCCGGTTGTCGTGCACCGAGGCCGCGAACACGGCGACCGCGATGACCAGGCCCAGCACGTCGACCGCGAGCCCGCGCCTGCGCCCGGGAACCTTGTTCGCCGCGTCCTTCCCGGTCGTGGCGGCCGGGACGTTCACCGCGGCATGGACGCTCTGGGTGTCCAGCACCACCAGGCTCGGGTCCTCCGACCGTCCCGCCTTCTCGCGGACTTGCCAGCGCAGCAGGTCATGGATCGTCTGGTCGATGCCGTCCTCGCGCCACTTGGCGAAGTAGTAGTACGTTGCCGAGCGGGGCGGCAGGTCGTGCGGCAGGTAGTCCCGCTGGCAGCCGGTCCGGGACTGATAGAGGATCGCGTTCACGATCTCCCGCATCTCGAAACGGCCCTGGTGACCGCTGACCGTCGGATACACGGCCTCCCACGCGGTGATCACCGGCTCGCTCAACGCTCACCGCTCGTCCGTCAGGTCGCTCGGGTACCGCTTGCGCTCACCCACCCGTTCAGCCCAGCAGCCCGAACCTTGCCAATCAGCCGAGACGCCCCAGCCCCACACCATCAGGTGACGACAAATCACCCATCGCCTCGCGAACCGCCCTCTCAGCACGAGCTGACGCCGCCAGACATAAACAGGGCGAACGTTGCCTGATGCGGCACTAGTAGGGCTTGGTCAGGTCGGTGTTTGAGCCGAAGCGCGATGGTTGTCACATGGGCAGGCTTGTTGTCACTTCGCGTCGGTGCGTGGCTCTCCAGGGTCGCGGCTCTTGTCTCGCGACTGGCAGGATGGCGGGTTGAGTTGTGCGGCTGAGAAAGGAATCCCAATGTCCGTTCGCTACCAGCTGGTGATCGACTGCGCCGATCCCGACCGACAGGCCCACTTCTGGGCCGCCGCACTGGGCTATGAACTCGCGCCGCCCCCATCCGGTTTCGCCACATGGGACGACTACTACCGTGACCTGGGGCTGCCCGCGGAAGCGTTGACCGGCGGCGCAGACCGGATCAGCGACCCGCAGGGCGGTGGACCGGCCATCTGGTTCCATGTGGTCCCGGACGCGAAGGCCGTGAAGAACCGGCTGCACATCGACATCCACGCTAGCGGCGACCGGACAGACCCGATCGAGACGCGGAAGAAGCGGGTGGACGCCGAAGCCGACCGCCTGATGGGATTGGGCGCCATCATCACCGTTGTCATGTACGAGGAAGGAATCGACCACTACGCGGTCGGAATGAAGGACCCCGAAGGGAACGAGTTCGACATCAACTGAAGAGCTCGGTGACAACCAACGTGCTTTGCCATCCCACACCGGCCAGGTCACCGAGTCCCGCAGGTGTCAACTATCGTTCTTCGGCCCAGTGTTGGTGTGGGTATGCCGCGGTGACAGGTGGGGCAGACGCCGGTCCATGTCGCGAGGATGGTCTGTAGCTCGCGGACGACGCGGTAGAGGCTCAGGCCGGCGCCATGTCCTTTGGGGCTCTGGCCAGTCGCCGCAAAGTACAGAAGGCATGCGCGACGGAGACGAGGGTGACGTGGTGGTGCCACCCGTTGAAGGTGCGGCCCTCGAAGTGGGCTAGGGCCTCTCGTTTGGATCAACGTGGGGGCGAGTGCTGCGGGCGTTTCCAAGGTGGCAATCTGGGGCGATGCAGCCCTGGAGCCCATTTGTTGCGAACGATCTGCGGCACCTGCTCAATGAGTGGGACCCGATCGGCGTCGCCGACGATTCGCAGGACGAGTACGACTGCATGCTCGCCCCCATGCTCCGGCGGCTCCGTGGCGGTGCCAAGGAGACGGAAATCGGTGAGTTCCTGCGGCACGAGGTGGAGGAGCACTTCGGTCTCGATTCTCTTGGCCTGCGACCGGAAGCGATGGCCACCCGAGTGGTCGCCTGGTGGGCAGCTGTTGGGAAAGCTGACGGCCGCAGCGCGTAGCCGCTCCCTCCAGATCGTCGGATCGTTGGTCCAGGTGTGTCGTTGGCTGACGCGCAATGGGCGCGGATCGAGCCGTTACTCCCAGACCGTAGGCCGAAGCGAGGCGGCCGGTGGAGGGACCACCGAGAAGTGATCGCCGCGATCGTGTGGAAGCTTCCAAACCGGATCAAAGTGGGTGCACCTGCCGGAGAAGTACGGCAACGGCGACCCTTCGTCGCGTACGTAGCCTGGAGCTGACCCGTTGTCAGTGGTGGCTCCTATCGTCGTGGCCGTAAAGAGAGTCACGGCACAACAATCACGGGGGATCCATGTCCGCGACCAGCATCATCGTGCCCGCGCATGTACTGCCTGCGTCCATCACGCACGAGGCGACCCGCCGCCGCCTCACCGGGCCCGGACTGCCTGCGGAGCACGCAGTGATCCGGTTCGGGCCGCTTGCCGAGGCCAGGCTGGTGCCTGTCCGGGATCTGCTCGCCGAGGGGGCCGACCCAGACAAGCTCGATCCGCACATTGCGGACCTGCTGCTGATCGGACACCTCCGCTGCGAGGAGCACGACGCCCAGGAAGTCGTCCTCGACGGGGCCACAGGCCGGGTTTTCAGCATGTACCTCTCACCCCGCCGGATCGACCCGATCCCTCTCGCCCCATCCGTCGATGCTCTGGCGTGGTTCCTCGGACATGTGGACGACCTCCGGTTGCTGCGGGGCAGGTTCGCCGTGTTGGCGGGGCGGACCGGCACCGACGTAGTGGCGGAGGCATCGGCCCTGCTGATGTCTGTCTTCACCGACGTGGACTGGGGCGACGACGGCTGGGGCATCGCGGGCCCGGCGTCCGCTTGGGAGCATTCCCTCCCTGCGATCTGGCGGATCGCAGCCGTCATCCGACCGCTGGCTCTGGTCGCGGGACCGGGCGGGGGCCTTCGGCTGGACCTGCCGACGGGTCTGTTGGACGAGGAGTTCGGCCCGGAAGAGATGGTGCGTGTCGAACCATCTGCGCTGCCAGTGGCTCTGGTCCACGCGCCGACTCGTCGGTTCCTCACGGAGGTCGGGTTCCCGACGGCGGAGCTCATGTTCTGCCTGTGGCGCGACGAATCCCTGCTCCGGACACTTGCGGAGGTCACGATCACCACGGACGACGACTCCGGCCGGATGCCGGCCGACGCGGACAACCTGGTCTGCCTGGGCAGCCTGATCCATGACTTGGAAGTCGTGATCGACGGCCGTACAGGGTTCCTCTCGTACCACCACTACGGTGACGACACGACGACTCCGGTCAACGCCGACATATCCACCCTGGCGTTCACGATGTGGATGTACAGCCGGGAGCGTCGGCTGAACGATGAGCACGGCTTCACCCAGGACTTCTACCACCAGCTCGCAGACACGATGGTCGAGGTTCTCTCGTCGGTGGACCCCGTCGCCTGCCTCCCCTCTACAGGCGAGGAGGACTACCGCTACTGGCCCGAGGTGTTCCATGACGCGGCGGGAGGCGTGCTATGAGTCCGGCGGCGCGCTTCCCGAGGCCCTCGTACGCGGGGGCCGGCGGCAGGGCGATACCACCCCAGCGGTCACCGAATGCCACGGCGCGATCGATCTCCACTGCGGGTATGCCGTGCCTGAGCCATATATGCGCGTGGGGCCGGATGTCCGGGTGCGGGACGCGAAGTCCGTGCGCCTCGACGAAGTTCCGGGCTCTGCGCTCAGGCCTTCCGGAGCCTGAGGGGTCAGCGGAATACGTGCGTCTGCCGTCACGGTCGCTCGTCGCCGACGGGGTGGAGCACGGCTGCGACAATCTCCCGTACTCGGTCCTGGGTGATCCCCGTGCGCTGTTCGACTGCGAGGGGATGGTCGGTTCGAGCTCGACGAAGGGGCGCTGGCCAACCGGGCGGGTGTGGACGTTGGTCTTGAGGTTGAGCGTCGTGGGCGAGTAGACCGGCAGGTCGGTGGTGAGCCAGCTGAAGTACGGCTTCTCGGACTCCCGGCCCGGGGCCCCACAGGTCCGCCGCGCGGGAGAAGTTCTCGCGACTGAGGGAGACCCAGACAGCCCAGGAGAACGCCTCTTCTGCCGATGGCCGACACGCCGTAGTTGAGGCCGCGGGCCTGTAGGCCGAGGCGGAAGGCCGCGGCATCGCCGTATCCGGCATACGCGATGGCCAGCGGCACCTCGATGCCCACGAGCGGGTCTCATCGAGCATGTCAAGCGCGAGCTGCCATTTCTCCACATGCCCGATGTCGTCGGGGATACCGCAGGCGGCGCGGCGGGCGACCTTGTCCGGATCCGCCTTCACGGATCCGGGCGCCCAGGTCTAGGGCAGGAACAGCCGCCAGTCATCCGCCGCCGAGGCATGATCCGAGGCCATGTGCAGGAAGACGCCCACCTGGCAGTTGGTGGCCTTGCCCACGGTGCCGGTGTACTGCCGCGACGCACACGCCGAGGCATTGCCGTCCTTGAGGAACCCGGTGTCATCGAAGACCAGCGCGGTGGGCCGGATCGCCTTTTCCATCCTCCAGGCCAGCCGGGCGCGCACATGCGCCGGATCCCCCGGGCTGGTGGTGATGAGTGGGGCCAGGGCCTGACGGTTCCCGTCGCCGCCCAGCCGGGCGGCCATCGGCTCGACCGACTTACGCTGCCCGTCCGTGAGCAGGCCCCGCAGGTAGACCTGCCCCCACCGACGCTGGTCGTTCCTCGCGAACGGCTCGAAAACCTCCGCCGCGAAGTCCTCCAACTCGCCACGTACAGCAGCAATCCCGTCCGGAGTCACACCCTCTCCACGCAACACCGAGCCAAAAGGAAACGCTCACCACAAGCGACCTGGCCAAGGCCCTACTAGACGAGGAGCAGATGGCGTACATCGACCGGATGAGCGACTGGGCCGACGCGCATGACGCGGTCGTGGATGGCATGGAGGAGGACAGACGGCCATTGCGGCAGGCGGCCGAGCGTGTGCAGATGTTGGGGCCGGAAGCGGTCGGGGATGCTGTGAACCGGATGCTCGACACCGTCGCCAGCTTGGCAGTGGAAATCGGGATGCAGTACGCCGGCGGCGGCCGAGCGCTACTTTGCCGTGGAAGGCGCTGGACGGGTCGTCCGGTGAGCCGTGCAGGAAGTACAGGAGCGGGCAGCGCTTGCCGGGGTTGGCCGCATAGTCGCTCGGCAGGATGATCCGGATGTTCTGCTCGCCGTGGACTTCAGCGGACTTCACCGTGATCACGAAGTTGGTGCCGGTGTTCGTCGGCGCCGGGGCGGCGGCGGTCGTGACCTGGGTCAGCCCGAACCCGTCGGCCAGCAACGGCTGTCCCTGCCATGTAGGGGCACGGGACTCGGCTTCGGCGATCGCGTCGAGACCACCGGTGCTGAACTGGGCGAAATGCGAGGTGAACCCCGTCCGTCCGGGAGTACGCGCAGCGCCGTCCCGGAGTGTCGTATCGGGAGCAGGCTCGCTGCCCATGGAAGGTGGCGACGTTTCAACTGCCGACGACCGGTGAGCCGAGCAGGAGCGAGTCCTACGCTCACAACACAGGAGGACTGATGGACAACTGGCGTGCATCCGCAGCCTGTCAGAACGTCGACCCCGACCTCTTCTTCCCGGTGGGGACCAGTGGCCCCGCTCTGATCCAGGCCGAGGAGGCGAAGGAGGTATGCCGGCGCTGCCCCGTGCGCGAGGCATGTCTTCGATGGGCCATGGACGACTCCCGTCAGTTGACGGGAGTGTGGGGCGGCCTGGGCGAGGAAGAACGGCGCGCTCTGAAGCGGCGGTTGCGCCGCCGGGCGAGCGAGGTGAGTTGAGCTCAGTTCCGGGGCTGTCGCGCATCCCCGGCAGGGCAGCAGAACTCCACCCCCAGCACCCAGGTCATCACCGCGGCGGTGGCGGACCGGGCTCGTCCCGGTCACCTCGCGCCTCCGTTTGCCGTCCTCAGCCGTCCCGCTGCAGGCAACGGCCTGTCAAGAGACGGAACGCGCCGCCTCGCAGGGGTGTCAGCGCGGCGACAGGACAGGGCGGGTGGGGAACGATGACGCAAAAACGGGACGAAGGGGACCCTGATGCGGCCGCCGGGCGAGGCATGGTTCCGAACGTCAGCGCATCCGCGTCCTCGTGCGTGCTGCGCCAGGGACGACCGGCAGGTACGCACGTGCACCGAGGCCCGTGCGTTCGCCGGACGACGGCTCGCCGACCCCCGCCTGTCGACGAGCACCGGATCGGGGATCTACTGCTCGTCGTCCCGGAGTTGGCGACCAACGCCCAGCGGCATGCCGGCGGCATCGTCGGCTTCCGCCTCGACGTCGCACGCGGCAGCGCGACGGTGTCCGTGACCGACGCCAGCAGCGACGTGCCGTCATACCGGCGCAACGAGGAGATGACCCCCGGCGACTTCGCCTGGCCCATTTGGGCACTGGTTTCCTGGATCATGTGCGGAGCCAGATGAAGAGGGCCGCGAGGGTAACGGTGCCGAGGTGGATGTAGGCGCGTTTCTCGTGGCGGGTGGCGACGGCGCGGAAGCCGTTGAGACGATTGATGGCACGTTCGACGGTGTTGCGTTTCTTGTAGCCCTCGCTGTCGAAGCCAGTGGGCCGGCCGCCGGGCGCCGTTGATGACGATGGCGCTGCACGTTACGTGGGCGGGGAACGTCTTGCGGTTCGTGGGGTCGTCGGCGTCGGCGAGCGCGGTGAACAGCAGGGTGAGGGAGTCGCGTTCGTCCGGGTGGCGGGCGAGGTACGCCTCGGCCCCTGTCCTGGACGACGGCGTAGCGGTGGACACCCCGGAGGATCTTGCACGAGCCGAGAGCCTCCTCACCCAGTACGCGGGAGGGTGCCTCACACGTGGCGCGGCAGGGCGGTCCGCCAGCTCATGAAGCCGACGTCGGAGGAGGGGCAGGAGCGGCCTTCCTCCGGCGTAACAACTGACGACCTCACACGCGGGGCAGCCCCGATTCGGGCTCTGTCCCGTCCAGTGGTCGTTTCGGCCAAGTCGGGTGCTCGACAGATGCCCCCAGCGCAGGCCCTTCGTGACCGAGGCCGCGCTCTCCAAGGGTTCCAGTCCGTCCGGAATCGAGCATGTTCGAACCACCTGTCCCGTCGTTAGACCAAGCGCCGCCGAGCTCGCCAGCTGTAGCACTCCCCTTCAGAAAGGATTCGGGTGCCTGTGACTGACACCACGAGCAAGCTGTACGACGAGAACGGTGAACAGGAGGATGCCTCCAAGACGCCCCTCGTCGAAGAGACCCTGACGTTCGACCATCCGGGCGGGGACAGCCTGGAACCCGCCGACCTGCTGACCGGACGCAGCATGGCCCGGCGACTTCCCTCCCTGATTCGGCGGACCTTCTCCCTGGCGTGGGAGGTCGACGGCCGGACAGTAGCGGTCCTGCTCGCCTGCCAAGTCGTCTCCGGGGTGTCGGGGGCACTCGGCCTGTTCGCCACCACCCAGGCGTTCTCCGCGCTCATCGCGACGGCTCAGGACACGAGTCGGCTCACCGGGGCGATTCCGGCCGTGTCCGTTCTCGCCGGCACGGCCGGCCTGCGGGCGCTGCTCGGCATCGCAATCCAGGCCCTGTCCAACCGGCTGTCCCCGCGGATTAGTCGCGAGGCGGAGTTCCGGATGCTGGAGGCAGCCACCAACGCCGAGCAGGCGGCTTACGATCACCCGGGGTTCAACGACCGCTTTGATGCCGCAGAGCGAGGCGTCGACGTCACCCGTGACATGGTCGGCCAGTCCCAGAACTACGTCTCCTCCCTCGCCACCCTCCTCGGGGCAGCCGGGGTACTGGCCAGCCTGTACCCCCTCCTGCTTCCGCTGCTCGTGCTGGCCGCCGTACCGCAGGCCGTCGCCGGCATCCGGGGCGAGCGCATCACCTACCTGGCGACAGTCGCCACGCACAAAGACCGTCGTGTGATGTACATGCTCCGCTGGCACCTGATCGCCAAGGACCAGTCCGACCAGGTCCGCACCGACACCCTGGCCCCCTACCTTCTGAAGAAGTACCGGGCGAGCGCGGAACGTGTGGAGGCCACCAGCAACACCGCCACCTGGAAACGAGCCAAGGTCACTCTCGTTGGGGCGGCTGCCACGGGGCTCGGGTCGGCGGTCGTTTGGGGCGCGGTCCTCCTGCTGCTGGGATCCGGCCGGATCTCCGCCGCGGCAGCCGGCACCGCCGTGTTCGCCCTGCGCTCTGCCGCCACCGGGCTGCAAGGACTCGTCGGATACGGCCGGGACCTGCTCCGCACCGGGCTGTACCTCGACGACTGGGAGCGCTTCGTCAACGAAGCCGCCGGTCAGCGCCTGGACCGAGGCACCCTCGTCCCTGGCAGGCCCAGGCACATCGCTCTTCGCCAGGTCACCTTCCGCTACCCGGAAGCCACACAGGACACCCTCCACGCCGTCGACTTCGACGTCCGCCAGGGCGAGATCGTGGCTGTGATCGGAGAGAACGGGTCCGGCAAGAGCACCCTGATGAAGCTGCTGTCCGGACTCAACCTGGCCACCAGCGGCACCGTAACCTGGGATGGCGTGAGCGTCACGGATCTAGATCCGCACGCGATGTGGCGGGAGACCTCGGTGGTCCCGCAGGACTTCGCCCGTTGGCCCATGAGCGCGCGCGAGAACATCACGCTGGGCCAACCGCGGCCGGAGGGGGACCGAGCAGTCCTGCGCGCAGCCGAGGCCAGTGGCGCCGACGACGTCCTTACGACCCTGCGGTCCGGCCTGAATACCCTGCTGGCTCGGGAGTGGTGGGGCGGAGTGGCGCTCTCGCCAGGTCAATGGCAACGCATCGCTGTGGCTCGGGCAGCCCACCGCGACGCGGGCCTGCTCGTCATGGACGAGCCCACCAGCGACCTCGACGCCAGGGCCGAGCACCGCATCTTCACCGGGCTGCGAGAGCTGGCCGGCGAGCGGGCTGTCGTCCTGGTCACCCACAACCTCGCCAATACCTCCGTCGCCGACCGAGTCGTGGTGATGGACAAGGGACGTGTCGTGCAGAACGGCAGCTTCCACCAGCTGATCAACCAGGCCGGTCTCATGCAGGACCTGTGGCACCTGCAACAGGACCGCGATGCCTACCGGCCCGAGGGAGGACGCACATGATCAAGTCCCCGCGGTCCTACTGGGAACCTCTGTGGTCGAAGGGCCGCTACTACCGTCAGCTCGCCCCCGCCGAGACCGCTCTGCTGGCCCAGCACCTCGGCCCCGGCAACGGACGCCCTGCGCTCGACATCGGGAGCGGCGACGGCGCCCTCGCGCGGCACCTCCACCACCAGCTCAGCTACCGCACCACCGGCATCGACTGCGCCCCCAGCGCCGTCGCCCTTGCCGCATCCCAAGACACCACCTCTGGCCCCAACCCGACTTGGCGGTGCGCGGACATCACCGCCGACGGCTTCAACGCCCTGCCGGACCTCGCCTACGCAGCCATCACCTGCCGCCTGGTCTACCGGTGGATGGACGACAAGCCCGCCTTCCTCGACCGTATGCGCCAACTACTCGCACCCGGCGGCTGCTTCTGGGTCGTCACCGAGATCGAGGGCCGCCGCGAGGACTCCAACGGCCTGGAGCGCCTAGGGATCACCGGCGCCGAGGCTGAGATCCTCACCGCCGGCTGGTCCATTGTTCGGATCGCTGACCTCGATGTCCTCCGCTGTTACGCACTGCGGCCCTGAAGCCCGCCTTCGACACCCGCACAACTCACTCCACGTCCGGGTGACGCCATCGGGTCCTTATCCGTACTTCCAGGCACGCCCGGTCTGCCGGTATTCCTCGACCGGGATCGGCTGTACTCCCGGACGCACCCGCGCGGTGTGCGGATAGCTTTGATTTGCCGCGCTGACGGCGGTCGCTCCCATCGGGCCGGTTCACGTCCAGCACTTCCACGCCCAGGGCCACCAGGTAACGGGACAGGGATGCCCCGAAGGAACCGGTCCCCTCCACCCCGGCCCGGCGCACCGTGCCCAGGCGGCCGGCCCACTGGTGCAGTTCGCGGTATCCGGCCGCGGTGGCCGGGAACGTTCAGTGCCGATCACTTCCCCCACCAGGGAGAGCACGGCAGCCACATGAGCGTCCCGGTACATGTCCACCCCAAGGACCATCTCCCCCGTGGGCCGGCGTCGGCGGGCACTCAGGCGCGATGGTCTCCGAGGCGCTCGTGCAGCTCATCCTGCCTGGGCACTATCACGACCGCAGGGCGCTCGTCGGCCCCGATGCCGCCCTCGACCGACCGCCAGTGGTCGGTCGTTCCGGCACGGCAGTGGCAGTCCGTGAGCTCGGCGCCTCGCGTCGACGTTGAGAGCGTCGGCAGCCGGCTCGCAGCTTGGCCCAGCACTCATCCGCCTCGGGTGTTGGAAGGTGCCTCACGAGCAGCCCCGTCATGTTCGCGCACCGCGATCCGGGCCAGCTTCGTCAGCATCATTCCGTTGCGGACCGCAACGAGGTAATCCACGGGGAGTCCGTGCATCCGGGTGCCGGGGCCCCGAAGGGGGTGCCAGTCGAGGGTGAAGAAGGTGTTCTCGCCCCAGGGAATCAAGTTCATGGCGATGCGGGCTGCACCGAAGGGATCCGCCTTCGCTTCCAGTTCCAGGCGGTGGTGGGGCTCGCAGATGCGGACAACGCAGGTGTCATCGAGATTCAGCGCCCCGGCACCGACTCGGACTTTCAGGCGGGCGCCTACTTCTGGCCAGTGCGGGTCTGCGGCAAGGACCTGCTGGGTTCCTGTCACCCACTCCCCGTAGCGGTGGCCATCGGACAGCAGACGCCAAACCTCGGACGGCGAGCTCAGGATCAGACGGCAGTTCCGGGCCACGCTGATCACGCTCCTTCTGGTGGATGCGGACATGGAAGGCGCCGCCGATCATGTCCGGCCGCCCTTGGGCTTGACCTCCAGCCTCATGCGACCGCACCACATGCACAGTCCGACAGGTCCAGACGGGTGGGTCGAGCTGCCTCTCGCACACCACAGGCAGATGGGCTGGGCCCCCCTCGGTTGACGGAACGGCTTCGGGCGGGAGCGGCCATGGGGCGCACCCCCATGGCCGCTGCCTCAAGCCGTGGAGACGATGCCACCCGCCCGCCGGAATCGAAGAGAATCGAGGAAGGCCCAGGCTCCCGGCTCGGTACCGGTGGCCTGAGCCTTTGTCGTGGTTCCTGCTGGTGGGCGCGGACGGTTTCGAACCGCCGACACCTGCTTTGTAAGTTTGATCGGTCGGCGACGTGGCCCCGAGGTCCCGCCGTCATGACGACCGGACAGAGATGCTCATGTACGCCCCTGTCCGGCGCCGTTGATGTCAGTGGTAGATGTCGGAAACCTTCTGATCCGTAGTTCTAGCCGGATCGGTCAGCAATGGCGATACCGGCTGCTATGAGGCAGCGTCCCACCCGGAGCGAAGCGGCTACAACCTACCGACCTCCGGTCTCGCGCGGGGGTGTGGTCCACACGGGGTCCCTTGGCTCTGTGGAGCTGGCCGCCGCTAAGTCTTCGACTGCGGGTAGTCACCCCGCCTTTGCGGGGTCAATCCCGGACAGGGCGGCGGCGGCCACGGCCTGTTTCACGCTACAAGCCTCCTGCTCATCGGCCGGGGCGAGCCACAGTGGTATCAGACGCGATGCCGAAGACGAGGAGTCCATGCGCAGGTAGTGGCAGGCGCCGTTGATGTGCAGCGCGAGAACGTAGACGTCACCGCCGTCAGCCTTGCCGGAGACCACGCGCACGGTGTCCCGGGCGGATACCAACCGCTTGTCCTTCAGCAAGTCCACAGCGCCCTGCGGGGTATGCGCATATCCTGCGGTAGCCATTTGCCGGTACACATACGCCCCGGTGGGCTGCCGTGCGAGCAGCTCGCCCATCTGCGCCGCGAGGCTGCCGGGCTCGCTGTCGGTCCGCGAGGCGGGGCAAGCCATGGTGGACTGTTTCACGCTATGTGCGCCGAAACCGAAGGTATAGCGGTAGCAGCGGACTGGATAGGCGTCCGCGGCGACGGTCTCCGTGCCGGGTGGCAGCAGCCCCAACATCACCTTTGCCGTGTGGACATGACCGCCGGGCTGTCCCTGCCCCGAGCCGGCGCTCAGCAGCGCTCCGCCGTGTGCCTCGACCTGGGCGACGAGCGTACCCTCGGTAAACTGGCCCCCGAAGGTGTGCCCTGGCGACCAAAAGCCCGCATTTAGGTCGCTACGGAGGTCCTGGGCGAGCTCGGCGGCCTGAGCGTCGACGGCGGACGTGTCCGGAGCGGTGATTCTCTGGTAGAGCAAGGTACCCGCCACTCCCGTGGCCCCGGCAACAAGTGCCGTCACCGTGAACAGCAGGACCCACAACCCGGCGCCGCGCCCCCGCGCCTGCCCGGAACCGGACCACCGGTCCTCTCGAGCCTCCACAGCCTGCACCGTCATGTCTTTTCCCCAGTCTCGAATGCCTCGCTGTCGCCACATCTTGCCAGCCGCCCCGTCACGCCTGCCGGGGGCTCCCGCCCGGCATGAACTCCGCCGCCGCTGCCTTCGGGCTGCCATGGGCCTTCACCCTGCTTGGCGGGCGAAGGGGAAGAAGTTGGGCTCGCGGGCCTTATCTCCAGTGCTGCTCCGCGTGAGTTCCTGGAGGGGTGTGGTGGGATCGAGAGGCCGAGTTGGCCCGCAGTGGCCTTATCGAGCAGTAGCGACGGCACTTGTCGACTGGTTTGGGAGGCGCCCAGAACCACGGTCGGGTGATGTTGATGAGTTCGGGAGGCGCTGGGGTTCTTGCCCGGGCAGCATCGGGATGCTCCTGGTGAAAGGTCCTGGTCATGACGCAGATGTCGAAGGTCGAGCTGTACGCGGCGATCCGGCGTGACCATCGCGGCGGCATGTCGATGCGGGAGCTTGAGCGCAAGCACGGCGTGACGTGGCGGACGGTACGCAAGGCGTAGGACTCGTCCTGGCCTGAGCCTCGTAAGAAGCTGCCTCCCCGAGCCACCACGCTGGACCCGTACAAGCCGGTGATCGACGAGATCCTGCGGGCGGATCTGGACGCGCCGCGCAAGCAGCGGCACACGGTCACCCGGATCTTTCACCGGCTGGTCGAGGAGCACGGGGCGGACGTCTCCTACGGGGTGGTGCGCTACTACGTCGCCGGTCGGAAGCCGGAGATCCTGGTCGAGTCCGGCAAGGCGCCGCTGGAAGCATTCGTCCCGCAGACCCACCTGCCCGGTCACGAAGCCGAGGTCGACTTCGGTGACGTAACTGTGCGGCTGGGCGGCGAGCTGGTGACCTGCTATCTGTTCTCCTTCCGGCTGTCGTATTCGGGCAAGGCCGTCCACCGTGTGTTCGCCTCCTGCGGCCAAGAGGCGTTCTTCGAAGGCCACGTCCACGCACTGCGGACCCTGGGCGGGGTCCCACGCACCAAGGTCCGCTACGACAACCTGAAGGCCGCCGTCGCCAGGGTGCTGGGGGCAGAGCCGGGGGAGAGTCGAGGCCGACCGGTGGATCGCCTTCCGCTCGCATTTCGGCATCGAGAGCTTCTACTGCCGACCCGGCATCGAAGGCGCCCATGAGAAGGGCGGAGTCGAAGGGATGATCGGCTATTTTCGCCGTAACCACTTCGTCCCTGTCCCCGAGGTCTCCTCGCTCGCCGAGCTGAACGAGATGGTCGAGCAGTGGGACCGGCAGGACGACGCCCGCCGCATCGGGGCCAGGCCCAAGACGGTCGCGGAGTACTTCGCACTCGAACAACCGCTGCTGATGCCGCTGCCCGAGGAACCGTTCGAGACGGGCCGACTGTTCACCCCGCGGGTCGACCGCTACGGCCAGATCCCGGTCCGCACCAATCGCTACTCGGTCCCGGTCGGGCTGATTGGCAAACGCGTGCGCGTCGTGCTGCACGCCTCTCATCTGGTGATTTACGACCAGAACGTGGAAGTGGCCCGGCATGAACGGCTGATTGCGAAAGGTGCCGTCCGCTTGGACCTGGACCACTATCTGGAAGTCCTGGTCCGCAAGCCCGGCGCCTTCCCTGGCTCCACAGCTCTCGAACAGGCTCGCTCGGCAGGCAGGTTCACCCCAGTTCACGACGCTTGGTGGGATCAGGCCCGCAAGATGCATGGTGAGCGGGACGGCACCCGGGCTTTGATCGAGGTTCTCCTGCTGGGGCGTCATCTGCCCCATGAGCATGTTGTCGCCGGCCTGGCTGCGGCTCTGCGGGCCGGGGCGATGACCGCAGACGCGGTCGCTCTGGAAGCCCGCAAAGCCGCCCAGGCGGAGACCGAGCCCGCCCCCGCAGCGGACCGGCGGGCTCCTGGCGAAACGTCGGCGACGGTGACGTCCCTGCACGAGTGGCGGCTCGCGCACCTTCCTGCGGACACCAGGCCGCTGCCCTCGGTGGCCCCTTATGACCAATTGCTCCGACGCCGTCGCACCAGCGACGGCGACCATCGTGAGGGAGAAGCACAGTGACCCTGCCCCGCCAGCGAGGCTTGACCGAGCAGGCCGCCGACGCCGCGATCGACAGCGCCTGTCGTCTTCTGCGGCTGCCGTCGATTCGCAACGAGTTCTCCGACATTGCCGACCGGGCGATGAAGGACCAGATGACCTATCGGGGTTTCCTCGCTGAGCTGCTGATGACCGAGTGTGACGACCGGTCCCGTCGACGTTCGGAGAGGCGGATCAAGGCGGCCGGATTCCCGCGGGAGAAGTCGCTTCGGGCGTTCGACTTCGACGCGAACCCCAACATCGACGCCGCCACCATCCACACCCTCGCCAGCTGTGAATGGATCAAGAAGAGCCAGCCACTCTGCCTGATCGGTGACTCGGGCACGGGCAAGTCCCACATGCTCATCGCCCTGGGCACCGAAGCGGCCATGAAGGGCTACCGCGTCCGCTACACGCTGGCCACGAAGCTCGTGAACGAGCTGGTCGAAGCGGCCGACGAGAAGCAGCTGAACAAGACCATCGCCCGCTACGGCCGCGTCGACCTGCTCTGCATCGACGAGCTCGGCTACATGGAACTGGACCGCCGCGGCGCAGAACTCTTCCAGGTGCTCACCGAACGCGAGGAGAAGAACAGCGTCGCCATCGCCTCGAACGAGTCGTTCGGCGGCTGGACCAAGACCTTCACCGATCCCCGGCTCTGCGCGGCCATCGTCGACCGCCTCACCTTCAACGGCACCATCATCGAGACCGGCACCGACTCCTACCGCCTCGCCAGTACCCGAGCCCGGGCCGAGGAACCCGCCAAGGCCGGCTGACCGCCCCGAGAATCGATCAGAATTGCCGGACTACCGGCCCGGCTTAGTCCAGAACTGACGCGGCGCCAAACCCTCGCGCCGCAACCAGTGCTCGGTATAGACGATCCGCTCGGCCTCGATCACGACCAGAGGGCCCGACTGGGGTTCGTCGAGAGAACGCGACCGCTCGACATGGTCGGACTGCCAGCGGAATGCCGGCCAGTAGTGCTCGAAATCGGGATCGTCCTCAGACAGCACACGAGCTCGCCCGAAGAGCTGAGCCCCTCGACTGCTGGCCTGCCCGACCAGCGGAGCGAAGATCCCCACCGACACCCGGGGGTCGGCGCCGAGGTTCCTCATCTTCGGAGAACCGGGAGCCGTGCTGAACATCACCGCGAAGTCGAGGTGGAAATACCGCACCGGCGTCGCGAGCGGCCCTTCCGGCCCTGCCGTCGCGAGCACACACATGTTCTGCGACGACAGCAGGTTGAGTATTCGTTCTTCCAGACGCTCGCGATCGAGCCGCTTCTTCGGTGACGGGCCAGCCAGCCACGGGTTAGTCACAGACATGATCGAGTATCCCATGCCTCATCCCTTGGCTCTCCAGAGCCAAAGCAGACACGGCCGTCAGCCGTGCCGTCAAAACTCGTCGACAACCCCTCAGCCACTGAACACCAACTGCCGCCGCAAGCCATCGACAAACGCTGTCGCTTGAAGTGAACGAAGCCACTGTCGGATGTCGACCGAGATACCAGCGCGTAAGCCCGGACGGTGACAGCGGCGGGATAAAAGTGCGCGCCCCTGTCGACGGGCCTGGCGGTGGAGGTCGCGGCAGGCGCCACCCGGCAGGCGGTTGCCACGAACTACGCTGGCACCTCCTTCCCACCGCCCAGGGAGCAGCGTGCCACCGTCCTTCGTCCACCAGATAACCAAATACAACCCCGCCGACTGCGACGAGCACGGCCGCTACAACGGCGCCGAGAACACGGTGAGCGACCACGGGCCGGTAGAAGCGGCTTACTTGGAGGTGATCGCCGCCTTCGCACAGGACTCGGGTATCGACCGGCTGGAGATCCGCGAGCCCCAGGTCACCGGCTTGGTCAACTTCGGCCTGGAGGCGCCGGTTGAAGGACACGGCCTCGCTGGGCTGTTCCCGCCCGACCTCGCGGGCTACTACGACGGGGCCGAGGTCTCCGTGCCCATCGCGCTGGAGTTGGTCCGTGCCATGCTCCGAGACAATGGTGCCTGGTGCAGACTGGAGCGTGGGGACACATTCACCGTGCACGTCGGGTTTGACCAGTACGTGTACGTCGGCAGCGACCAGCCCTGCGAAGGAGCCCTCGCCCAGACCCGCGAGGTCGGCTTGTTCGCAGAACCGATCACGGCCTCGCCCTACGCCGCAGACCTTGAGGAACCAGAGGTGACACACGCCGCGGACGAGGACTTCTGGGAACGAGTACGCGCAGCACTGGCCTCATCGCAGGCGCTACTTCTGGAAGAGACATGCGTCCGCAACGCCGCCCGTTGGCACCGCCTCACCGAGGACAACCTCGACACCGTGCGCGTCGCTCTAGGCACACGCGCGCTTCTGACCATCTGGCCCGACCTCACCCCTGATGTCGACGCGGTCCTCGCCGCGCTGCCCCAGGACGAACCCGTGCAGTTCGTCTGGGAGGCAACGGACGCAACGATCCGCCACGTCACCCTTGACGAGACCGACCACCAACAACTCGCCACCTTGGTGGCGGGCGCGCGGGCGGCCTGCGTGCTGCCCCTTTTCGAGGAACATCCCCCGCTCTTCCATGCCGCTCTGCCCGACAGCGACGGCGTGCTGCGCGCCCGATGGTGACCTGGCCCCTCCGTGTCCTGCGTGCGCGGTGGGTGGGCATTCCCCAACGCTGCTGGCTGGCTCCGCGGGCGAACCATCACCGTGCCCACGGTTATGCGGGACATTGACCACCGTCGTGTCCCAATCATCTGAAGGCACCACAGGTCAGAGCCTTGCCCTGCCCACAGCTATCTGGGGCAGGACAAACCAACAGCATCATGGAGGTTCGACCATGAAGGAGTGCCGCTCGTGCGACTCGCTTTCGATCCAGTCTTCGGCGAAGTAGATCTCACCGCGTCAGCGGAGGAGCTGGCCGACTTGGCAAAGGCAGTGGCCGAGGGCGACGGGTTCATCGGATCCACCTCATCGCGGGACGGAGGCACCTTGACCGGTATCGAAGCCAGGAAGGCTTCCATCACCGGGGTGCGGATCGAACTCGACGCTTCGCGGCAGGTCCTGGTGATCAGCGGTGATCCCGGTGCCAGGGCGATCTTGGCAGACAACCTGAGGGCTATGGCTACCGCCGAGGACGGCGGTCACCTCCACGTTGACTACTTCCCTGAGCATCCCTACCTCCTCGAAGGGTCTGTGCCGATCGTGGTCAACAGCCCCCACGGAGGCATGCCGACCCGATAAGTGGCGGACGGCAGCAGCCGCGATCAGTGGTGGTACGCAACGAGGGGGCGGGTGGCCGGCGCGGAGACTCCAGATCTACTCGTCCAGTGCTCGGCCGTGGTCTGTCGGCTTGATGCTCGGCTCGGCCACCGTTCCACTCATGCCTTCTGCACTGGACACGCCCCAGGGAAACCTGGTGAACGGCCGCGACCACGCGATCGCCGCCCACGTCGACGAGCAGATCAAAAAGGCCCGGCCGGTAGAGCCCGGCGACGCATCTGGCACGACGCCTCTCCCCCGGCCCCCGCGGCTGACGAACGAACAAGGCCCAGGCTCCCAGTTCTGTACCGGTGACCTGGGCCTTCGTCGTGCTTACTACTGGTGGGCGCGGACGGTCTCGAACCGCCGGTGAAGCCGGGCAACTGACTGGCATCGACGGCCTCGATCCAGACGGGGAGCATGGCGCCGAGGCGGTTGCTGAGGATCTCGCCGAAGTCTCGGATGTGGCCGGCGGCCGTGTCCAGTTCAGGGCAGCGGCCAGGACCTCCTTCAGACCGGCGCGGTCTTCCTCGCCCAGGGCCGTGGGATGACGGGTGAGCCAGCCGGTTACCTGCCGCACGTCGGCGGTCGGGGCGGTGGGCTGGCCGGAACCGCGCGCGCAGGGTGGCGATATGGGCGCGAACCATCTGGTAGGTGACGGGCGCGTTGTCGGCGAGGAGTTCACGGTGGAGGCGGGTGACGCTGGTACATCCTGCGGCAAATCGTCGTTCCAGGTAGGGCTTGTAGGGGACCAGTCTGCTGGGCCGGGGCGGGTTCTCGCGGATGGTGTCCTGCCAGCGTGCGGCGGTCGCGTATCGGAGCACGGTGTTGAGGCCCCAGCCCAGGTGCCGGGCGATCGCCCGGGCGCGAGTAGCCTGACCCGCCCCGGCCTGAACCGTCTGGCCTGGCTGTACCGGCCGACCGGCGAGCCGATACGCCGCTACGAACGCAGCCGCCTCGGCGAACTGGTGCACGTCGACATCAAGAAATCGGCAACATCCCAGATTCGAACGGGTGCTGGACGAACGGCAAGGTCGAACGCTTCAACCGCACCCTGCTGGAGGAATGGGCCTACCTACGGCCCTACACCAACAACACCGAGCGGACAGCAGGCCTCGACGACTTCCTCCACAGCGACAACTACCATCGCTGCCACACCGCACTCGACGGACACCCGCCGATCAGCCGCGTCAACAACCCTGCGGGTCAATATACCTAGTGTCCTGCGCCGGAAATCCTGGCAATATATTTCGATAACGAGTCGAGGATTTCGTCGGCGCTCTTGGTCCATGTGAACGGTTTGGGGTCCTCGTTCCAGGTCTGGATCCAGGCGCGGATGTCGGCCTCAAGTGCTTGGACCGATCGGTGGGTCCCGCGGCGGATGAGCTTGTCGGTGAGGTGCCCGAACCACCGCTCGACCTGGTTGATCCAGCTGGAACCAGTCGGTGTGAAGTGGACGTGGAATCGAGGGTGCCGTCCGAGCCAGGCTTTGATCGCGGGCGTCTTGTGGGTGGCGTAGTTGTCACAGATCAAGTGGACGTCGAGTTCAGCCGGTACCGCCTTGTCTATCTTGACCAGGAATTTCTTGAACTCCACGGCCCGATGGCGGCGATGAAGGGAGCTGATGACGCTTCCGTCTTCGATGTCGAACGCGGCGAACAGGCTGGTCACACCGTGCCGTTGGTAGTCGTGGGTGCGCCTTTCTGGCATGCCGGGCATCATCGGCAGGACCGGCTGCGTGCGGTCCAGAGCCTGCACCTGGGACTTCTCGTCGACACACAGCACCACCGCCTTCTCCGGCGGATGGTGGTAGAGGCCGACGACGTCGACGACCTTCTCCACGAACTGCGGATCCGTGGACAGCTTGAACGTGTCCTGGACGTGCGGCTTCAGGTCGAACTGCCGCCAGATCCGTCCGATCGTCGACTTCGACAGGCCGGTCCGCTCGGCCATCGACGCCCGCGACCAGTGCGTGGCATCACGCGGCGGCGTCTCCAGCGTGGTGACGACAACTTCCTCGACCCGGTCGAGGAGGATCGACGGTGGCCGGCCCGGCCGCAGTTCGTCGGCCAGACCTTCCAGCCGCAGCTCAACGAACCGGCGCCGCCACCGGGCCACCGTGGACACCGAGGTCCCCAGCTGGCTGGCGACCCGCTTGTTCGACGTGTCTTCGGCGCACGCCAGCACGACCTTCGACCGCAACGCCAATGCCTGCGAGGACTTCGCCCGTCGGGCCCAACGCGTCAGCTGTTCCCGTTCAAGATCACTCAGAGACAGGCCGGTCTTCGGTCTCCCCGGCCGGTCGGTGTCCGCTAGGCCCTCCAGCCGTGACTCCGCGAACCGCTTGCGCCACTTGCCGACCGTCATGGCCGACACACCCAAGTCATCGGCAACCCGTGCGTACACAACGTCCGGCTCAGCACACCGCAACACAATGCGCGCCCGAACAGCCAACCTCGAAGCCCCCTGCGACCAGCGCACCAGCTGGTCACGCTCGTCAGCGGTCAACATGAACTCGACGGAAGGGCGTCCCGAAAACGACATCCTGAAACCGTAGCAACTTAACGCCAGAATTTCCGGCGCATCACACTAGTGCCGCATCAAGCAACGTTCGCCCTGTCAGGTCGGCATACTGTTGGTGTGCTTGAGTACTTGCTTGCGACCGATGACGACGATTTCCTCGGGCCGGTGCGCTCGGATAGGTGCCCGGATGTGCTGCAGCCAACGGGCTGGGGGGCGGTGCCGGTGGCTGGCGATGGCCACTACCGGATCGCTGTCGAGGGCATGGAGATTGAGTTCGCTTGGGAAATGCCCGGCCTTCAGGTCACGGTTCACGGCACACCAGACAAACCCATGGTTGAGGAGTTGGTGGCTACGATCGCGCGTCAGGTCGGTACAGAGCTCGCGGTGCGAGTCCGGGTAATCCCGCTCTAGCACCGCGTCAGGCAGTGTTGGCTTTGTTGACTACGGTTCGTAGTTGCTGGTCGTGAGTGTGGTGGTTTCGCCAAATGATGTAACGGCGGATCATACTGCCCTGCTCCCTGTGGCTGGCGTGGTCGGTGCCGTCGAGGGTGAAGTAGCGCAGGGCCGTGAACTGGGCTTCGATGCGGTTGAGCCAGGAACTGTTGGTCGGGGTGTAGGCGATCTCGACGTTGTTCGCCTCGGCCCAGGTGGCAACTCGCTGGCAGCGTTTCGTGGTCAGGTGCGGGGAGTAGTTGTCGCAGACGATGGCGATCCGCACCGTCGCAGGGTGGAGGCTGCGTAGGTAGCGGCAGAATTCCAGGAACTTGGAGCGGTTCTTGGTCTTCTTGATGTGGCCGTAGAGCTGGTCTTTGCGCAGGTCGTAGGCGGCGAAGAGGTGGCGGACGCCGTGCGGGCGGGTGTAGGTGGCCCGCCGCCGGGGCCTGGGTTCCCGGTCGGGGTCCTTGCCCTTGCCACTGCGTTCGGCCCACTGGCGTCCGGGGTGGGGCTGGAGGTTGAGCGGGCCGAACTCGTCCATGCAGTAGATGACCTCGGGCTCGCGGCCTCGGGTATGACCTCGCGGTCGGCGATGGCGTAGAGGTGCTCGACGCGGGCCTTCTTCGCCGCGTAGTCGGGGTCGTTGGAGGCTTTCCAGGTCTCCACGCGTTGAAAGGTGACGCCTTCCTCGCGGAGCAGGATGCGCAGGCCCTCGTGGCTGATGTCGTCGACCACCCCCTCGGCGACCAGGAAGTCGGCCAGCTTGACCAGGCTCCAGGTCGAGAACGGCAGGTCGTGCTCGGCCGGCTTGGACTTGGCGACCTTCTTGATCTCCCGGCGTTCGGGCAGAGTGAAGGTCTTCGGCCGTCCGCCCTTGTACTTCGGGTAGAGCGATGCGAAGCCGTCGGTATCGAAGTTGTGGATCACATCCCGGACCCGGTCCGCGCTGGTGAACGTGACCTCGGCGATCTTCGCCACGGCCATGCCCTGCGCGGACAGCAGCACCATCTGGGCCGACGCCGGGTCACAACCGACCCGGTGCCACGGCGGATGATCCGCAGCAAACGCCGGCCCTCGTCATCATCAATCTCACGCATCCGTACCCGCTCGGCCATGCGCACAGCCTGCCAGCGCCCTGGACCCTGGCTGCCAGTATCCCGGCCGTGTCACACCATTCGGCGTTTCCTCAGCTCAGCGAGCCAACCCCGTACAAGCTCGTCGTCGTGCAGGTATCCGCCGCCCTCATCCGCGGGCAGGTCAATTCCACACAGGAGGTTCAGCGCCCACCACGAGATGTCGTCCCAAGCCAGCCGGTCGTCGGCCACCCACCGCGCAGCCCAGCGGTCAGCCTCATCCCTCGTCAACCGACCCTCGATGAGCGACGTGAAGCAATCCTCAACCTCACCAAGCGTCGGCTGGTGCCCTGCATCCATGTCCTGACCGTACAGGCAGGGCAAACGTTGCCTGATGCGGCACTAGTTCGCCCGGGTGAGCGCTGCAGGTGCCCGCAGAGGAGCGGCCAGCCCGGTGAATCGCCCCCGCAACGGACAGGTCCTCTTATCGTTCCCCGGCGAGGCGGCCTCGTGGTCATTCCACCCGACTGGGTGAAACCGGGTTCCGTCGTGGCGATGAGCCTGCGGGCGTCCGCAGGTCTATCTCTTGAAGGAGACAACCAACTCATCGGGAGTAAGCCATGGGCCTCATCCACATCGAGCTGTTCGCGACCCTCGACCTCGTCGGGCAGGCGCCCGGCGGCCCCGACGAGGACCCGGTGGGATTCCCGTTCGGCGGCTGGCAGGCGCCCCTGCTGGACGAGGCCGCCGGGGCCCAGATCGGCGCCGCGTACGAGGGCACGGACGCCCTCCTGCTCGGCCGGCGGACGTACGACATCTTCGCCGCCTACTGGCCTCACCAGGAGGGCGGCGAGGACAACGAGATCGCCACGCTCTTCAACAGCGTCCCGAAGTACGTGGCCTCTCGCGGCAGGCCCGACCTCTCGTGGGCCGGGTCCACGCAGCTCGGCCCGGACCTCGCCCACTCGGTGCGCGGGATCCGTGACCGGCACGAGCACGTGAAGGTCGTCGGGAGCCTGAACCTCGTGCAGACCCTCCTGCGCGAGAAGCTCTTCGACCGTCTCGACCTCTGGCTGCATCCGATCGTGCTCGGCGTCGGGAAGAAGGTGTTCGACGATGGCGCGGTGCCCACCAACGTCACGCTCCTCGCACCCCCGGTAGCCAGCCCGAAGGGCACCGTGTACCTGCGCTACGGGCTCGCCGACGGTGCTCCTGCTACGGGGGACATGAGCGCACCCGATCGCGGTGCCGGAAACGAAGGCTGAGGCTACCCCCGCTTGGTGGGTCCGTGCCGCTGCGGAACGGGCACCGGGATGCCAGCCGCCCCGGATGCCCACCCTGCCCCGGGCCGGAGAGGCCGCAGCGCGGTGAGGGCGACCGGAGTCTGAGCATCGAAGTTGTCCACACGGGCCAGGTAGCGCGCTCAGTCACAGCTGTGGCTGAGCGCTATGGATGGCGGATGAGCGGCGTAGTTGGCCGGCTGAGCGTTGTAGTCGGCGGAGTCTCTGGTCGAGTGGGGGAGCTACGCCAGGTGCGAGTGGCGGTAGTGGCGCAGCGCCGCCTCGGCCGCGTTGGCGCCGCACATGCCGTGCGCGCCCGGTCCTGGCGGTGTGGCGGCCGAGCAGATGTACATGCCGGGGATACCGGTGTCATAGGGGGAGAGTGTGGACTGCGGGCCGAAGACGAGCTGGCGTACGTCCTTGGCGCCGGTGACGATGTCGCCGCCCACGTAGTTGGGATTGTAGGCGTGCATGTCCATGGTGGATCGCGACACGTGTCCGACGATGCGTTCCCGGAAACCGGGGGCGAACCTCTCGATCTGGTTGATCACCGCCTGGGTCGCGTCGCCGGTGTAGCCGTGGGGCACGTGCGCGTAGCTGTAGAGGGGGTGGATGTCGCCGACGGAGCGCTGGGGGTCGGCGAGGTACTGCTGGCCGACGAGGACGAACGGGCGCTCGGGCATGCGGCCCGCGTGGATGTCCCGTTCGGTGGCGGCGATCTCGGCGTACGGGCCGCCGAGATGGAGCGTGCCGGCTCGGTGGGCGTCCGGGTTCGTCCACGGGACGCCGCCGTCGACCGCGAAGTCGACCTTGAAGGCTCCCGGGGCATGCCGGAAGCGCCGGTACGCGCGGGTGACACGAGACGGCAGCCGGTCGCCGATGATGCCGGCGACGGCCTGCGGAGCGAGGTCGAACATCGTGATGTCCGCAGGTGGCAGGTCACGTGCGTGCCGCACCTCGATGCCGGTCTCGATCTTGCCGCCGTGTTCGGCGAGGACTGCGGCCAGCGCTGCCGAGATCGACCGCGATCCGCCGGCGGCGACGGGCCAGCCGTGCCGATGCCCGGCGGCGATGATGCCCAGGGCGATGGCGGAGGAGAGCGGGTAATGCAACGGCCGGAACGCGTGCGCGGCCACCCCGCCGAACAACGCCCTGCCCCGCTCGGTGGTAAACAGCCGCGCGATGGCCGAGCCCGGCAGCAGCGCCGGCAGGCCGAACCGGGCAAGGGCAAGCGGGTGCCTGGGCAGGCGCAACAGCGGCCCCATGATGTCCTCGGCCAGCATGTCGAAGCGGGACGCCGGCCCGGCGAACGCCAGCCGCCAGCGGGAACCGTCCCGGCCGAGCCCGGCGGCAGTCGCCTCAACCGAGCGGTGCAGCACGCCGGCCTCACCGCCATCGAGCGGGTGGACACAGTCGATCTCCGGCCAGCGCCAGGTCAACCCGTGCCGCTCAAGGCCGAGGCTCTGCAGGAATGCCGATCCGACGGCCATCGGGTGGATGGCCGAGCAGTGATCGTGCAGCAGCCCCGGCATGATGGCCTCGCCCGAGCGCGTGCCGCCGCCGATCTCGCTGGCCGCCTCCAGCACAGTGACCTGAGCCCCCGACCGGGCAAGGACGACAGCAGCGGCGAGCCCGTTGGGCCCGCTGCCGACAACGATCGCGGTACTCATGCGAGCGACCCTAACGGCCACAGCCCGCAACAATCTCCGCTACCAGGGACTCCGCCAACTACAACACTCAGCCCGCCGGCTAAGCCGCTCATCCGCCCCCCAGAGCGCTCAGTCACACCCGCGGACGCTAATCGAACAGATGTATTAGTCAGGTGTGCCGACGTGCGACTTTCCCCAAGACCTGCGCGATGCCCAGATCGCCCTTCACCAGACCCGCGCTGCCCTGGAACGCCGTGCCGCAGGCCTGCCCGAGCCGATGCCCGGGTGGAAGAAGGAGAAGCAACTGCACAGCGGCTACCGGTCCGAGAAGGCCGACAGCCCGGGCTACACCCCGAAACAGCACGAAGAGGTGACCCAGCTCCGGAAGGAGTTGCTCGACCCAGCATCGCGGCGTCCACCCACCCGTTCCGGGCGACGGTGGAAGGTGGTGGTGCGAGGTGGTCGAAGCCCGCATGGCGCTCGAGAACGCCCACGAGACTGTGTCTGCGGCAGGAACGCCGCAGGGAACTCGTCGGCCAGTTGGGGAGCTCCACCGGTCGTGGCGAGCAAGTTGCACGCCAGGCCCAGATCCGACATCTCGTCGAAATTGATCTCCCGGATCGCGTTGAACACGTCTGTGTTCTCGTCGGGATCCTAGATGGACCAGAGACCGCACAAGTAGGGCGGAATCGTTGCGAGTTCCAGCAGAACTGCCTGCTGGAACGAGCCTTTCAGCCACTGGGCGTTGCGCTCCTCGGCTGATTCGTCAATCAATATGACGATCTTGTTGCTTTCGTAGTCGAGAGGCGTGGTCACGGACGTACCCGTTCGACCTGGTCTTGAGCTGGAGCGCAGAGGCACGAACGACCACGGCTCAGAGGCGGGAGCGGCGGTCGCCGCTCCGCCCGGAACCGTTGAGTTCGAGCAGCCTGTGTCGGGACCCGGGCGCCACTTCGCCGGCAGCGGTGAGGAATCGGGCACGACTCCCGCATGCGTAAGCCTGGTTCGCGTCTCGCCGGCGACTCCGTGTCAGGCATGCCCATCCGCGGTTTCGCCGCCGACGGGGCATACCCTTACCTCCGACGCGAGGGTCCCTGTTGATGCACTTAACAGCGATAGGTCATCGACACCCTTGCGATTTGCGGGAAAAGGTGCGCGTGGTAGAAGAGCTGATTCGCGCTCACCCAGGTGATCACTGCATGAGGAGGAGAGAGACTGGGGGACGAGATTCTTCCGAACCGCCACAGCGAGAGCCCGTTGCGGTCGAAGAACTCGAACGTGGCCAGCCAGGAGTCGTCGCCGCTGGTCGACATCACCGTGTTGGCTCGCCAGTGAGCAGTTCCGTCGGAGAAGGCTGTGAGCGTAGCTGCGGCCAGCTTGCAGTCTCCGGCAAAGAACGGACCGGAGAAGAAGAAGTCGATTGCCCCTCCGCGGGGTTCGGCGTCCACGGGATCGTGGATGGATTCGCTCAGTACGATCCCGTCCGTGGGTGCGTGGATGTGTCCACCCCCATCGACGTGAGGAGCCCCGTCCTGAGCGGCGCGGGGCTGGGTTTCCGGCGCGGCGTATGACTTTTCGGCCATGGAGACCTCCATCTTGGTTGAAGTGGCTGACGCGGATTGGTGTGACAAGGTCCCACCGTCTCCCGCAGGCTCGATGAACGCTGCGGAGCCACGCTGCAAGGCTTGCTCAGCTCTGCTACTTGCAACATTCGGGGTAGGCCGAACAGGTGAATGGCTGATTGCCAATCCTCTCGAACTGTGGCGTCCTGCCTATGCAGCCAGTCCCACAGTGAGGCCGGCTCTGTCAGGGGCGTTTCAAAGCCGCGGTGCTCACGTAGACCTGCTGGTCAGGGGATGTTCAGCAGGTCCAGCGGCCGGTTGAACGGGTCGTAGGAGGCGTGGCGGAGGCCGGCGGCGATGTTGCGGTGCCCGTGCTGCCGGAGGGCGCGTACTGGAGCTGCCATCCCCCGGCAGGGACTTTTTGGACGCGAGTTCGTCGTGGAGACCGAGACAGTCAAGGGCAGCTTCCCCGTCCATCTCACGTCCGATGACCTCGACGACTGGGAGGAAGCCCTTGGGGGGCTAGCCGAGAAGCAGTTCGTCTCGTTTCCCAGACATGGTCCATGCCCTGTTCGGAGCGATACTTCTGCATCGCCTCGTCGACTCGTCCCGCCACCCACAGCAGGGCCAACTCCCGCAATGCGGGGAGGTTTCCTGGCCGAGAGCAGTTGGACGGCGCAGCGTCGATCTTCTCCGCTTCGCAGATGTTGCCGTGCGCCATCCGGCGAACGCAGTGAGTTGCAATGTCGATGTTCAGCAACATCCGCCGAGCAGTCCGCCGCAGTTACCGGCATGCCGTGGACCTGAGTCATCCAGCACGTTCGCCGCTGGGAAGCTCGGTGGTGAACTTGGTCTTCGCTATCGCGAGGGCGTACGGCACTACGGCGACGGTGAAGTCGAACGCTGCGGCGGTGCCACGCCGCGCGGCTGGCCAGTGCCCACCGGTCAGACTGACCGCGAACTCATTAACCATCAGACGGGCTCGCCCCGGCCGGATCAGGCGATGACCGGCTTACCTGGGCGAGGACGATCACCGTGTCGTCGGTGGGCGAGGACGGCAGCATGCTCGCCAGGATGCCCTCCACCGACGCTTCCAGTCCCCCAGCGACACGGGCAAGTTGGGATCGGAGCGCCTCGATACCCTCGCTGATGTCCCTACCCGCTTCGACGAGACCGTCGGTGTACAGGGCCAGAGTGGCGCCCTCCTGGAGTTCGATCTCGGTCGTGCGGAACGGGAAGCCGCCGACGCCGAGGGGAACCCCGAGGACCTCGTCGATGATATTGACCGTGCCGTCGGGCTGCCGGACCAGAGGTGGGGGGTGGCCCGCGTTCGCGATGCAAGCTTCGCCGGTCGCGGGGTCGTAGCGGATGTAGAGGCAGGTCGCCAGCTCGATCCCGGCTTCCTGTGCGCACACGTCGAGTTCCTCGAGAACGGCGTTCGGTTCCAAGTTCTGGCGGGCCAGGGCCTTGGCGGTGATGCGCAGTCTGCCCATCGCCGCGGCCGCCGGTACGCCGTGTCCCACCACGTCGCCCACGACGAGCGCCACCCGGCCACCCGGCAGCTCGATCGCGTCGTACCAGTCGCCTCCGACCTCGCTGATGTGGCTGCCGGGCAGGTACCTGTGGGCAATCCGCACATACGGACCTGCCGTCAGGGCGCTGGGGAGCAGGGCGCGTTGGAGGGTGAGCGCGATGTCCTGGACACGGCTGTAGAGGCGGGCGTTGTCCAGACAGAGCGCGGCGCGGGAGGCGAGTTCGCCGGCCAGGCTGAGATCTTGCTCGGTGAAGACGGGGCGGGCGGCGGAGCGGCCGAACATGGCGATGCCCTGCACCGTGCCCCGCGCGACGAGGGGAGCGAGGAGCAGACTGGTCAGGCCGCTGTCGAGAAGCAGTCGGACGCGGGCCCGGTGGATGACGGTGCGAGTCATGAACTCGTCGTTGACCGGGACGCACACGGGGCCACCCATGCGGATCATCTCGTGGATGGTGGAGCCCGGCGGGTAGGTGACCCTCGCCAGCCCGCTCACGAGCTCGGCGGCGGGAGGGGGCAGGCTGGTTCCGGAAGCGATCCGGCGGGTGATCAGCGGAGCAGCCGGGTCGAACACCTCACGCTCGTCCGCCCACTCCACGACCTCGACGACCGACGCGTCGGAGAAGTCCGGAACGGCCGCGTCGACCAGCTCACGGGCGGTGACGTTCACGTCCAGGGTGGTGCCGATCCGGGCGGAGGCCCGGTCGAGGAGAGCCAGGCGTTGCCGCGCGGCCGTCGCTTCCACGATCGCCTGCTCGCGATCGGTGACGTCCACGAGCAGCCCGCCCAGTCCCGGCCGCGTGTCTCCGGCCTGGCTCAAGGGGAAGAAGCTCACGGAACGTACCTGGTCACGGTCGGGGTGTCCGGGGGTGCGGAGGCCGACCAAGGCGCTCACGACGGGCCGGCCCTCATCCGCTACAGCGCGCAGCAGGCGCCGGTACTCGCCGCCGTCCGAGGTGATCATGATGTCGGTCATGGGCCGCCCGATGTGGTCCTGGATCGGGACGCCGTCCATGTCGGCGAGGGCTTGGTTGAGGTGGACGTAACGCAGGTCCTCGTCGAGCATGACGAGGCCGATGGGGCACGTCTCGAAGAGCGCGTCGAGGAAGGCGAGGTTGGTCTTCACCCGGTCGAGTTCGTCGCCCCTGCTGGCCAGTCCCACGATGACGGAACGGCCGTACTCGCCCGTCACGGGAAATACCCGGAAGCCACAGTCGAAGACGGTTCCGTCCCGGTGCAGGGCCGGCATCCTCACCCGCCAGTAGCCCAGGGTCCGGCCGCGCTCCGCGAGTCGCTCGGCCGCGCTCGTACCGTCCTGCGGGGCTGCGGGAAAGAGGGCGGCGGCGGGCTGGGACAGGATGTCCGCGGCCGCGTAGCCGAAGAGTCGCTGCGCGCCCGGCCCCCAGTAGCAGATCC
Source organism: Streptomyces sp. NPDC060035 (assembly GCF_042736635.1). Classification (NCBI taxonomy): domain Bacteria; kingdom Bacillati; phylum Actinomycetota; class Actinomycetes; order Kitasatosporales; family Streptomycetaceae; genus Streptomyces; species Streptomyces sp. NPDC060035. The sequence goes on from NZ_JBHWVO010000006.1 coordinate 46,605, forward strand.
GATCATGGTCATCGATGCCCAGCACGGCCACGGCCACATGCTCCAGCAGGGTGCCCGGCTCCGACCACAGCGGACCAGGAGCATGCTCTTCCCCCGGCCGGTCGGATGACACCAGGCCCCCTTTCAGGCGCGCACGGACCGACCGCGCGCACTCAGTCGCTGGTGGACGGGGCTCGCAGGCAATTCTGCCCGCCCCGCGCCGTTCGGACATCACTGCCACCCAGGTGCTTAACGCCCGAAGCACCGCTGCATGGCCAGCCAGCACCACTTCGCGCCACACGGGGGTGAGGCGGTTTCTCTCGGACAGGAACTGTGACGTGAGGCGAGCTGATGGATCTTTGTGCAGCTCAGCGCCGGTTTCGTCGACGCTACAACAGATGCGGCGGAATCGCTGGTTCAGGTGCAGCTCTGGCGGGAGCCGGGCCGCCGACTGGCAGTGCGGCGAGGCGGCCGGCGGTTCCTCGACAGGCAGAGAGTCCTGGTCGATTCGCCTTCCCACCACCAGGCAGTGGAGCGCTGGGAATCTGCTGAGCCGGTGCTTGTGAGCCTCGCGGAAGGTCTTGGGGTCCATCGCGAGATCTCAGGCCCGCCAGAGGTCGCGGACCATGCCGTGGCGACCCTCCTGGCAGCCGCCAACGACGTACTGCTGGAACTGGAGGCCGAACGGCAGAAGCGGGGTTTCGAGCAAGCTGCCTTCGACAACGTCTGGCGCGGCCTTGAATGACTCACGCGCTGCCTGACGGCCGCAGGTGGCGCATGGTGTTGCTTCAGTCCTCCGTCGCCGACTGAAGCTGGCCCGTCGCCTGCCGGTTCGTCGTCATCCCGGGCTGCAAGGGCCCGAGCTTGGCGAGTATGTTGTGAGGTGCCATTCGACGGTGCGCGGGCTGATGAACAGGTGGTCGGCGATCTCGCGGTTGGTGTATCAGTTCTGGGCCAATCCGGCGATCCGAGCCTCCTGGCTTGTGAATTCGACGCTGGCGCCGACCGCACGGTTGCGTGTCGATTTCCCTGTCGCCAGAATTTCCCGCTGGGCGCGTTCGGCGAAGCCGTCGGCCTGAAGGTCCGGGAAGCGGAAAGGAGCTCGCTCTGGCTCTCCTGACGGCACATCCGGCGACGCAGACACTCGCCGTAGAGCAGGTGAGCGCGGGCCTGGTCGACGACGATGAGGCTGTGTCCGAGATGACCTGCGGGGCAATGTCGAGCACTCGCCTAGGGACTACTTCCTCAGGAACTCCAGGAGGTCCTGGTTGAACCTCTCCTTGTCGCCGGGCACGAGGGCGATGCCGTGCGAGCCGCCCTCGTAGACCTTCAGCTCGGCGTTGGCGATGAGCTGGGCGGACTTGCGGCCGGTGGCGTCGATCGGCACGACCTGGTCGTCGTCGCCATGGACGACGAGCGTCGGGATGTCGAACTTCTTCAGGTCCTCGTGGAAGTCCGTCGTGCCGAAGGCGTCCACGCAGTCGACGCCCCCTTCAACGGTCTGCTCCATGCCCATGTACCAGAACGCGTCCTTGTTGCCCTGGGTGACCTTGTTGCCATCGCGGTTGGCGCCGAAGAAGCCGATCGCGGTGTCCTTCCAGAACTGCGACCGCTCCTTGAGGATGCCCGCCTTGAGGTCGTCGAAGACAGACTGCGGGACACCCTCCGGGTTGTCCGGGCCCTGCAGCATCAACGGCGGGATCGCGGACAGCAGGACGGCCGAGCGGATGCGCTCGGTGCCGTGGCGACCAATGTAGCGGGCGAGTTCACCACCGCCCATCGAGTGCGCCACGAGCGTCACGTCCCGTAGGTCGAGACCCGTGATCAGGTCGTTCAGGTCGTCCGCGAAGGTGTCGAAATCGTAACCGTCGTACACCGGCGTCGAGCGACCGTGACCACGCCGGTCGTGCGCGATGCCGCGGTAGCCGGCGTCGGCCACCGCCTTCAGCTGGTCCTGCCACGCATCGCCGTTCAGCGGCCACCCGTGGATGAACACCACAGGGCGCCCCCGGCCCCAGTCCTTGTAGAAGATCTCGACGCCGTCGCGCGTGGTGCAGATGGGCATGTGGCTCTCCTGTTGCGGTAGCGGCCTGCCACCGGGACAGCAGCGGCCTACGAGTGCAGGGATGCATGCAGGACACCCTCGATCAGTTTGACCTCAAGGGGCTGTCGGACCCTCCCCCAGGCGGACTGATCGGGTGACAGATCCTTCGGCCGACGTCTTCCGCGTGGGTTCGGACGCACCACTAACGAGCTCGTGCACAGTTGGCGGTGATACGTCGAGGGCTGCGGTGCGGCTCGGTGTTCACATCTGTCGTGCCGAGCTCAGGCCCATGGTCTGCTGGTGGGACAGCAGGCTGGCGACGGGTTGGACGGTGTCGCTCATGTGCTCGCGGCGGCCGAGGTGCCGGGCCTGCGCCCGCCAGTTCTGCAGGTGCGCCGCGATGCCATGTTCAACCCGGACAGCGCGAGGAATGCGCCCTGCGTTGCCGCTCGCGCATCTCCTCGTACCAGTCCGGGGCGTTCTTCTTGAACTTGCGGTGCGGTGGCGTCACCACTCGTCCGCCGGTCTGAGCACCCAGACCCTGGTAGCCGACATCCGCGAGGATCTCCACCACGGGTCCGTCGGCCAGGAGCTTGACCAGCCCCAGCTGGCGGGCGTGGGTGATGTCTGCACAGCTTCCGGGCTCGGTCGGGCTGCAGAACAGCACCCGGGATTGTCGTGGCGATGCCACGCTCGCGTAGCCAGCCCTGGTTCGCCTTGGACTGGTAGCCCTTGTCCGCGAGCAGGCGGTCCGGGCGCTTGCGCGGACGCCCCGTCGCACCGGCGACGCGTATCTCGTCGAGCGTGTCGGGCAGCATGGTTGTGTCCGCGGCCTGGCCGCCGGTAAGGATGAACGCCAGTACCCGTTGCCGTCCGCGACCAGGTGCGACTTGGTCGTCAGCCCGCCGCGGGAGCTGCCGATCGCGTGATCAGCGGGTTCATCACCGAACTTCTAGTAGTTCGACCTCGCCCCGGTGTTTCGACCACCGATCGAAGTTCTTGTAGATCGTGTTCCAGTTCCCGAACCGCTCCGGCAGATCCCGCCAAGGCGCCCCGGTGCGGAACCGCCACGCCGCCGCCTCGACGACCGTGCGTCGATCGACAGGCGGGCGGCCCGTGGCCTTCACGCCCGGCAACAACGGCCCGAGCACGGCCCACGTCTCATCCGAGATCACGTCACGCGACACAAGCACAAGGCTGCGCCCGACGAATTCGAAGACCCACTAGCAACACACTCCAAGGCTGATCGAAACTCGTTGCCCGCGCGCACCACGAAGCGTCTACTGGTCAGAAGGGATCGGTGAACGAGATCGGCTTGCCGGTGGCGTGGGCGTATGCGATCTCCCTGCTCGTGGACTCGCCGATATACCCGCCTGGGTTGACGACCAGAACCCGGTCAGCCAGGTCGATCTTGCGCAGGTGGAGGGCGTCCAGCGCGGTCTTCTGCTCGTTGGTGATCAACTCGTCTGCTTCGTGATCCTCGGCGCGCAGGAAGACGCCTGGCGCGACGACGATGACACCTGCGAAGGTCAGATCACGGTTTGCCGCGCTCATCTCGTCCACGAACCGGGTAGAGCCGCAGATGCAGACAATCTCAGGTCGGTCGGGCACGGCTCAGTCCTTCGGGTCAAACGGGAAACCGTCAGTGTGCGCGTAGCCATCACAGACGGGCATACGAGCCAACAGTTTACGCAGCGAGATGGACACCACGCGGCTGCACCGTCGCAGGCGGGAGGCGTGCCCCGTGCTGGGAATGACGCTGCTCGACGCCGAAGTCTGGGGTGCACCCGGCTCACCAGCTTCCTTTAGCAACACGGCCTAGCAGCCGCACGTCGGGGCTGATGGTGCATCCTCGCTCGGCGAGCAGGGGCCGCACCTCGCCGATGGCCCGGGTACCAGTCGAGCGGTCCACGCCGAACCAGCAGGCCAGCACGTCATGAGTAACCCCATGGCGAAGGTGCACGAGCGTGGCCAGGAGCCGGTCGACGAAGACCATGCGGTGCTTCGCGCCGGCGCCCAAGGCACGCTTCCGCGGCCGGGATGCAAGCCTGCCCTGGTGCCGTTCATGCCACAACGGCCCTACCTCGGCGACGAGTTCGGCGATCTCAACGGCTGACAGGCCGGTGATCCTCCGGTCACTGATGATCGCTGTGCGCGTCACGTTCCCCACCACGCAGCCATGATCGACGATCCAGAGCTCGACGTCTCACCGTCAACTGTGCACGAGCTCGTGAGGCTCGAGACCTCTGCGAACGTGCCCGCAGCCGGCCAAGCGCCGTCGCCGAGGTCAAGTTATGGACAGGGGTTCGAAGCTGTCCGTTGTCCATCGAGTTCGCGGGGCCGCGGCCCTGTGCTGTGGCTTACGACCCGCCCCACGATTAGCCTGGCCGTTCTGATCGGTGGGCGAGTTTCGGGAGTTGTGCTGCCGGGCTGCCGACACCGTCCTCGCGGGATGCCGGCCTGGCAGCGTTCACCAGCCGGCCAGGTCCATGGACCTTCGCGCGAGCCAGTCCGTGAAAGACACGGGCTGATCATCCAGGTTCAGAGGCAGGATCTGGTCGCAGGTGGCCCGGCCGTCGAACCACAGTGAGCCGTGGTCCGGACCGGTGACAACAAGCAGGGTCGAGAAGCCACAGCCGTTGTCCTGGATGAATACAGCGCCGGACGTCTTGCGCTCCTGGAACACCTCGTATTCGGCGTTCCACTGCTCACACGCTGCCTGGTAGGCGTTGTGGTTCAGGGAGTCCTCCGTCAGCGGCTCGCGCGCGACCAGCTCGTCCTCGTAGGCACGGTAGGAGTCGGGATGCGGGAAGGCGGTGGTGAGCAGGTCGTAGTTGGTGTCCGAGTCCCCATGCCAGCCCCAGCCTGTCGCGGATCGGCACAGGCGGTTCACCGCGCCGCCGGCGTCCTGACGGAGCAAGTACTCGCGGTACTGGTCCGGGAACGCGATTCCCAGCTCCACCTCCGCTTCGCAGATCTCCGCTTCGGACAGCGGCGCCGCCGGGCAGGCGCTCTGCCGCGAGGTGGGAGAGCTGAGCTCGTCAAAGCGCCGCCCCCGGGCAACGCGTTGTGCTTCCGCTATCCAGTCGGTCGTCATACGAGTGAGGTTAGACCGAGCGATCCGTCGGACTCTGCCGTGACGTGGGAACGCCCCGCCAGGTTCTCGAGGTGTGAAGAACAAGCAGGCTCGTGCTGCCATGTCGCATCGTGCGTTCTGCGGCATCTCGGCTCAGCATCTCGGAGAGTTGATTGCCGAGCTCGCGACACGCTGGGATGCACGATGCGAGTCAGACCGAAACGAGCGGCGGCGTGGCGCCCGGAAGCGGAAGGGCGGCGCCGGACCGAAGTACGAACTCGTCTTCACCGACCGGGTCCTGGTGACGCTCGTCCACCTGCGGACGGGACTGACCCACGAGGCGCTCGGAGCGATCTACGACGTTGCTTCTTCCACCGTCGGGCGGGCGATCCACGAGATCCGTCCGCTGCTGGCCACGCGTGGATTCGCAGTGCCCGACCGGCCCGGCCTTCGGCTACGAACACCGGAGGACGTGTTCGCCTATGCCGCGGCCGAGAACGTCACGCTGAGGATCGACGGCACCGAGACCCCGGTCCGCCGCCCGCAGGCACACTGCCCCGGACGCCGAGCCTTCGTGTCCGGCAAGCGGAGGCAGAACACGATCAAAACCACCACGATCAGCGACCACCAGGGCCGCACACTGTGGTCCGGCGCCACCCGGCCCGGCCGGATGCATGACCAGACCGCCGTGCGCACCGAGGGCATCGCGGAGCAATTCCGGCAGTACCCAGCCGTGAGAGCCGAGGTCGACGAGGGCTACCGAGGGCTGGCCAACGAGTTCCCCGACCAGGTCAGCGCACCGCTCAGAAGGCCAAAGGACATCAACAATGCACCGCTGACCGAGCGGTACGGATGGCGCGAGATGCGCCGTCGTCAATCCTCTCGGCGGATCTGCGTCGAGCACGCCAACGCCGAGCACCGACAGTGGCGCCCGCTCCAGCGGTACACCGGACGACGTGAGGAGTACGCCGAGACTCACCGCGCCATCGCCAGCCTGGTCTCTGACCGAGCAGCCAAGCGGGCCACTCTGCAGAAATCGACCGCCGAACTCGTGCTCGTCGACACCACGGCCTACTGAATCACCCACCAGCCGAACGACCAGCCAGGCACGGCCCAACACCAATCGCGGGGCAGCCCGTTAGAAATCGGCGGGTTGAAGGCCCTGCGCACGATCAGGTGTCGTAGCCGTACAGCGGCACTTCGGCGGAGGAGAGGTCGGGGCGGGCGCGGAGGAGTCTCACGGGGTGCTGCCGCCGGCGGGCCGGGGCCAGGGAGCCGTCCGGCGCGATCTCGACGGCGAGTTCCGGCTCGATGAGGCTGCGGCCCGAGCGGGGAGCGACGGTCACACCCGGCCTGCGAGCGCGCTGGGACGACAGCCTTGGCAGCGCCCGCGTCTCTCAGCGAGAAGGTGACCGTGCATATGCGGGTTCGTGGGCTGGCAGGGTGGTGCTGGCCGCCCGGCCGAGTTGCTTCCGCAGCCTGCGAGCCTGATCCGCGCCGATTTCCCTGGAGGAACGTTCGACCCTCTCGACTTCGGTTCCAAGTGCCGAAACGCCGTCCGAAACGGCACCTGAGCAAAGCCTCGCCAGGGAGGCGGAGCGCATGGCTGACGAGCAGATCCCCGGTATTGATCCCACGGCGCGGCCGAGTGGGGACGGGTGCGTGGAGTGTCTGGCAGGCGATGGACCGGGGTGGTGGTTCCACCTGCGGCGCTGCGCGGCGTGCGGGCACATCGGATGCTGTGACTCCTCGCCCTCCCAGCACGGCACACAGCGTGCCCGGGCGACCGGGCACCCCTTCCTGACGAGCTTCGGGCCAGGCGAGTCCGGGTTCTGGAACATCGAGACCGAGCAGTACTACCAGGGTCCGCCACTGGCACCGCCCACCTCACACCCGACCTCGCAGCCGACCCCAGGGCCGCGGGACAAGTCCCGACGGACTGGCAGCTTCACCTGCACTGACCTGGTCCGGGACTCCGGGACCAGTAAGAGTGATTAACCACCGTTTGACATGCTTCGGACGGCTGGCAGGCTGTAGGTGGGACCAACGTCGGGAGGCTCGGCATGGCATCCGGTTCGGCATGGCTTTCCGCAGCGCGGCAACTTCCGCTCAGACTCACAGTCGGCGCGTTCTTCCTGAACTCCGGGCTCTCGAAACGCGGTGCGGACGAGGCCACCGCCGAGAGTCTGCAGCAGTTCGCCGCCACTACCTATCCGTTCCTGGGCAAGCACGACGCCCAGAAGTTCGTCCGGCTGCTCTCCGCCGGGGAGGTCGCCGTTGCCACCATGCTGCTCCTGCCGGTCATCCCTGCCGCTGTCGCCGGGGTTGCGCTGACCGCATTCTCCGTCGGCACCCTGGGGCTCTATCTGCGTACGCCGGGGATGCGGCGGGAAGGCAGCCTACGCCCGACTGAGCAGGGAATCGCGCTGGCCAAGGACGTCTGGATGCTGGGCATCGGCGTCGCACTCATCGCCGAGGGCGTGAACGAACACCGGTGACGCACCACGAGCACGCCGGCCCCACCCCTGCCGTACGCGCTCCGTGACCCGCCTTCGGACCTAAGTTGGTTGAAGGGGTAATACGGTCAGGGGCGCACATGGCTACGACCAAATGGTTCTTCGAGCCCGGCCATAGCGCGGCGGAATTCCGAGCCAGGCACATGATGGTCAGCTACGTGCGCGGGCAGCTCAAGAACATGCACGGCTCGCTGGAGGTCGATCCCGACGAACCGGAGAAGGCCCGCGTCGAGGCGACGGTCGACGCGACCCAGGTGTATACCGGTCAACCCCAGCGCGACGCGCACCTCCGCAGTGCCGATTTCTTCGACGTCGAGCACCACCCGACCTGGACGTTCGTCGGGTCGCACATTCATCAGGTGAGCGGAATCGAGTTCGAAGTCACCGGAGATCTCACGGTACGTGGCGCGACGCGCCCCGTAACCTTCGACGTCACCTACTTGGGACAGTGGGCTACCCCTTGGTGGGAGGAGGGGCGGGATCTCGGGCCCAGGCGACGCGCCGGCTTCGCCGCCACGACGCGTATCAATCGACATGACTTCGGGGCGAGTTGGAACGACACGGTCGAACGCGGCGGAGTGGTCGTCAGCCCCATGATCGATGTCATGGTCGACGTCGAGGCCGTCCTCGAGCCCAGCGAGAAGGCCGCCTGAGCACGACCAGATCGGGCTGCGAGCGGAAACGACCGAGCAGCGAACGGCACCACTGGGTGTGGCCTGCACAGCTCGCGATGGAATGACCGCCTGAATCAGGCGCCGCAGTCCAGCCAGTGCGACATCGCCAAGGACACCGCTCGCGCTGACCGACGAAGCCCGGCTGACGGGCGCCGCCAGGAAGCCGAACAGCCGGAGCTGGAGGCACAGCATCGCGTCGCCTGCCTGGCCGGCGAGCTGGCCCAGCAGCTCAGTTCCCCCGGCACGTGATCAAGTCTGCGTGAATCGCGTTCGGTTCGTGAGTCGGCCGAGGGTCCGCGCGACGACCCAACGCCGCGGGATGACCTTGAAGCCCTCGTGATCAGGGGCACGTCGGCTGACTGCGACGTTCAAGCCGAGACCGGCCAACGCCCGTCGGGAGCCAGGACGCATCAGCTACGGCGCGCCGAAGACTGCAAGCAGTCCTACGTGCGGGAACCTCGAGCTCTGAACCGCCTCGTGGTGAGCACCAGGGCCACGCCTGTGCTCAGGGCGAGTGCCGAGCCTCCTGCAAGGGCCCAGGACTGCAGGCTTGACCCCGTGTCCGCCAGGCCGGGCGCATCCGAGGCCGCGGCGCCAGCCGCCTGACGGATTATGTCGGTGACTTCCTCAGGGTTGGTCAGCATGACCCCATGCGGTGCGTCGGCGACCTCCACTGTGTGGGACGTGGCGCGCTTGGCCATGTAACGGACGTTGTCGGTTCCGATTGTCCGGTCGTCACCTGCAACGAGGGCCCAGGAGGGGATCGTCTTCCACGCCGCGGTCTTCGTCGGCTCGCTGCCGGTCACCGGAGCTGCCGGCCGCTGTGAGACGGCCAGGACACCAGCTGTGGTCTTGTTGAGCCGATTGCTCAGGAAGACGTCGCTGTACTTCTCCGGCTTGATGTAGAGGTCCACATCGGTGGGGCCGCCACCGAGTGGGACTGCATTCAGGGCTGTCGGGATGGGAGCCGTCGGATCGTCGGTCAGTCGGCTTCCCGGGTACTTGGCCGTCAGTTCCAGGGTGCCTTCTCCGACGTCGGGAACGAAGGCGGCGACGTAGACCAGTGACTTGACGTTCGGGTTCCCGGTCGCGGCGTTGGTGATGACCGCGCCTCCGTAGGAGTGACCGACGAGCACGATCGGGCCCTGGATCGCCTTCAGACGGGCGGCGAGGTAGGCGGAGTCTCCGGAGAGGCTGCGAAGCGGATTCGCTGTGGCGACGACGGGATAGCCCTGAGCCTGCAGGCGCTGCGTGACCGCGTTCCAACCGGAAGCGTCCGCCCAAGCGCCGTGCACCAGGACCACGGTCGGCTTGGCGTCCTGGCGGGGGTCGGTATGGCTTCCGCCGCCCCCGGAGGCGAAGGCCGTGCCGACGGATATCAGTGCTGTCATGGGCAGGACCGGAGCCACGGCCAGGAGGCGAAGACGGACCGTGTATGGCATACGCTTCATGATCGTTCTTTCTGGGACGGGGAGCGTGGCCTGCTGCCCTGCTGACACTGCTTGCCTCTACAGCCGCCTGCTCGACCAGGAGGTCTGACCGGGTGACGTACTTTCCCAATCCGCCAAGGCCTGCACGGTGGTGGGCCGGCCGGACACCAGAGCAGTCGCTGCCGTGGCGCGCGTATCCGGGCGGGTGGGAGCACCGCAAACCGGGCCTCCCTCCTACAGCACGCCGGCATGGGACAGAAGCTATCGACGCCTGTGGGCGAGAGCCCGGGCAGGCGCACAGGAGCCGCGGCCACCGCCGCGCGCCGGAGGGGCGTGCAAAGCGCCCTACGGAGGCGGCTGTTGGACCCCCACGGGATGCCCGCAACCATCCTCCGGACCACGCGTCTGAGACGAGGGCGAGTCGCTCGTACCGGCAGGCCGGCACCTGGCAACCCCCGCCGCAAGCGCGGGCCCGGCAAGCACCTCGAGCGCGCGGAGACTCGGGCTGCGCAGCTGACGGCGATCGCCCCGGACTGGAATTGCCCCATTTCTGGGTGTTGAATAGAAAGCGTCACGATCGTGGAGACGTGCCGTAACGACGGTCAGCCACCAAGCCGCTGATTCTGGCTATCGAGAAGATCCGGTGCGCAAGAAACTGGCGCCGACGAAGTGCCGCGCACTCTGGCTGAGTCCACATGTGATCCTTCGCCTGAGGAGTACTGTCATGACTGCTGCCAGCCCGGTCGTCCTTGAGCCTGCGGCACAGGATGTTGCTGAGGCATTCTCGAAACCGCCGTTCTTGTACGAGATGGCGCCAGCTGATGCCCGGAAGATCCTCGTAGACGCGCAGTCTGCCCCGATCAGCAAACTCCCGGTTGACGAAGAGTGGATCACGGTTCCCGCCCAGGTGGGGGACGTCCGCGTACGCATCATCAAGGCGCAGGGCACTACTGGCATGCTGCCGGTCATTGTGTACATGCACGGGGGTGGCTGGATCCTCGGAAACGCTGGAACCCACGACCGGCTCGTACGCGAGCTCGCCGTCGGCGCCGGCGCGGCGCTCGCGTTCGTGGAGTACCCGAACTCGCCGGAAGCCCGCTACCCGACCGCGATCGAGCAGGGCTACGCAACCGCCCAGTGGATCACCCGAGACGGGGCATCCAAGAACCTGGACTCCAGCCGCATGGCGGTGGCAGGCGAATCGGTGGGTGGCAACATGACGGCCGCGCTGGCTCTGATGGCCAAGGAACGGGGCGACGTCACCTTCCTGCAGCAGTCGATTTACTACCCGGTCACCGACGCGGCGATGGACACCGCGTCATATGAACAGTTCGCCACCGGCTACTACCTCACCCGAAAGGCGATGGAGTGGTTCTGGGACGCCTACACCACCGACCCGGCACAGCGCGCCGAGATAACGGCATCGCCGAACCAGGCCAGCACCGAGCAGGTCAGTGGGCTGCCACCCACCTATTTGTGCGTTGACGAGGCCGATGTGCTGCGTGATGAGGGAGAGGCCTACGCAGCCAAGCTCCGCTCAGCTGACGTCCCCGTGACAACCGTGCGCTACAACGGCACCATCCACGACTTCATGCTGCTCAATGGCCTCAGCGAGACCCGAGCCGCGCGAGCCGCCATCGGCCAGGCCACCGCTTTCCTGCGCGCCGGGCTCGGAACCGGTTGAGTCACCCGCAGACGAACCCGATCGACCTGCAACAGGGATCGGGTGCGCCCGGATTGCGCGGCGATCGCGCCTGCCAGCCTCGTGGCACCTGTCGATGGTCGTTTCCGGAGGTTCCGGGGCGCCCAATGACGGCGCCGCGCCGGACCTGAGGCCTACCGGGCGTGCAAGGCGGCCCAGTCGAGGACGTAGTCGGCGACCTCCTCCCGGCCAGGTGCTGCGGGCAGCAGGTGCGGGCGGCCCGGGAACTCCTTGACCTCGGTGATCGTGTTCGATTTGTAGTGCCGGGCGTTGGGCTGCTGCACCTTCGGCGGCATCAGATGGTCCTTCTCGCCGGAGACGAACAGCAGCGGCGCCCGGTCGCCATTGCGGTAGTTGACGTATGTGCTTGGGTGGCCGGGGCGCAGGGTGGCCAGGGCACTGTCCCAGAAGATGGCGCCGGAAGAGGGGACGGCATAGCGCTCGTACAGCGCCAGGGACTCCTCCTCGGTGAACGTGTTGGCGAACGTGTAGTGCCACTGCTCGGCATTCAGGCCGACCGCCCGGTGCCGGTTGGCCGGGTTCTTCAGCACCGGGAAGGCCGCCTTGATCTGGGTCAGCGGCACCACGGCGACCCCCTCGGTGGGCGCGGAGTTGATCGCCACCCCCGCCGCACCCAGACCGTGGTCGAGCAGGAGCTGCACGAAGACGCCGCCGGCACTATGCCCGACGAGGATCGGCGGCTTGTCCAGGTCGCGGACCAAGGCCTCCAAGCTCTCGACGATCTGCGCGACGGCGACCTCTTCGATAGGCGTCGGGTCGGCGTTGAGCGACTCGACCGCAGCGAAGGGATGCTCCTGGTGAAAGGTGACACGCAGTCGGCTCGGCGGGCTCGGCGGCGTCGTCGCGCTCACCCAGATCGTGGTGCTGCTCGGCGGAGGGTCGCGGTTCCCTCTACGCCGCGCCATCACCGTGGACAGGCAGGCATGGGCGGAACCGACGCCGCGGCGCCGTCGGCCCGCCCCACCTGCTGCCTGCCGCGGCGTTCGCCCCGCTCGCCACCGCCGCCTTCGTACACACCTGGCGGCTTACGAAGGCGTGATCCCCTGCTGCCGCACGCGCCGCGTCATGACCGCACCGGGGATGCCGACCGCGAGCAGGACCGGGATGGCGGCGGCGATGCCGAACCAGAGAAAGATGGCGAGGTAACCGTAGGAAGCGTTCCCCACGTCCTTGTCCGCCTGTACAAGAAAAACAAGGCTCACCACGAACGCAACCACCATGAGTACCGCGATGATGATTGCGAGCCAGAGGAGAATGCTGGCCCATCGCCGGTAGCCGGCGCTGACCCCCCGGGCTTGCGGTCGCGCGTACGCATTGGGCGCACCGGGTATCTGGGCCGTGTGCGGGGCCGGCTGCTGGTCGGACATGGGCCCCCTTCTACTGTACGCGGCTCCGAAACACCACCCTGACCTCCGCAGCGCGCGCCGTGCCAGGTGCCCGTAGTGACCCCTGTTACCTCTACGAATGGTGCGTAGTGGCACGTGGGGTTCGGCTGCAGGTCCGCCGCAAGCGGCCGCGATGAGCCCGCACCGACCGAACCCGGGTTTCCATGGCCCGAGGCTTCAGCTGCCGGCTTCCTCCATATCGGAGGTTTCCACGGCTAGCCTTCGCAGCATGCTGCGTATCGCTGACGCCCACACCGGCCGGATCGTAGAGATTCCCTCCGCGCACCGCCACCTCCTGCGCATCTGCGTCCATCTGCCGGCAACCGACAACGGGATCGGTGCGGTGCACCCGCGCGTGCTGCTGCTCGGCGACGTACTGGCGCGCACCGCTGAGTTGCACGGCGTGCAGGCCCTCACGGTGCTCACGGCGCCGGACCTGCCGCAGGAGCAAGTTCAGGCGCTCGACCGGGTCATGGCCGTACTCGGTATCCGCCCGCCCGCCACCGTCGTTGCTCACCATCCGAGTGAGACATCGAGCGCTCCTGCCGACGTGCACGTGCTCGCGCACGGCACCGACCAGCAAGACATCGTTGGCGGGGTACAGATCGCCGTGGGCCAGGTCGGCACAGCGCCCCCGGACGAGGGCATCCCAGGCTCCCTGGACACAGCCCCAGAGGAAACCGATCCGCTGGCTGTCAGGATGCTGTTGCTCGGCCATGCCTACCGCACGCCCGTCATGGTCACCGGAGCCGCGCTCGCCGAGGCCCGGCGAACACTGCGGCACTGGCGGCAACTGGTGGCCGACTGGGCGCAGGAGCCATCCAGGCCGATCCCTGCCGACCTGCTGCGACAGAGTCATGCCACGCTCGCTGACAATCTCGGCGTCCCCGCCGTCCTGGACATGTTGCGCAGCGTGGAGACGGACACGGATGTGCCGGCCGGTGCCAAGTTCGAGACGTTCGCCCATCTCGACCGCGTCCTCGGGCTGGACCTCGCGCGCGAGGTCGGCCACCAGCGCCAGGTGACACCATGATCTCGGGCAGCTCCCGACGCCTGGTCGTGCTACGGCACGCCAAATCCGCCTGGCCCGACGACGTGGCCGACCACGAGCGGCCTCTCGCCCCGCGCGGCCGTAGTGACGCCCGGGCGGCGGGTCGTTGGCTGCGCGAGGCCGGCTGCGTTCCCGACCTCGTCGTGTGCTCCACCGCCCGGCGCACCCGACAGACATGGGCTCTCGTCTCGGTCGAGCTCGAATCCGGCACGCCGGTGACCCACGACGCACGCCTCTACCAGGCGAGCGCCGGGGAGGTGCTCGGCGTCGTACGGGACATCCCGACGCACGTACGGACGCTGATACTGATCGGGCACAATCCCGGCGTGCAGGACCTGGTCCTGATGCTCACCGGTGAGGCGGAGCGCAACGCCCTGGAGCAGACGCGTACGAAGTTCCCTACGTCCGCGATCTCCGTGCTGTGCCTGCCAGGGCCCTGGTCGGGTCTGGAACCGGGTGCTGCCCGGCTGACCGAAACGGTCGTGCCCCGCGGCGCGAAGCCACGACGGGACGGCGCCGAAGCCCAGAGGTGCGTACGCCGCTCGCCTTGACCGGCGGCACAGGCCGCTGGGCACTCGAAAGACGGCGATGGACCCCTACACGACCCCTCGTGCCACGCCTACTCGGCGTCGGTCAACTGGCAGCGAGGTGCAGGCAGACGGTGCGACCGAGCACCGCGAACGTCAGTGGATGACTGTAACTTCGCGTCCGCGCACTGCCGACCCGTCGGGAACCTGTGGCGCAGATTTCCGAGAGTCGCTCTCGCGATATGGGCATGAGGCGCCAGAGGTCGCTGCCGTAGGCCGTTCGATACGGCTTGCGCTGGTGGAGGTGCCCTTACGGCACGCCGCCCAAGATGGTCGAGACAACAACCAGGCCCCGGTCTCTGACCTGCTTGTTCACGGATGCCGCCCGCGCTGAAAACTGCGAAAAGGTGCCGGAAATTCCGCCGGTTCGCTGCCCTTCCGGTGCCCGTTTGTCCGCTGTGGACCGTACTGAAGGACACAGATGAGCACGGCGACAGCAGGCGGCGTGACGCGGCCGGTCACGCAACAGGAAGCTCACAGCACGGGCTGTTCCACGCCGTCCCGGTCCACCGTGCATCTGGGCCGGGACGGGAAGAGGCGCGGCTGACGCACCAGTACTCGGAATAGACGGGCGGGCTGCTTGGGCACTCTCGCCGGTCAGCACATCCATCCCCGGGCCGTGCTCCTTCTGATAGGTGCCCATTGCCGTCTACCGGGAGCTCTATCTCTCCTTCTGTGCCCGGGCCGTCGTCACCGTGGTCCGGGCACGCTGCATCCCCCTGGACCCGCTGGCCGACTGCGGGAGATTCCAAGAGTGACAATTGTGGTGAGTGCCGCCCTGGTCGGTCACGGAGTGCAGGTCGCGAGGCCTTGCTCGGATGGACCGGGTGCTGAGCCGGCAGGAGACGACGATGAAGGGCTCGGTCCGTGTCGGACGTGTTGTCGGGGTACCGCTGCGGATGCACTGGAGTGTGCCGATGCTGGTGGTGCTGTTCGCGTACGGGCTCGGCAGCCAGACCCTCCCCGCATGGACTCCGGGGCGCTCGGATGTCGTCTACGCCTTCGCCGGCGTCGTAGGAGCCGGACTGTTCATGGGCAGCCTGCTGCTCCACGAGACGGCACACGCCGCGACTGCCCGAAGGAAGAAGATCTCGGTCCAGGACGTGACGCTGTGGGCGCTGGGCGGCATGACGCGGATGGGGCGACCGCAGACCGCCGCGTCGGCTTTCGCGGTGGCGGTCAGCGGGCCGCTCACCAGCCTGGCCATTGGAGCCGCAGCGCTCGGAGCGGGAATCGGGCTTCATGCCCTGTCCGGCTGGCCAGTGCCCGCCGCCGTCCTGGTGTGGCTCGGCTGGGCGAATCTGTTCCTGGGCGTCTTCAATCTGCTGCCCGCCGCGCCGCTCGACGGCGGAAGGGTGCTGCAGGCGCTGCTGTGGTGGCGCACCGGAGACCAGGAACGTGCGGAGCTTACGGCCTCCCGAAGCGGCCAGGTCATGGGAATGCTGCTGGTGGCCGCCGGCTGGATCTCCCTCCTGCGCGGGGCGCCGGGCGGGCTGTGGCTCGCCTTCATCGGCCTCTTCATCATGGTCGTCGCCGGGGCGGAACGGCGGCGCGCCACTCTCCACACCGCACTGCGGGGGGTGCGGGTGGCCGACGCCATGTCCAGCCCGGTGGCAACCGGTGCCGACTGGCTGACCGCCCAGCGCTTCATCGACGAGGTGGCAGTGAAGTCTCATCATTCCGCTCTGCCGCTGCTCGACTTCGAAGGCCGACCCAGCGGAATCGTGCAGGTACGCAGGCTTGCAGCGGTACCGGGAGGGCGCCGGGAGACGCTGCGCGTGCGCGAAGTGGCGACCCCGCTGTCCCAGTGCGCGGTTGCCGCTCCGGGCGATCTTCTGAGTGAGGCCCTCGACAGGCTCAGCCTGCGTACCGGCATGTACATCCTCGTCGCGGACGCGGGGCATCTGGTGGGGATCGTCACCGCGAAGGACATCTCCCGGCTGATGCAGCGGCACACACTGGGCGGCAAGGGGCCCAGCTGAGCACGAGGAACAATGGTGTCGTCGCTTCTTGTCCCTCATGGCGGGTGCGCACTCGGGACCCCAAGCACCGTGTTCCTCGCCTGTCTCCTGGCCGACGAGGGCATCTGCATGCTAGTGGCGCCACAATGGGTGGTGTGGGACGCGCCTGCCGTTGCGGAGAGGCGGACACGTTGATGCCGTACATAAGGGTGACTGCCCTGAGTCATACCGGGCTGGTTCGTGATCACAATGAGGACAGCCTTGTGGCCGGTCCGTGGACGCTGTGCGGCACCGTGACCGAGAACCCGCAGACGCTTGTGTTCCCTCTCGGCAAACCGCTGGTCGTCGCCGTTGCCGACGGCATCGGCGGGCAGCCGGCCGGCGAGGTGGCCAGTGCACTGGTCGTCCGGCAACTGGCATCGTTCGGCCCTTCACTGGACAGCGAGGAAGCTGTTCGTGACGTTCTGCACGCATGCAATCATGTGGTGTATGCGGCCGCCGACCGTGATCCGGCGCTGATCACCATGGGCACTACGGTCGCGGGTGCCGTCGTGCTGGCCGAGTCACTGCTGGTATTCAACGTCGGCGACAGCAGAGTGTTTGATGCGACTCAGGACCGACTTCGCCAGGCGAGCGTGGACGACAGTCCGCCGCCGGCACGGGGACGACGCACCACATCACTCGTCACGCAGGCGCTCGGCGGCGCTCCCCGGTTCAGCACCATCACGCCCCACGTCACGACGTCGCCGCTCTCTGTCGGCGATCGTTACTTGGTGTGCACCGATGGTCTGACCGACCCCGTGCCGGAGGAGGCACTCGGTGACTTGCTGCGGGTCCATGGCGACGGCAGGGCCGCTTTCGAGCTGTGGAAGGCCGCCATCGAAGCGGGAGGTCCCGACAACATCACGCTCGCGGTGATCGGCATCGGCGAGTAGTGGCCGATGCCGCGCCGCCATCTTGATCGGCACACGGAGAAGGCCGGGACCGTCTGTCGTTCGTGGGGGAATGGAGCACCGTTCCGCCTCGACGTGGCCCAGGCCGCCCAGGATCGGCTCGGCCGTGGCCGTGGCGTCGAACTCAACCCACCTCAAGTGCCCTGTGCACGCACGTGCCCGGCCACACCGCCCGGGCACGGAACATCTACGCCGGTTGCCCGCTGGCACCACCACGCCTGAAGTGGGCGCTGGCTAACCCGGAGCAAGCAGCTTGCCTGCCAGGTGACACGGTGCGGCGCTGTGACTGAGTGCCTCAGTTGGCCATTGAGTACTTCAGTTGGCCACTTTGGCGCTCAGCGTTGGCCTGTGCGCGGCATGAGGTCCCCCCACCCCGGCCGTGGCGCTGCGAGCTCTGCTCGTCGGGCTCAGGCTCGCTTCTCGTCACCGGCACCGGGCGGCATGCGGTAGTCGGAGGGCTTGAACGGCTCCATCTGCTGCTCGTTCAGCGCTGCGGTCCGCGCGAAGTCCCTACCCGCCTCCGCCGGCTTGCCCCAGGCATCGGGGTGGAGATAGGTGCCTCGTTCCTCCTCGGGCTTCTCCTCGTCCGCCACCAAGGGGTTCGCCCGCGCGAAAGCGTCCCGCCGGACACCGCTCACCTGCCACGAGACCTTCACCTCGGGGCGGTCGGTGGCGATGGCGAAGCGGTTGTCCCGTACCTCCTCCGTCACGATCGCCTGGGCAAAGGCGCCGATGGCGGTGAGTTGGTAACGGAAGTCTTCGTTCAGGGCCTCGAAGTATTCCGGCAGTTCGATGATCGCAGCGCCGTCGGCGTCCGTTACCACCGTGCCGCTGTACACGTTCAGCCGCTCGGGGGACTCGACGAACGAGTGCAGCAGATAGCGGTTCTCCGGGTCGAGCGGATGGTCAATCAGAAATCCGCCGGCCGCCTTGGTCAGGGTGCCGATTACCTGGACCTTCCCGCTGAAGGTCCCGGCGTAGCCACTGGTGCTCTTGCCCCAGATGCCGTAGGCGAGGGGCCCGTTGTCCGCCTGGCCGATCACTCCGTTGCCGTTCCGCCCCCAGCCCTCTCCAAGCACCCCCGCCACCGCGGTGTTGTCCTTTAGGACGAGCCCTCTGACGCCATTGCCGGTAAAAGATTGCCCCACCACGCCCTGATGTGTATTACTGACACCGGCCACCCCGGTTCCGTCGGCCGACGTTCCACGGAGGCCTGTACCTTGCTGCCCGCCTTCGGCCCATACTCCCTCATTCTGGCCACGGGCCACGATGCCCGTAAACGCCCCGGTAGCGAAGATGGCCGTTCCGAAGTTGCCAGCGCCGGTGACCTCCAATGTCCCGCTGCCGCCGGCATTGGAACGCAGGGTGGTCGGGTCCGCGCCGGCGTCGTTGGTCGTGCCGAATCGCATCTGTCCCACGGTCATGTGAAGCCCTTTTCTCGCGGAGTTGTCGGGAAGCCGATATAGACCTGTGGCCATGGAACACTGTTCCGCAGGATGGCGGACTGATCCGCAAAGGGCGCGCGGGGTGTGTCGCTGCCGGCGGCTACGCCAGACGCCGCTGGAGCTTGGCTGCCACGCGCACAGTTGCGGTGGGGCGGGCTATGTGGCGGGAAAGATCCTTGCTATTGCGGGAAACGACCTCTGGACAATATTCGAAGCACCTCATCAGCGCATTTCGTCGGTGCCCAGCCTTGCCCTCACGGCAACGGCTGTCGCCACGGATCAGCCAGGTCCAGCGATCGGCGGCTTCGGGGCTGCGGATCTTCGGGCAGGTCCAGCCCAGGGTCTGTTTGAAGAGCCGCAAGGTGTGTTCGATGTCGAAGCGTCGCAGGAATGCCTGCCAGAGCAGGTCGACGGTGGTTTCGGTGGCGTCGGTGCCTGACCACCACAGCCAGACCGGCTTCGGTGTCGCGCCGCTGGGCAGGTGCTCGACCTGCAGACGGATCACGGTGCCCTCGATGACCGGCAGGGCACCCAGCTCGGCGGTCCAGGCCGAGCGGTGGGTCAGTCTCGGGTGGAGCCGGTCCCAGGCCCGTGCGGTGGCGGTGCCGTAAAGGCGGGTCGCGGTCACCGTCTGGGTGTCGGGTGTGTTCCAGGTGGCCGGGTCACCGAAGACGAACTCGCCGCCGTGGCGGGGCGGGCGGCCCCGAACTCCGGGCTCACGGGGTGGGACCGCGCGTCGCAGTACGCGGTCCGAGCGCATCCGGCCCAGCACCTGCACCGGCAGATCCTTCAGCAGGAAGGCCAGACGTGGCACGTCGTATCCGGCGTCCACCACGATCAGGATCTCCGGGTCGGCGTCTTTCCACCGGCCGGCCGTGATGAGCCGTTCGACGAGCTCGCGCATCTGCCTGGCGGTGACGGTGGCGGCGTCGTCGCCCGGTGCCAGACGTAGTGCGTCCAGTGGTGCGGTCCAGGAACTTCGGCCGGTCTCCAGCGCGCAGATCACCGAGTAGGGCCATCCGGGAACTGGGATGTGCTGGTCCTTGCCCCGTCCGTAGGTGTGGCACAGGATTCGCTGCGGTGAGGTGTGGGCGCTGGGCCGCAGCCAGCAGGTGAGGTCGGCGGCAAGGACCAGCCGGCCGTCCGCCGCCCTCGGCAGCGGCACCGTGGCCAGGGCCCGTCGCAGCCGGGCGACGTCGACCCCGGCCCGCGGCCAGGGCGTCGTAGAGCCCGCCGTGTCCCTGCCGGTGTTCGCCGACCAGTGACAGTTCCACCAGGGACCGGACCGGCCCGTCCGCGCACAACACCGCGTCCACGAGTTCGAACAGTCCATCCGAACGCCGGGTCAGACAGGAGTAGAACTCACCCCGGAAGCGTGACAGTCCCGCAATCGGATCCTGCCGGACGACGTGATGCGACGGGCTCATCCCCACAGCCTTCGTGCTGAGCGTTGTGTGTTCCTTGGTCGGATCACATGCTCAGCCGAAGGCCGCCCGCATGTACCGCAGTTACCAGTCCGAGTGATCAAGTACGACGAGCCGTTCGGACCTCGAGGTTAAAGATCAAGTTAGGCTGCACTTTCCCGGGTCTCGCTCGATGGCAGCGAGCCGGTTCCTGAGCTGGTAGCTGGGGCCGTTGATGCAGATTATTTCACAGTGGTGCAGCAGGCCCGGCACGAGAACGAGTTCCTCATCCGCCTCGGACGCCGTCCGCAGCATCACAGACACCAGCGCACCATCTTCGTTCGGCATCCTGACGTCGATGCGCACCGCCGTCGAACTGACCCGCGAGTCGATCATCTGCCTGCCTGTCGGCTCCATGGAACACCACGGGCGTGGCCCACGGTCACCACCGCCGCCCGCCCGTTGTCTGACGGGCCGGCACTCGCCGGCCCGTCAGCACCTCTCACATACCTTCCTCCAGTTCGGAGAAATCTCGTTCACTGAGTGCGACGGTAATAACACGGGTGGGGTTATCGAGGCACCGCCAGCTCTCCGGGTCCGAAAGAACTGCCGCTACATCGGCATCAGGGACCTTCTGCCCACTGACATGCGGCGGCGGCCACTCCGACCCTGCATACAATTGCACGAATTTCAATCGTGCCCACCGCTCGATCAGCTCGGTGAACGCGGGAATCTTCGTCGCCCACACTTCTGGGTCATCAGACTGCGTGCGATCGGCCAGAAGCGACCAGAGAGGAGACAGTTCCTGGCAGTTCACGTAGAGGCAGTACTCGTCCTCGGTCCATTTTGGCCACTCCTTCACAGGACACTCCTCGCCGCATAGGTTAAAGATCAAGCTAAGGGCTGTCCCGTAAGTGGGTTCCGTGACCGGTGGAGTTCAGAGGAAGGCCAGCGGAACGTCTTTCTCGATGCAGAGTCGTAGGACGCGCCCGAGCTGGCGAGCGTCCTCGATGTGCCGCTTGAGGAGCTGGTCACCGTCCTCCTGCTCCCACTGATCGGTGATCGCCCCCAGACGGGCCAGAACCGACGCGCACTCGGCAGGCGAGAGATCGTCACCGCCGACATCTGGATGATCGAGGAGTGGCTTCAGAGCGGTGGATACCTCGCTCCACGGGCTCTCGCCGCCGAAGCCCCACATCTCGGAGAGGACGAACCCCTCGGCCTCCGCCAGACGCTGCCGGAAGGCGTCGAAGCCGCTGCAGGACCAGGAAACGTCCGGACTGCTGTTGTCGCCGTCGCCGGGGAAAAGTATCAGCCCCATGTGCCCTCCCTGCTTGCCGAGCACACAGGATCGACGACGTGGGGCAGCGTCGGCAACTGAGATGATCTCAGACTGGCTGTTGTGATCATGGCGTCAGAGCCTGCCTGGATAGCCCCGTTCACCGGGCTGAGCCCCCGCGCCTTCGGGAAGCTGCCTGAAGGCGAAGACGGCCGGCGTCTTGGCCTTCTGAGCGTTCGCCTCACGGCCGGACGCGCGCGTACGACCCATGCCATAAATGCGATGACCTGCGATGACGGGTCGTGGCACAGTCACCGCATGTCCAACGACGTCGCCTATCCCGTCTTCCGTACCCCTGACCCCGCACTCGCCCTGAGCACTGCGCGCCGTCTCATGGAGTTGGGCCGCTGCGAGTACTCCGAGGTCTCGGTGTACGCCGAGCTCCGTTCCGTCGCCGAGGTGCGGCGGGTGGCGAAGGAGCTGCCCGCGGGGTGGTTCCGGGGGCAGGAGGAGTACGGGGAGTTCGACGGCGTGCCGTTGGAGGACCGGCCCGCGCTGGTCGTCGGGGTTCAGGGGCCCGGTCTGCCGGCCGACCCGTCGGCGTACGAAGGGCGGCTGCCGGTGGAGTGCGAGCTTCTCGACCTGCCGGTCGGTAGCATCGAGGGCGCCGTTACGGCGGCGATCGGCCCGAACGTGGGAAAGATCAACTGGGCGAGCCTGTGCTGGCCGGACGCACCCGAGCTGGGCTATCTCGGCGACTCCAAGCACGCCGAGGTGACGCTCCTCCTCAACACCCGCACCCGCGAGCTCGACGAGCCCGCCGCCGACCACACCGTCCTCGTCCACGTCCGCAGCTTCAGCGTCGACGGCCGCCAGATGCGGGAGCCGTACGCGCACTGGCTCGCCGAGCAGGTGGGTCTCACGGTCATCGGGCCCGGGCAGCGGTGCTGAAGCCGGCCGGGCCGCCTCGACAGGTTCTGGTGGCCGCCGCCGACTACCTCTCGTACGCCCGCAAGGCCATGAGACGAGGGGCCGGAAGTGGGCCCTGTTTCGTCGGATCACCCTCAGGAGCGCACTGGGCCCTCTGAGCGGATAGTCGGCCAGAGGGGCCATCTACGGCGCTCACACAGTTGTTGTGACTGAGCGCGCCACCTGGCCCTTGAGCGCGATAGTTGGCCTTACGTTCCTGCGACGGGATGGTCGAGCCCTTCGTGTGGTTGGGCCACCCGGGGGTGCCGGGTGTGGCTTCTGGTTGGCTGCCATCCGTGGCTGCACGGGCTTGGCCGCCGGCGCCCCGCGACGACCCGGCCGCCAGATTGGGAAGTGCGACAAAAATCGCTGCGTAAGGCCATGCCGGCGAGGTCGTCTGCGGCAGACCTGCACGCACGATCGTCTGGAGCACGATGAACCGGATCTGGGCCGGAATCGACAGCGGCAAGACCCACCACCACTGCGTCGCCATCGACCAGGACAGCACGAAGCTGCTGTCCCGGCGGGTGCCGAACGGAGAACCGGAGTTACTCCAGCTCCTCCAAGATGTCCTCGCACCAGGCGACCACGTCGCCTGGGCCGTCGACATGGCCGGCGGCGAGCCCGCACTCCTCCTGGCCCTGCTCACTGGACACAGCCAGGACCTCCTCTACATCCCAGGCCGGGTCGTGAACCGTGCCAGCGACGGCTAACGCGGCGAGGGCAAGACCGACGCCCGCGACGCACTGGTAATCGCCGATCAGGCCCGCATCCGCAGGGATCTCAAGCCGATGCGGCCCACCGACGAAGCCACCACCGAGCTGAAGATCCTCACCAGCCGCCGCACCGACCTCGTCCGCGACCGCACCCGCGTCATCAACCGCCTGCGCTCCGCACTGAACGGCATGTTCCCCGTCCTGGAACGCGCCCTCGTCCTCACGAGCGCCGGCCCGCTCATCCTCTTCGACGGCTACCAGAGCTCGGCCACGATACGGCGCATGGGCACCGCCCGGCTGACCCGCTGGCTCCGCGCCCGAGGTGTCCGCAGCCCAGCGGCGCTCGCGACGACGGCAGTCGAAGCCGCCGAACAGCAGCACACCGCAGTCCCCGGGGAGGCGGTCATCGCGCAGCTGGTGCGGACCCTCGCCGCCGACGTGCGGGTGTTGAACGACAAGGTCGCGGAGATGGACCAGCTCATCGAGGACCGCTTCCGTGCTCACTCGCCCGCCGCCGCATCAACGTCCTCTGGGCCCTGATCCGTGACCGGCGACTCTACGAAGTCGCACCACCACTGGCCACGCCGCACTGACCTGGCCCGGTGCCAGGTCGGTGTTTCCACGCACCGAGTACGACAGGAGTAGGCGGGCACATTCGCAGGTCTCGTGACGTTGACCACGGATCCCAGATCCTCGTCGGCTTTCAGTCCGAGGGCGGGGCGGGGGCCATGTCGTACTCGTCGACGTCCAGAAACGCGCCAGTAGCGGCAAGAAAAGCGACTGCTTCGCGGTCCAGCGCCCAGCCGAAGAGGTTGGGCTTGTCCCTCTCCTCCGGCTGCCCGGCCTCGTCCTGCTGCTCGTCGTCGTTGAAGTAGCGCACGACCTCCAGCACAGCTTCGAGGCCCGGCTCTTCTTCGTCTTCTGCACTGTTGAACTGCTTCATGAGCTCGGCTATGCGATCGGTCTGTGGCCGGAGACGGCCCAGGACATGCGCGATCTGTTCGTCTACGCACAGGCCCGGTTCCCTGCACACGACCTTCCAGATCTGACAGAACGGATTCGCCGGGTCAACAGGGAGACGGCGCGGGTTGACCACTTTCGTCTCATCAGGCTCGATACCCAGCGCATCAGTTATCTCCTGCGCAGTAATGCGTCGGCTGGACAGAGCGAAGTAGACGTACTGGTGGAGAGGCATCCCCGGAGAATACGCGTTCACCCGTCATCCCCACTCGCCTGACGGTGAGTAAGTCCCGACGCCCCAGTGGGGCCATGGTCAAAACATCTGAGGAAAGACTCCACTACCCGCAGCGGACTCCGGAGCTGTCGTGACTTCTCCATCGGGAAGCCCGTTGTGCATTCCACTTGGCCTCCCACCCGGATGCTGGTCATGCCCGAGGCCGCTTGAGCTGCGCAAACGCCGGTAGTCGGCGTGAGGGCCGACGATTGGAGGGTATTCCTCGCGGGGCAAGTGTGACCCGGGAGCCGAACGGAATCCTGCTGGCGGGTGTAACCCGCGCGAGGGAGGGCCCGAACCTGCGCTCGGCCCACACGATCCCACTGGAGGATGGGGGCGTGACCACGTAGATCTTCTTGTTCAAGGACAACTCCGAGGTATTCGCCACCGTTGCAGCACTCGGCATCGTCGGCGGCTTGGCGGGCAACGTGATCGGCGCGGCGTTCCAGTCCCGGGGTGGCAAAGCCCAGGCCGACGCCGCCGTACTCGCTGCCCGGATCGCCGGCGAGGCGCAGCGCCTGGCAGCACTGCACACCGACCGACCCAAGGACATTGCCGAGTTCATCCAGGCA
Source organism: Streptomyces sp. NPDC060035 (assembly GCF_042736635.1). Taxonomy (NCBI): domain Bacteria; kingdom Bacillati; phylum Actinomycetota; class Actinomycetes; order Kitasatosporales; family Streptomycetaceae; genus Streptomyces; species Streptomyces sp. NPDC060035. The sequence goes on from NZ_JBHWVO010000006.1 coordinate 71,602, forward strand.
GCTGCGCCCGTGCAGGCCGGCGACGCTTTTGCACAGGGCTCACGACTAATACTGGGCTCCCGATGGACGGCGCTGTGTTGCGGTGCGGTGCGGACGGTGTGACGGTGATTGAAAGGCCTGCCACGCACCCCGACTGGGCGGGCCAGGCCAGGCCGACGGTCACGGGCGAGCAGTCACTCCCCCGCGGGTCACCGGCCCCGCCTCGGTGCCGGAGACCCGCGGGGGATGAGGATCGATGAGGTCGGCCTGCCGGCGCAGGTGCGGGGTGAAGGCCTCGAAACGCCGGCCCTTCCCAGTACGCCACTGCGGAACAAAGCAACTCAGCGGGAGCCCAACGTGACTCACGAACACGAGCCCAACGCCGAGGCCGAAGGCGGCCCGGAAAACGACCGGTCTCTCCCCGACGCCGCAGACGCTCCTGTCCACGCCACGGCCGAGGAGTCCGATGCCCCGCCGTGGTCTCAGGACGAGGAGCAGAGGCCGACTGCACGGATCCTCGTGGTGCAGATGGGCCATTGCTTCCGTACATCGGGTGCCACCGGCACACCAGGGGAACAGACGCTCGTGAAAGCGGTGGCCGATGCCTGTGCCGAGGAACTCGGAAAGCCCGGTCCGCCGGGCCGGGAGTTTTGGCACCTGCGGGTCATCAAAGCCGACGAGCCCGTGGAGCAGTACGCCGGCGACGCGTTCGTCGCCTTCCACTGCGACGGCTCGACCAATCAGAACGCGCGGGGGGCGAGCGTCGGCTACCGCAACGCCGCAGGGCAGTCTCTCGCTCAGGCATGGAAACATGCCTACGAACAGCACGGCTGGTCGGGCGGGTTTCGGGACGACAATTACACCGAGAACCTGAAGAAGTACTACGGCACGCGAATTGCCATCGAAGCCGGTAACCAGCGAGCGTTCATCGCCGAGTGCGGGTTCCTCACCAACCGGGACGACAAGGCTCTGCTGACCGGCCCGGGCGGCGTCAACCGCGTGGTACGCGCCCTGTTCGATGCGCTCGGTATCTGAATCCTGGTGAGTCTCAGCCGGACCGAGGGCGGCCGGTACGACTTCACCCGAGCCGGTATCGAAGCCACCGCAGCTGGCTCAGGCCAACTCTCCCGCCGCATTCATCTCGGCTCTACCCGCATTACGGACCTGGTCCGGGCGGACCTACCGTCAGCTCGAGAGCAAAGCCATCGCACATGGCGACTCTCTGCCAGCCAGCACGATGGCGACCACGCTCGGCCGCGCCACCCTGCCCCGCCAACAGTTCGTCCACGCCTTCGCCCGTGCCTGCGGCCTTGGTGAGGAGGAGATACGCCAGAGGCTCCAGACGCGCCGCCACATAGCCGCCAACGGGCCCGCGCCCACCCGTGACAAGGGCGGCAGCAAGGACGGGGACGACCGCGGTCCGGCCAGCGCCGTTCCGGTGTGGCTGAGGGAGATGGCCGCTGCCGACCCCAGCGTCCGGGACAAGGCCCTCGGCCACTTCTACAGTGCGGCCCACCACCAGGGCGACGTGTACGCCTGCACCACTGCGAGCTGCCGTTTCTCTTCGCATTGGCCGACGCCCCCGCGGCACCCGACCGCGCCTCGATCGTCGAGTTGCTGCTCAGCATAGGACGCGGATCCGTCGACCGCGACGACGACGGCATCCGCTTCGCACCGGACGGCACCATCTCGACGGCCTACGCGCACAGCGCGGCGGTGATGCGCGACCACGCCGATGCGTTCGTCTCCTACGCGGCCGACCCGGATCAAGGCGTGCGGCGTACCGCGATCGAGAGCCTGGGCCTCTTCCTCGATGACGCCGATCGCGCGGTCGACCTCCTCCGCGGCCGGCTTCCGGCTGAGGGCGAAATCGTGGAACGGCCTGTCGTCGTCCGGACGATGGCCGATCTGGCGCTGCGGCTGCCCTCCCCGCGGGCCGCCGCCACGGCCTGGCTCGACGCCCTGGCCGGCGACATCATGGCAAACCCCGACAGCCGGCTCGCCGCCCTTGTCCACCGCGCCCGTTGCGGCCCGGAGACCATCAGCGTCAGCACCGTGCCAACGGCAATCGACCTGCTGGGCCGGCTCACCCCCGCCCATCGGACAAGCACCGACGAGGAGGACTGCCGGGCCGGTTCCGGCGAGTGCGTGTGCGCCCCCGCCACCGACGCGGCGTCCCTGGGCACTCCGCCGCAGATAATCGCCGCGTTCGAAAATTTCGAACTGTCGAGCCCGCGCAACGATCAAGATCCGGCGCACTTCTTCCTGAACGGCTGGGCCAAGGTACTCAACCCTTCAGAGGTCGCGTCCTGGCTCGCATTCAGGGTGCTCAGCAAGTGGGCCCCGGACAACCATCTGACATCCGGTGTCTACGTCCACGGCGAGGCGGACGAATACTTTCGGACTCCGCCGCGACGCCTGGGAGGACGGCTGTCAGCGGCTGCGCAGCTTCGGGCTGATCCGCTTCGCCCGCGCCGTGACCAAAGCGGAGGCCCCCCAGGCCCTGAGTGCCGATAACCGATACGTGTGGGACCACCTGGTGGCCTCCTCCCGGAAGTGGTACGAGCCGTATCGCTATCAGGTGACAGACCGAGGGCTCGAACAGGATGCCGTGCAGGTGCGCAGGTGGGAACTCACCTTTCGGCGTTAGCAGCTCGATCAGGCGGCAACCAAGCCCCATGGTGCCTCCGCTGGATGAGGCGCGATGGGGTCGCTGGGCGCCAGGCGGGCGCCCAGCCAGACCGGTCAGGCCACCGCCCGGGCCACGCGTTCCGGCAGCGACAGCCGGGGCACTTCGGCCTGGGCGCCTCCTGCATTGCCCAGCCTTCGCACCCCTTCTTACGTGCGGAAGGGACAGCGGGCCAACCACTCCACGTCTGGCCGGGGTCTTTCAGCCGGAGCTGGAAACCCCCTGTACGAGCTGGGTCAAGACGTTCAGGATCCCCTGCCCAAGCTCCGTCGGAGCGAGCAGAATCCCGAGGGCCAGGACGATAACAACGGTGAACTTCTCGTCCAACCGGCTCCGCGCTTCGGTACGCCGGCGCAGCCGCATGACCACGATGAAAGCGAGCAGGACCGCCACGTTGATCGTCAACACCGAGTCAGTCCTCCAGTCGCAGCCACGTATCGCACCGACCTTCTGGTGTAGCGCGAACCTGTCGACGAAGCGGGCAGGTTCTCCCTCATTGGCGACAGGAGGACACCTTTCTGGCTGGATCCGTCGCCGCAAACCAGGTCAGGCATGGGCGGGAAGTCGGTACTCAACTCCAGCCGAATCCACTGGCCCACGTACTTGGCGAGTCGGCCCCCGGAGCACCGGCTGGGCACCAGAGCGGCCACTCACGAGAGCGAGGTCGGTCTGCGGGGAGGTGGCACCGCCCGCAGGAGCTCCCACAGGGGACGTGATCCGCCTGCCCACGCGGCCAGGGTGTGCCGATCGACCAGGTGCAGGCGCTGTGACTTGGCGAAGTCGGCGGCAGGCTTGGTGAAGCGGCCGTTGGTGACCAGGACGATGACGTCGCCCTTGTGTACGGGGCGTCCGGTGCCGTTCAGAACCTGCAGATCCGGCGTTCCGACGGCTGCGCCGGCGAGGCCGGCGCGGCGGTGTTTGCATTGGATGACCCAGCGGCGCCCGAAAGGGTCGGTGGCCTTGACGTCCGCGCCGTTGTCGCCGGCGCCGCCGACCTGGACGGCGTCCGGGCAGCCGTCGCGGAGCATCAGGTCACGTATCGCATGCTCGAACTGGCGGTGCTCCAACTGGTCCAGGCGATCCATCGGGTACCGCACCGCCTGCACCTGTGCTTGCCGCTGCAGTCCCTCCAGTACCCGGAGTCGGAACCGGAAGAAGGCTCCGGCCCCTGCTGTCACCAGAGCGAGAGGCAGGACCCAGGGGTGGGCGGCGAGCCAGTCCATCAGTGCGGAGACCAGCCACACGATGACCACGACGCCAAGCAGCACCTCGCCGCCGGTGTAAGCCTGTTTGCGTTTGCGTGACCGGGGCCGTCCGCGTCGCCAGGCCGGGCGGCTGCCTCTCATCAGCTGCTCCGGTCCCACGAGATCGGGTACGTCACCGTGGACCGCGGCCACGGCCGAGCCGGAGCCTTCCGCGTCTCGGGAAACCTGATCGGGTACGAGACCGTCGGCCGAGACCTCGGCCTGCTCGTCGACTTCTGCGTCCCGGGGAGCTTGGCCGGATACACGAACGTCGACGCCGGACCGGGCGACTTCCCCGGATCGTCGGCCGAACTCGATGGATTACCGAGCACCACAACGGCCAGCCCCACGATGGACAATTCCCGGCGCCCGCCCGCAGCCCCCCGAGAATGGGCTTTCACCCTCGTCCTGTCCCTGCGCACGTACTCCCGCACCCACGACACAACCAGCCCCCTCCCCCACCAAACCACGCCCCCTTGCGCAGCCGGACCATCAAAGCAGCCACCACTGACAACACGTCACCTGAAGATCACTTCCAGTCACACGGCCTGAAAAGACAACAAGGGGCTTCCGCCGGACGGTAGGGCAGCACATGGGAAAGCCCCGGCTGGTTGGGGGCGGCCAGCCGGAGCCTTCAGTTGGATTCCGGGGCCGAGGCTCAGCTGCGGGCCAGGGTGCGGCTGAGGAGGGGGAGCAGGCGGTCCCAGTGGCGCTGTAGTGCGGCGGGGTTGAAGGCGTCGGTGTCGGACATGGTGAAGCCGTGGACGGTGCCGGGGTAGATCTCGGAGGTGTAGCCAACACCCGCGGCGTCCAAGGCTTGGTTGAGCGCGCCGAGAGTCTCGGGCGTCATGTCGCCTTCGGCGTGGCCGAAGTGGACCTGGGCGGTGAGCTTGGCGAGGACGTCGGGCCCGTCGGCGCCCACGGGGCCGTGGAATCCGGCGACGGCGGCCACCTGGCCGGGATGGGCCGCGGCGGTGCGCATCGCCAGGAGGCCGCCTATGCAGTAGCCGGTCACCGCGACCGGTCCGGCGCCGACCTCGGGCTGGGCGGCCAGGAACCCGAGGTAGGCGTCGGCGTCGCTCAGGACACGTTCGGCGGTGTGCGCCTCGATCAAAGGCATCAGCTGGGCGAAGACCGCGGGCCGGGCCTCTTCTCCGATGTGCTCGGGAAGTTCGATCACCGGTGTAGGGCCGTGCCGGTAGAGGAAGTTGGGGACGACTACGTAGTACCCGTGCCCTGCCAGTTCGCGGGCCATCTCCCGCAGCACGGGCCGGATACCGAAGCCGTCCGGGTACATCAGCACCCCTGGGTGCCGCTCGCCACCTTCGGGAAAGGCGGCGAAAGCGTCGGCCTGGCCGTCCGCGGTGGGAATGTGCAGCATCTTGGTGGGCATGAGTTCTCCTGTCGTGGTTGACGTGTCGAGCTGTGATCAACACGGCAGGAGGCGGAGCCCGCGCAGCAGCGGCACATCCTCGATCCAACAGGGGGCCAGCACCGGCCCGTACGGCGCTCAGAGGAGCACCGGGTCACCAATCCGTGTGTGGCGCAATGCCGTCCCGGGAGTCATCGCCGCACAACGTAGCCCACCGGACAGGCTCGGTGCCAGTCACTACCGGTGCGACAGCCTCACCACGGCACGTCTGAGACCGGGACGAACCATCAATTCGTGGTGAGTACATTCCCGAAAGCTCGCACCGGACAGACCGGTGCGTGCACTCGGCGTCTGTGCGCGGGAAACCAGCCCCGCCTGGGCCGGGAGCGACTCCCGGGGAGCACTGCTTTGTTACAGACGAATCGAGGTCAGCCCTCTCGGACAGGCCGGCCCCGCTCCCTACTTGGGGCACAGCGGGCCGGCCCGCATGGAGAAACTGGGGTGTGGTCAGCGGCGGTAGTGGTTGCGCCCCCAAGCCTCGGTGTCCGCGGTGCGGCCGCGGGCATCGCGCAGGATCGCGGTGTCGGAAGTGTTGTCCCAGACGTAGGCGCGGCGGTCCTGGAAGAGGTCGGTGCGGGTGTCGCGGCCGATGCCGGTGTGGACACGGGGGGCGTGCTCCTTCCCCAGCGCAACGTCGACACCGGACTCGGCCTGGAGCGGCTGGCCTCACTCCTCCAGGCCAAGTCCTCCGTGTTCGAATGCGACGACTTCGACCCCTGGCGCCGTCTCGTGCCGACCCTGTGGCCCCTGGAAGAACCGTCGTTGCGTCTGGTCTGCGACACCTGCGCTTGGCCATCGTGGTGCTCGGCGACGGCGTGCGCCCGGCCGACACCGGACGGGGCTACGTGCTGCGCCGCCTGGCACGACGGGTGCTCACCGTGCTCTGGCGGGACAATCCCTCGCGGGGTGTCGAAGACCTGCCGGAAGAACTGGTCCAGCACACCCTGGACCAGTTCTTCCGGCAGGACATGCGCCCGGTCGACGTGCTCGGGATGTTGCTCGAGGAGGAGCGCCGGTTCAGTCGGCTCCTGGAGCGTGGCCGGCAGGTGCTCGCCCGACCCCGGTTCCAAGGCCCGCTGACCGAGGAGGACTTCCCCTACCTCCACGACACCCATGGTCTGCCACGCAACCTGGTCACGAGCCTTAGGCAAGAGTGAAGGCGCGGGGTGCAAGCGGGCCCGGCACAACAGGCAGCCATGCCACCGGGCCTGTGGAATGGTGACGCGCTTCGCGAGCTGAGCACTTCATCTGGTGAATGATGCCAACTGGAGTCGGGACGGCGTCACCGACAGGCACTTGCCGGATCAGCTACTTCTTCGTCTGCCCGGGACGCGGCACCTGAGCCGGGCCCGAACCCCCTGACGATCAACCACCCGGCCAGCCCCAGCTCCCAGGCGAACACCGGGAGCGCGGCGGCCGACCCCGCCACGGAGAGCTGCGCGTAAGCCCCGAACATCACGGCGACGGCCGAGGCACAGATCAGCGGCCCTCCGACCAGCCCGAGCACGGCAATGAAGCGCGGCACGAGCCGTGCGCGGTACGCCAGGTACGCAAGCAGGAAGGTATTCAGGCCGAGGGCGATGTTGGGCCCCAGCAGGAACGTCCAGTCGTGCACGGCGGCCAGCGCGACGTCGGCTCCGGCCGCCGCCCCCGCGTCCCGCCGCAGGGTGACGAGCGCCAGGACGGCGACGATCCCGAGGGCGATAACGGCCGCCTCCAGCAGCCGCCCGAAGGCGTACCCGAGCGCGAGCCCCTCACCGTGGCGCCGCAGGACCGGGAACAGCGCCGCCCCGGTACCGGCCACCGCCACCACCAGCACCACCTCGCAGAGCACCCCGAGCAGCGCCCGCGTGTCGGCGCCCTGCGCGAGCCGGCCGTCCGCCGCGCCCAGCAGGGGGCGGTACAGAACCGCCCCAGCTATCGCGGCGGCCTCGGTCAGCAGGAACAACGACCCGGCGGCCACCGCGGTTCTTCGGTCCGGACTCATCTTCTCGGTACCCCCAGCTCGATGGTGGTGTACGCCGTACACCTGGCAGCAACCATAGGTGTACGGCGTACACTCGTCAAGGAGAGGGCGCAGTCGAGGAGGAAAGGGGCCGAACCGGAATGACCCGGCAGGAAGCCACATACAGGCAACGGATCCCCCTGAACAGGGATCGCGTCCTGCGCGCCGCCGTCGCGCTCGCCGACGCCACCGGCATCGACGCGCTCAGCATGCGCAGGCTCGCGCAGGAGCTGGACGTCGTACCGATGGCCCTCTACAAGCACGTGGCCAACAAGGAGGAGCTGCTCGACGGCATGGCCGACGCCGTCGTCGGCGAGATCGACCCGCCGGCCGCGGGCCCCGACTGGCAGCGCGTGGTCCGCGGGCGGATCCTCGCGGCCCGGCGGGTCCTGCTGCGCCACCCCTGGGCGGCCCGGGTCATCGAGTCGCGGACCGGCCCCACCCCGGCCGTGCTGGCGTACCTGGACTCGATGGCCGGGAGCTTCCGGGACGGCGGCCTCTCCGCCGACCTCACGCACCACGTCATGCACGCGATGGGCAGCCGCCTGCTCGGCTTCAGCCAGGAACTGTTCGACACCTCGGGCCCCTCCGGCCCGCCGGACCCCGGGCTGGCGGCGCGCTACCCGCACATCGCGGAACTGGCCGCGACGGCCGCACACGACGGGGGCTCCACGGTCGGTGGCGGCTGCGACGACCAGTTCGAGTTCGAATTCGCCCTGGACCTCCTCCTGGACGGCTTCGAAAGCCTCCGCCGCCAGGGCTGGACGTCCGCGCGGAAGGCGTAGCGGGTGCGGGGGGCTGATCGAGCGTCGAAGGGAATGCCTCCGGCCTTGAGCTGCCTGTTCGCTCCGAGGGCGGACCGGAGGAAGATGCCTGCGGGCCAGGGCGGTCGATCTCGACACCCTCGGCCTCCCCGTGATGATCCGGCCATGGCGCTGACCGTGGGCACCTGTGCCTGGCCCGGCCGAACACATGTGGTCGCAGTGGCGGCCGTGGTGGCGCACCCGGACGCTACGGTGACGGGCCCCAGCTCGGAAGCCTCGACCGCCTAGAGGCGGGCGACCTCAGGACTGATCCTCGGCGCGCCCTGTCCCACGGTGGTGCGCAGGCCCGATTCCGGTGTCCTCGGACCCACGCCGGGCGCTCCGCTCAGTCGAGTCTCGGCCGGACGGCGAGGCGGTGGCGCCTCGGTCTGTCCGCTCGGGAGTGGCTGCCTTCATGTCGTCGTCCTTGACTGGTCCCGTCGCGCCGGCGGTCTTCGCCCCGCCCTTGCTCGACTTCTCCTTGCCCTGGACATCGCCGGACCGGCGTCGGCCCTCGTACGGTGGTACGGCCTTGCCCTCGGTGTCGATGTCGTCGGGTCCGTTCGCTCTGCTCGTCATGCTCTGCTCCCGGTGTGAGAGGGACCGAGTCGCGTCGCGCGACGCTCTTCCAGCCGGGCCGGCCGCGCGCGTCTTGGCCGTGGCCCGTACCTCGATCGTCACGCTCACCCGGGGTGACCGCATGTGGATCATGCGGTGTCCGGCCGGGGGCTGCCGACGGCGTAGCCGTTGGCTGAGGTGCGTCACGTCGTACGCCTGGAGCCGAAGGAGCAGGTCGCGCTCGATACGGTCGGGCCCCGCCGCGACCCCGCCGACAGACACGATCGAGGAGGGGCGGACCCGGCCCTTCTCGGCCTGACCGGATTCAGCCAGACACCGGTCAGGCCGGCCACCTCCAGCGCTCGGAGCCGGGCGGTGTCTGCTTCGATGGCCGCGGGATCGTCGGAGATGAGGTAGGCAGCTCCGGGACAGGTGACCAGATCGACGCGAGTGCGGAGAACTCAGCACCTTCGGACGCATTCCAGCAGTGGCCGCGCGGGCGGGCCCGTCTGCACGCATTCTCAGCGCAGCTGGGTGGGGCTGCTGGGCTCTGCGGGCCGGCTCCTATCCATCACTTTCCGGTGCGCCCGGTCCGTGCCTCTTCGGCCCCTTGCGGTGCATATTTTCTCCGCTCGGGGGCACCGAGGCAGAAGGCCGGCGAACGGTATACGCGGGCGGGGACCGCGCTGTGGGGAGTGGAACGGGTGGCACGGGTGGCACTGGACGAACTGTGGTTGGCTGCCGGGCGGTGGGCCGGACGGGAGTGGGCGGCGGTCCGGCGTTCCGTCCATAGCGCGTTCGAGGAGTCCGGGCCCGAACGGGACACCTCGTCCAGTCCCTCAAAGCAGCAGCAGCGATCATCGCCTGGGCCCTGAGCGGATGGTGGCTCCAGGCACCCATGGCGTTCCTGGCTCCCTGGACGGCGGTCGCTCTGGTCAGTGGCACCGTCTACCAATCGCTGCGCACGGGGCCGCAGCAATTCGCCATCATCGCCCTCGGCACGGTGTGGGCCTCGGCCGCCATGGCCATCACGCATGACCAGACCATGGCCGCCATGCTGCTCACCCTGCCGTTCATGACTCTGCTCGGAAACTACCGCCGATTCGGGAGCCAGGGCATCCTCGGGGCGAGCACGGCCCTTTTTGTGATCACCTACGGATCGTCCAGCGCTCCCACTGTCGGTCACCGGCTACTGGAGACACTGATCGGCGCGGTAGTGGGCATCACGGTCAACGCCCTCGTCCTGCCCCCGGTCCATCTGCGCAGCGTCCGTGATCGCCTGCGCCGACTCGCGCGGGAATCCGCAGACCTGCTCGACACCATGGCGCACGGCCTGCGCGAGGACAGGGCGTTGGAGAAGGCGGAGAACTGGCACGCCGAGGCGTCCCGTCTCACACTGTCCCTCCAGGGCGTGGCCGACGCCAGGCACTGGGCCGCGGAGGGAGCGCGCTGGAATCCGGGCGGACGACTGCGGCGGACGGGGCCCCCGCCCCCCACCCTTTGCGGAAGACATTCGCTGGGGCCGGATCTGCACCCGCATGCTCGCCGTCGCACGGACCCCTGAATGGAATCGGCGACGGCGATAAGGGCCTCCCCACGCCGTCCCCCTGCTTTCTCGTCGAACTGTCCGACGTGCTGGAGCAGGCCGCACGCGTATGCGCCGAGGAGACCGAGCCGCCGGTCCCCTCCCCCGCCACCGAGTGCCGCGAAGCGGCGTTCGACAAGGCATGGTGGTCCGCACACCGCACTCTCGCCGACAACTTCCAGCAACAAAAAGGAACAGCGGCCGCCGTCGGAGGCGAACTATTGCTGTAGACACGGCAGTTGCTTACGGAACTGGCGCCGCTGCCCTGAGCGGCACCAGCCACCCGTCCTCCATCGGGCCGACGATGCCGATTGCTCCAGCACTGACGCAAGCCCCTTCCCTCAGCAACCGCAGCAGGTCTGCGGTTTCCCGCGTCGCGACCTCGAAGTCGACACCGGGCTGCTCGACCAGACCATCGGTGTAGATCTGCAGCAGCGTCCCCGGTTCCAGCATCCGGCAGTGGTCGGCACGGGGGCGCAGGGCAATCGCCGGATGGATCAGCAGCCCGTGACCGGTGAGGCGCTCGACGCCGCCGTCCGGACTGATCAGGATCGGCGGCGGATGGCCGGCGTTCGTCCAGGTCATCTACCACGCCCCGGCAGTGCCGGAAGGCCGCAGGTGCGCGTGAACGAGAGTGCCGCTGGCGTCCACATTCAGCGCCGGGTTCGCGCGTTCGAGCGCGCCAATCACCGTAGCCGGTCCGCCGTCGGCATGATCGACATCCGCCTGGCACAGCATCTGCGGGTCAGGCCCAGCAAGGTCGTGGCGTGCATGTCATGGCCGGTGATGTCACCTGTGCTGCGCCCACCCTGGCGGTGTCCGCGAAGCCGGTGGTCCTACGGGTGGCTGGCGCCCGTACACACATTCGCCCGACGGGTTGGGCGCGGAGTCGTTCATCGTCGTCCTAGCATGTGTGGTCAGGCCGCCTGGCCGTAGTCGTCCGCGCCGGGCGGGCCGTCGCCGCAGCGGGCTGAAATCGACACCAGGTGCGGGTCGTACGCCTCGGGCTCAAGGCCGCATTTGTGGGTGGAGGTAGTTCTTGAGCGTGGTGTTCTTGGTGAACCGCTTGCGTGGCTGGAGCGCGAGCATCGACCCGAGGTGGTCGATGATGCGGTCCGCTGCCGACCTGGACATTCCGAACAGCGGGGCGAGCTGGCGCATCGTCAAGTCGTGCTCCAGTACGCCGTAACCAACAAGGCCCGGGCCTCCAGCGGAAGGCTCCATGGCCGTCCCTTGCGGACCGCATCAGCCCCCTTCCGCCGCAGCGCGGTCGCCAGCCTGCCGAACAAGCGCGCGCTCAACCCGGTGAACGGGGCTACCCAAGACGGGCTCCGACGCCGGGGATCACACCAGCCACTACAAGATCATCTCACCCTCGGCTGGGCGCTCAGGGGTTGGTTTTCGCCCGTCTGAGGCACTCAGTCCTCGAGCCGAATGGCAACCTCGGGCTGGGCATGGTTCTCGGCGACGGGGGTGTGCGGGCGGACGAGTGTCCGCATCATCGCCGCGCCTGCCACCACTGCGCAGAGATGCAGCACCACCGCGACGGTTGGGTTTTCCAGCGGCGCGACATCGGCCGGATCCGCCACCGCTACATACAGCATGAGGGGCAGCTTCCAGGCGCTCCATGCGAACAGTGAGCCCGATCCGACCCACCCGAACACCAGAGGGAGCCGGCGCGCCAACCCTGCAGGGCGCGCCCGGGCAACCGTCCAGACGGCGGCGGATCCGGCGAGTGCCCAGAACCCCCATACGGCGGCCAGCACGTAACCGTCGGTGTTCCGCTCGGTCGGGTGGGCGATCCCCAGGGTGCCTCCGGCCGCCCAGTAGAGCCAGACCAGGCCGACCGCGGCACCGACGACAGCCGCCCACGGCGGTGCCGTACGCGGACTGTCACCGAGGCGCCCGACGAATGCATCGGGCCAGCGGCGCCGCAAATACGCCGGGACGGCGAGAGCTAGCCCCAGCCCCATCCCCACGAAGCTGAACTGAACGAGTACGCCCTCCCAGAGAGGCATGGCCGGGTCGTCACCGCCGCCGCCCTGCGAGTCACCGCCCACCTTCAGGAGCGCACTGAAGAAAACGAAAGGCAGCACCGAGACGAGGAAGCCCGACCCCACCCACGAACAGAACGCGACCAGCGCCCCCGGCATCCGCATCCCCCATGGCCGCACCAGCGCGAGCGCCAGAGCGATCCCGATCACCGCCATACCGACCGTGACGATGTTGAGCACTATCCACTCCGCCAAGCCGAACCCATTGCCGACCGGTAGCACCCCCAGGAGGGACCCGACCACCCACGAGACTTTGATCAGCAAGTACGGCAACAGCGCCAGAGCTGCCCCATACGCCGCGTTCCGCCCGACCCGATCCCAGCGTTCCACCCGAACTTTCCTTCCATCAGCAGGAAACCCAGCCTCCGGCCTTACCGGCCCGGCCACATCCCCCGCCGGACGTATTCGCCTCCCCCACCCGGGGGAGGCGGCGGGTGGCAACTGAGTACCGAAGGACCACCACGACGAGTCCTCCCGCACAGCGCGGTGAGCCGGCCCTACGAGGAGTGCAACGTCGCCTCGTGAAGGAACTGAGCGCACGGCTCGCCGGCGCGAGAGGCACTCAGCCACTTCACCCGTAACCATCAACTACGGGACGGCTCTTACGACCTCGTGCATGGTCAGCGTGAGGACCTGCTGGCCTGCACGGTCGTCCTGTGGATCAGGTTCGTGTGGTGGACGGAGTAAGTACTTTCGAGGTCGGTGTTGTCTGCTGGTCGGTGAGGAGTCCTGTCTGGCCAGACGCCGCCTGGTTCTTGAGGTGCGCGATGCCGCGCTCGACGGGGATCCGGGCTGGTGAGTGGGCGGAGCGGGCTGCTTCGCGGCAGGTCATGAGCCATTGCAGGTGTTCGAAGTGCTTGCCCCGGCGTTTGCGTAGTGGTGGTGTGACGACCCTGGCCGCAAGTCTGTCGCCCAGCCCGTGATAGCCGGCGTCTGCCAGGATCCGCAGGTGGATCGAGTCGGCGCAGAGATCGGTGAGGCCGGCTCGCGGTCTTGGGTGATGTCGGCGACGGAACCCGCACGGACCTCGCCGCAGAACAACAAGCGGCCGTGCCACATCGGCCCCAACCCCGCCACCAGACAACAATCACGCGCGCCGAAAGCCCACTGATCCAACACTCAGACATGATCAACCCGCGAGCCGTAGCCTCCCGCCACGCACAGCTCAACGACCACGCCCGAACACGGTCACGCCAACCAAGCACGAGGTCGTAAGTGCGGGTGGATCACATCGCCCTCACGTGTGGCGTCCACACAGCCTCCTCCTTTGGAGGGACAACGCGGCGAGGCCGTTTTCGGCGTCAGCGAACGGTTATTCGCCTTATATGGACGAAATGTCTCAACTCGATAGCCGCGGTCATATCGGCGGCACTGCGCTCCGGGCGGTGAGGCGCATGCTGCCATCGCCGCTGGGCCCCGGCCCCATCATCCGCGGCATGGACCGGCTGGAGCGCGCCTCCGCGCTCGACTCGACGGTCGCACTGCTGAGTAGCCGAGTCCGGGCACTTCCTTTGGGTTCCTGGCGGGATGTGCTGCACGGACGCTGGCTGGGCCACCCCGCCCACCCGGTGCTGGTGGAGGTGCCGATCGGCACCTGGTTCTCCGCAGCAGTACTCGACTGCCTTCCGGGACAGCAACGGGCAGCGGGTATTTTGATCGGCGTGGGAATCGCAGCCGCCGCTCCAGCGGCCCTGACGGGCTGGGTCGACTGGGCAGAGCAGGGACCTCGACAAAAGCGCGTAGGACTCGTCCACGCGGCAGTAAACGGCACGGCCGTGGCCTTGTACAGCGGGTCGCTGATTGTTCGCATGCGGGGGCGTACCGGCTTGGGGAAGGCCCTCGGGTTGGCGGGACTGTCAGTGGTCGGACTCGGCAGCGCACTCGGCGGCCACTTGGCATACCGGCAGGCATCGGGGGCTAATCACGCAGAATCGGTTTCGAACTTGGTAGGAGCCGGGTGGCACGAAGTCGGCGCCGTTTCCGACTTCGAGGTCGGCCAGTCGATCCGACGGTACGTCGACCAAGTGCCCGTTGTAGTTGTGCGCGAAAGCGGCAACGAGGTGCACGTCCTTGCCGATTCGTGCAGTCACATGGGAGGCCCGCTGTCCGAAGGTACCGTCAGCGACGGCTGCGTGCGTTGCCCTTGGCATGGCAGTGTCTTCCGTCTGGTCGACGGCTGGAACGTAGGCGGGCCCGCCACCGCACCCCAGCCAGCCTTCGACACGCGAGTCGTCGACACTCGCGTGGAAGTCCGGCTGCGCAATTTGGAGCCCGGCGGTTCCGCCGAAGTGCCGGCCAAGATGGCGTGACGTCGGCACACCACCGGTCCGTCGGCCGGAAACACTGGCTTGCGGCGAAGCCGCGAGTCTGGGCTGACACTGGCTGCTATTCACCGAACCACATACGTATACTTTCGGAGCGATAAAGGGGCACGTCCACAACAGCATGCGGCGACGTGGGCACAGCCCATTCCTTGAATGCCAAAACGTAGGAAGGCGGAAGCCGGGGCAGGGCGCTAGAAAGGGGGATGGCGAACGGTGAGTCGAATGTGAGCAGTCACGGAGGGGACGAGTCCGAGCGGTGCGATCTGGTGCGGCGTCCTGATGCCAGGAGAATCAGCACCGAGCGCTCTCGTACGGGATCCCTCAGCCACCCTTACCCGTGATCCATGGTTGACCGGGAAGCGCAGAGTAGTTGCGTGCTCCCCAGAGCATCTTGCCGAGTGAGTTGATAGAGCAGTCCGAGCGACAACCCTGAGCGTCTACGCTCAACACCTAAGCGAATGCCCCCTCGCCCTCGGCACGAAGAGCCAAGGACTCACCGCTACGAAGGCCCTGCGTGTGCGCCCCATTCGGGGCGGCCGTCCGCAGACGGGCCGGCCCGCAGCAACAGGACCAATTCGAGGCCCAAACAGACAGAACGGGTCCAGGTTCCGAGCACTCATGCCCAGACTGCTGGGCGCGAGCCAGCCTCACCTTGTCAACAGAGCTCTCAGGCCCGGGCGTATTCAAAGGCTCGACTCGCGCCCCCAGAACGGCAGCTACCGCCGGCGTTCGCTTCCCATTAGGCGTATGCGTCGCGGGCGATCCGCCAGGTCATGCGGCGGCGTGGCATCCGCGCAGTGGTCCCGGAACGGGCCGACCAGAAAGCCAACCGGGTGCGGCGCGGACGGGCTATGCCTACCCCGCCGAAGGCGCGGAGGGCTGCACCGGCATATCGCCCAGAACGCGGAGCATCTCCACCAGTTGCCCCAGCCGGCGTTCACCCAGCAGATCCTCCACCCGCGCGTGCAGCTGACCGGCCTCCTGGACCGCCGCGGTCAGACAGCGGCGGCCGGTATCGGTGAGAGCGACGATACGGCGCCTGCGATTGGCCGGGTCCATCTCCTTGGTCACCAGGCCACGCGCCTCCAGGCGGTCCAGCAGCACCGTGAGCGTGGAACGGTCGATGGCGGCCAGGGCTCCCAGCGCGGACTGGTCCTGGCTGCCGTGGTCGTCCAGGGCGAGCAGTACCGCGAACTGAGGGCTGGTCAGGTCGGGCAGGCTCTGCTGCCACAGCGCCGCCCACGCCTGCCCGGCGCGGCGCAGCTGATGTGGCAGCGCCTCTTCCAGTTGTGGCCGTGGACGGGGGCTTGTGTTCGTCATGGCAGCCAGTATATTCAGTACAAGGATATTCCGTACACGGAAGGTTACGGTGGGGCACGATGCGGCTGATCGTGGCAATGACCGGCGCCACGGGCGCGGTGCTGGGGGTTCGACTGCTCACCGAGCTGAGCAAAAACCCGCAGGTGGAAACGCACCTGGTGCTCAGCCGCTGGGCGCGCGCCACGGTGGAGCTGGAGACCGGGCTCAGTGCGCGTGAGGTGGCCGCGCTGGCGGATGTCACCTACTCGCCCGACGATCAGGGAGCGGCGATATCCTCCGGCTCCTTCCCCACCGACGGCATGGTGGTCGTCCCGTGCAGCATGAAGACGCTGGCCGGCATCCGGGCCGGGTACGCCGAAGGGCTGATAGCCCGCGCCGCCGACGTCACGCTCAAGGAGCGGCGCCGGATGGTCCTGGTGCCACGGGAGACCCCGCTCAGCGAGATCCATCTGGAGAACATGCTGGCGCTGGCCCGCATGGGCGCCTCGATCGTGCCGCCGATGCCCGCCTTCTACAACCGGCCCGACACGGTCGACGACATCGTCGACCACATCGTCACCCGAGTTCTCGACCAGTTCGGGATCGAGGCCGCCGGAGCCCGGCGCTGGGACGGCTTTCCGCGGCCCACGGCCGGACGGCCGGGCCCCCTGCCCGGCGTCTCCCCGTTAGACCACAACGGCACGAAGCAGAGGAGCGCCCGTCCATGACCAGTCCCGTGACCAGCCCTGCGACCCGATTCAGGGACCTTCGCGGTTACCTCGACGCGCTGGAAGCTCTCGGCGACCTCAAGCGCGTCAAGCGGACGGTGAGCGCCGACCTGGAGGCCGCCGCGATCAGCCGCCTGTCCTGCGAACGCCAGTCACCCGCCCCGCTGTTCGAGAGCGTGGCCGGCGTCGCGCCCGGCTTCCGGCTGCTCGGCGCACCCGCCGCGCTCAGTGCCGCTGCCGGCAAGCCGCTGGCCCGGGTGGCCATGTCCGTCGGGCTGCCCCCCTCGGCCACCGCGGCCGAGCTGGTCGAGCACCTGGCCCGCACCCGCCACGCGGCACCCGTGCCACCCCGGCCCGTCGCCCGTGAGGACGCCCCCTGCAAGCAGAACGTGCTGCTGGGCGACGACGCGACCCTCGACCGTTTCCCGGTGCCCCGGGTCCACGAGTTCGACGGCGGACGCTATGCCAATACCTGGGGGATCATCGTCGCCAGGACCCCCGACGGCCGGTGGACCAACTGGTCCATCGCCCGGATCATGCTGATCGACGGCAAGCACATGACCGGCCTGGTGATACCGGCGCAGCACATCGGCATGATCTGGCAGGAGTGGGTCCGGATCGGCGAGCCCATGCCGTATGCGCTGGTGCAGGGCGGGGACCCGGCGGTCCCGTTCGTCGGGGGCATTCCGCTGCCACCGGGGGTCGACGAGGCCGGGTACATCGGGGCGCTGTACGGCGAGCCGATCGACGTCGTGCGATGCGAGACGGTGGACCTGGAGGTACCTGCCGGCGCGGAGATCGTCATAGAGGGGCACCTGTCCGTCGGCCGCGACGCGCGGGAGGGACCGTTCGGCGAGTTCGCCGGCTACGCCTCCACCGAGACCTCGATGCAGCCGGTGTACACAGTCGAAGCCATCACCCACCGGGACGACCCGATCTGGCCGCTGGTGGCCGAGGGCCGGCCGGTGGACGAGTTCCACACCGTCACCGGTGTCGGCCAGGCGGCCGAGGTACTGGCGGAGTTGCGCGCTGCCGGACTGCCGGTCACCACCGCCTGGTCACCGCTGCGCGCCGCATCGCACTGGATGGTGGTCACCGTCCCGCAGGACTGGCGGGAGCAGCTGCCCGGAGTCGACTCGGCCGAGCTCACCCACCGGATCGGCGAAGTGCTCCGCGAATCCCACTCCGGCCGTGCCACGGCGGCCACCTTCGTCCTGGACGACGACATCGACCCGGCCGACGACACCGACCTGTTGTGGGCGCTGGCCACCCGGATCCACCCCCTGGACCGTGCGGAGGCGTCGTACGGCTTCGTCCACCCCCTGCTGAACTGCTACACACCCGAGGAACGCGCCGCCCAGCTGGGCCCCATCGTCTTCCACGACGGGCTCCTTCCCGCCCCGGGCGCAAGCCGCCTTCCGCACAGCTCCTTCGCCCAGGCCTACCCGGAGCGGATCCGCCGCCAGGTCCTCGATCACTGGGACGACTGATGCGACACCCGGACCGGACGGGCCACGGCACGAGCACCACGAAGACACCGGGCCCGCCGCCGGCCCCGCGCACGCACGACGGGCGACAGGCCGGCCGGGGCCCCGGCCCCGCCCGGCGCGGTCGTGGTGGAAGATCTCGGCGAACCTGGACGGAGCACGTGAACACTGAGCAGCAGCACGCGGCGCACGACGCCCTGCCCCGCCTCATCCGGGTTTCCGCCCCTACCGAGTCCGGCCTTCCCCGCTCCGGAAACGCGCACATCCGCCCCGGCGCCGCGGCAGCCCTGCGCGAGGACGTCGGCCGGTGAGAAGCGCCCTGGTCATAGGCGCCGGCCTGATCGGCACATCGGCAGCCCTGACCCTCGCCGGACGCGGCGTCACCGTCCATCTGACCGACCACGACCCGGACAGGGCCCGGACGGCGGCGGCCCTCGGCGCCGGCAGTGACGGGCCGCCGCCCGGCCGCGTCGACCTCGCGATCATCGCCGTACCGCCCGCGCACACCGCCACTGTGCTCGCCGACGCCATGCGCACAAGGATCGCGCGCGGCTACATCGACGTCGCCAGTGTCAAGGGCGGCCCCCGGCGCGAGCTGGAGGACCTGGACATCGATCTCAGCGCGTACATCGGCACGCACCCGATGGCGGGCAAGGAGAGTTCGGGCCCGCTCGCGGCGACCGCCGATCTCTTCGAGGGCCGCCCCTGGGTACTCACCCCCATGCCCGACACCGACACCGAGGTACTGAATCTCGCCCTCGAACTGGTCGCGCTCTGCCGCGCCGTGCCGGTGGTCATGGACGCCGCCGCCCATGACAGGGCCGTCGCCCTCGTCTCGCACACCCCCCAACTCATCTCCTCGATGGTCGCCGCACAACTGGAAGCCGCAGACGAAACAGTCGTACGGCTCTGCGGCCAGGGCATCCGCGACGTCACGCGGATCGCGGCCTCCGACCCCCGGATGTGGACCGAGATCCTCTCGGCCAACCCGGGCCCGGTCGCCGACGTGCTCGCGGGGGTGGCCGCCGACCTCGAGGAAACCATCGAATCACTGCGTGCCCTCCAGTCCGCCGACGAGGCCAAACAGCGCGGCGGCACCACCGGCATCGCGAACGTCCTGCGCCGCGGCAACGCGGGCCGGGCACGGGTGCCCGGCAAGCACGGCGAAGCCCCCGCCGCATACGAGACGGTGGCGGTCCTCATCAGCGACCAGCCAGGCGAACTGGCACGGATCTTCGCGGACGCCGGACGCGCCGGGGTCAACATCGAGGACGTACGGATCGATCACGCCACCGGGCAACAGGCAGGCCTCGTACAACTCATGGCAGGCCCCGCAGCAGCCACCGCCCTGAGCGCCGCCCTCAGCGAACGCGGCTGGTCGATCCGCCGGTAACAACCAAACCAGGAAGGGGCGGACAGCACCCCACACACCCACCGAGAACACGCCCCGGGCGAGCCAGGAACAGACCAGGAACACGCCAGGACTTCACACAACACACGTGCGGGAATGCAGAGCACACACCTCACGCCAAGACCCCCTTCGAACCGTTCCGACGAACGAAAGGGCCCGAAGGGTTTGGCGCTTTCGCGCTGCACAGCACGGTGACAAACACAGCGAGTTCACCGTCGGCCAGGCAGACCTTCCGACAGCCGACGGAGTCACAGTCGCCCTTGTCCCAACTGAGCACGTCGTGCATCACCAGGCCCCAACCGGCGCCCTTGCCACACACAACTAGCCGACGGTGCACTCCCCCGGCAGACGACGGACACCAACTGACAGCGACCTCCCGGGTTCTGGCAGGCCGGCCCACTACAAGATCCCACGCCACCTGCGGCTCATCGCTGCCTACCCGACAACCGTCAGCGGCAAGGTCCGCAACGCCGGACGGACTGTGGAAGGCGGCGGCGCGGGAACTCGCGGCCCGGAAATGAGCCGGATCAGCGGACTTCGGTGACCCGGCGCTCTGTCCGAGCGGCACAGTTGGAGTTCTCCACCGACACGTACACGTTGTCGATGTTGCCGCCCCAGCTCACGCAGTAACCCCTGCCGTAGACGTAGGCCGGCCCCGCATACGACGTGTAGTTCCCGAAGTCCCCGGCCCACTCGTCGGTGTCGGGGACGTAGATGTACGCCGACATGTTCTTGACCGTGCCCGGGTTGGCGCGGATCGTCGCGACACAGTTCTTGCCGTTCGAGGAGTTGTACGTCAGGTAGACGGTACCCAGCGAACCAACAGGCACCGAATTCACGGTCTTGTAGGCGCTACCGCAGACGGTCCGCGGTGTGACATTGGGTGCCGCGGACGCAGTCGTGCTGAGTGCGGTCGTTGCGCCCACCGCCAGCGCCGTTAACGCCCCGGCAGCCGCGATATTACGGGTGATTCTCATATTTCCCCCTTGTGCCCCTGAGAGCCGTTTGCTCCCACTTGATGTGACCCACAAGCCGCACAGATGGTTGTACCGGGGCCCCCAAGCACCGGACCTACCCGGAATCCCGCATTGCCCTGCCTCGTGCTCGGGGCAGGGGGTCTCTTGGCCGGGTAGCGGGGGCGGGAGCTCCGCCCTGCGCGATGCCGGTCGGCGGCGGTCCCGTGAGATGCAGCGGCGTCCCGTACAACCAGAGTTCACGGAAAGAGACGCTGACCCGGTATTCCCGATTGCCCGTCCCGGATGCCTCGGTTGCGCCGCTGCCCGACCGCCGAAGGACACCGCGAACGCTGGTGTCCACCCGTGCCGGCCGCTGTCCTGCGCAAATGAGCGACCAGGCTCGCCAACACCGACGTGCATACCTATCTCCGGGAGATCGTCGGCGAACACCTCACGCACTGGATGAACCGCAACCCGCACGAAGCCACAGCCATCATCTGCAACGCCGTCAGGACCGCCACCGCACACGACGAAGGGGACGATGGCGTCGTTGCCCCGCCCCGCCAGGAGGGTTGAGGCGGAGCCGACTGCCGGGCGCGTACGGGCGGGCCCCCGGCCGGAGAAAGCCGGCCGGGGGCGGGGCAGGCACCCGGTGGGTGCCCAAGGGCGAGCGGCCGCGACACCCCGTAGCGTCCGATGACCCACGCGGCGGCGGGGCAGTTGGTCGCCCAACTCTGCGGGGCGGTGGGCCTCGTCGCGTTGATGGCGACTGTCACACGGTCACCAGGGGTACGCCTTCGGGGCGGTCAGCGAGCAGAGCCGCGATGTGGTCCGCGCAACGCAGGGCTGCTGTGGTCATGGCGCTCCTGGTCATCCCGGCGACATGCGGGGTCAGCAAGGCGTTCGGCAGGCCGAAAAGCGGCGAGGTGAAGGCGGCGTGCTCGTGCTCGAAGGTGTCGATGGCGGCGGCCGCGAGAGGGTGTGCGGGGTCGCGCAGTGCGTCGGCCAGCGCCTGCTCGTCGACGATTCCGCCCCGGGCGGTGTTCAGCAGGATCGACCCTGGACGCATCAGTGCCAGTTCCGCCCGCCCGACCAGCCCTCGGGTCTGCGCAGTGAGCGGCAGGTGCAGGGAAATGACATTGCTGGTCGCCAGCAGCGCGCCGAGTGAGTGAGCTGGGGCCACCGAGGCCTTGGTCGGGCGCCGCGAGAGGCCCTGGACCTCCATGCCCAGGGCGGTCGCCCGCTCGGCCAGTGCCAGACCGATGCGGCCCAGCCCGACGATGCCCAGGATCAGCTCCGACAGCTCTGCCGTCGGTGCGGCCGGTGCGCGCCAGCTGCCACGGTGCGCGGCCTCGTTGTGCGCGGGAAGATCTCGGGTCAGGGCGAGTAGCTGGGCCAGGGCGAACTCGGCGACCGCGTTCGCGTTGGACCCTGGGGTATGGGTGACAGCGATCCCGTGACGGGCAGCGGCTGTCAAGTCGACGTGGTCGGTGCCCGCCCCGGCCCTGCCGACCACCCGGAGCCGGTTGACCAGCGTGGCGTCGGTCGCCGTCGCGAGGAACGGGGCTCGCAGCGGCACACCGGCACGGGACTTGACCGCGTGGTAACCGAGTCCGTCCCGGACGGCCTCGGCGAGCAGCGCGGACTCGTCGAAGGCGTCAAAGTCGATGAGGTCTACCCGGCCGGCCCAGGCAGCCCGCACTCCGGCATGATCGGCCACCCGCCGGAGGTTCAGCGTGACGGCCAACCCGTAGCCGAGCAGACGCTCCAGCTCCCGGCCGAGCGAATCTCCAGGAGCTGCGTCCAGCAGCAGGACTCGGGCCCGCTCCATGTGGTCCCCCCTTCCCCTGCACGGACCCTACTGAAGTCCAGGGGCTGTCCCGCTGGTGATCATTAATGCGGTCGGCTGCCCCCGTGGCTCCCGGCCCGCCGACAGATCACCTGAACGGACACGTCACGGGGCCTGCCGGGGCTTGCCTCCGCGGGGAGGTCCGAGCACCGCCACGGCCAGATATGAACTGGCTTCATCGAGCAGTAATGGTGCTGGCACACATTCCGTGAACGAACCCAAGTCCGGCTTCATCGGGCTCGTGCAGTCTTCGATCGTTTGGGAGGCGCCCCGATCCGCGGTCGGGTGATGTTGATGAGTTTGGGAGGCATCGCAGCGTTTGCCAGGGCAGCATCAGAATGCCCTTGGCGAAGAGCGCTGGTCATGCCGGAGATGCCGAAGGTCGAGCTGTTCGCAGCGATCCGGCGCGGCCATCGAAGGGGACAAGTCGATGCTTCGCCCAGGCGTGGAGTTCGGAAGGGAAGCAGGTGCTGATCCAGGCAATCGGAGCCGTGCTGCCGGCCGCGTTGGCGGTCGCACTCAGCCCCTTCCCGCTCATTGGGGTCGTCTTGATCCTGACCGGCCGGCACGGCCGCCGTAACGGCCTGCTGTTCGCGGCCGGGTGGATCACCGGGCTCGGGATCGTGGCAACGCTCGTCGTGGTGGTGTTCGGCGGAGCCGACGACCCCGACAGCACGTCGTCGGCGATCGCCGACTGGGGACGGGTATTCGCCGGAGTAGCCCTCATCGTGCTGGGGGCACGCAAGTGGTGGAAGCGTCCGCGTGCCGGTGACGAGGCCGAGGCGCCGCGCTGGATGGCGTCACTCGGCGGCGCCACGGCCGGGCGGGCCCTGCTCCTCGGTGCGCTGCTGTCGGGCGCCAATCCGAAGAACCTCGTCCTGACGGCGTCGGCCGCCGCGTCGATCGTCGAAGCCGGCGCTCACGATGTCGATCTCGCCCTGGCCGTCATTGCCTTCGTGCTCATCGGCTCCTGCACAGTTCTCGGCTCCGTCGTCATTCATCTCAGTGGTGGACAGCGTGCGGCATCGTTTTTGGACAGCATCAGCCAATTCATGGTCACCAACAGCCTCGTGATCACGGTGATCGTGCTGGTCCTTCTGGGCGCGAACATCCTCGGCGACGGACTCACCGGACTCGGCCGGTAGGTCCGCCCATCGTCAGCACGGGTGAGGCATGAGGCCGGGCAAGGTCGTCCACAGCCTGAGCAGGACGCGGGAGCGTCGGAGTGCCCCATCAGCGGTCATAGCCGACTCACTCCCGTTCGCCTGGGCCATACAGGTCACCTCGGCGGCGAGCAGACGGTCCCACAGCTCGAGCACGGCGTCGTCGTTCGTGGAGGTCTGGGTGGTGAACAATCCCCGGCTCTGCGTGCGTGGGAGGTGCGGATGCATGTTTTGGCGTCCTTCTTGCTGATGTCGAGACCGGCGCCCGGACCGGCATCAGCCGACGCCAGGGCAGACAGAAGCACCTCCGGCGCGTGCCGCGGCATTTTCCACACCCCCGGCGCGCACCGAAGCTGCGCTGATCCCGGAACGGCGAGCTGTTCGGCCGTCCGGTGAGGGAGGGAGCAAGGCCGTGGAGTCCTGCGCGATCGCTGTGGTCGACACCCGGCAGGTCAAGAACCTACTCGGCCGCAAGACGGACGTCTCGGACGCAGTCAGCCGCTGACCTGCACATTCACGACCCCTTCCACGCAGTGGTGCCATTGGCGACACATATGGCGCCATATATGGCTCGTCATGGCGTTACTCATGTGCCATGATGGCGCATGGGCAGCGCATCCCTCGGCCTCGCAGGCAGAGGGATGCGCGTTTCGCGGAGAGCCGTCAAAGGGGTCGAATCATGGAGACAGCACAGAGCCAGGAGCAGGCCACGCCCGGCGCCTTCACTGCCTTCGCCCGCTTCGTTCTCTGCGGCGGCGGGGTGGGAATCGCCTCCAGCTTCGCCGTGGCGGCCTTCGCCTCATGGATTCCCTGGGTCCTGGCCAACGCCCTGATCACCGTGGCCTCCACGCTCCTCGCCACCGAGCTGCACGCACGCTTCACCTTCGGCGCGGGCGGGCGCGCGACCTGGCGCCAGCATGCGCAGTCGGCCGGGTCCGCGGCGGCCGCGTACGTGGTGACCTGCGTGGCGATGCTTGTCCTGCAGCAGCTGGTGGCGGAGCCCGGTGCGGTGCTCGAGCAGGTCGTCTACCTGTCGGCCTCCGCGCTCGCCGGTGCCGCGCGGTTCGCGGTGCTGCGCCTCGTCGTCTTCGCGCGGAACCACTCGCCGGCTGCGGCCACCGTCCGCCCCGTGCACGCGACTGTGGCCCGCGCCTCGGCCCCGGCCGGCCCGGCGGTGCTCTGCCGCGCCGCCTGACGGTTCCGCCCGGCGGCGTGCCGCGCGGGCCCGGCGGGCGGAAAACGCCCGAGAGGCCACGGGTTTGTAGCTCCCGGAGGTGACCAGCCGCCGAGAGCGGGCAGCCGCTGGACCGCAGTTGCCCGGTGCCGCGCGGCGCGCCCACCGGGCTCACCCGGGTCTGCCGCTGAAGGACCGGGCCCTGCTGGTCGCGGCGTCCTGGCGCACGAACCTGACGATGCGCCAGATCGTCCCGCTGTTGGGAGCGTCCAAGTCGGCGGTCGACCGGATCATCGACCACCTCGGGCCGATGCTTGCGCCCCAGTCCCGCACGAGGTTCGCCAGGGCACCGTGCTCATCGTGGACGGCACCCTGGTTCCCGCCCGCGACCACACTATCGCCGCACAGTCGAGGAACCACCGGTACTCCACCAACCAGCAGGTCATCATCGACGGCGACACCCGCCCGGTCGTCGTGGTCGGCAAAATGTGCTCTGCCATCCTGACCTCACGAGCGTGCCCCCATCACGACAAGTGAGCCAGAAGCCGCCCGCGGCCCGGCCCCTGGAACGGCTCAAGGTGATCTGGCCCCTCGGAGTGACTCGGGAGTAACCTGCTGGCTTCGCCACACGAAGGGGTCCGCGCGATGCCTGTCCGGATCGAACGCCAGAAACACGTCACCACCGTCATCCTCTCCCGCCCGGAGGTCCGCAACGCGGTGGACGGTCCGACGGCGGCCGAACTCGCCGACGCATTCAGGGCGTTCGAAAACGACGAGACGGCCCGGGTGGCGGTCCTGTGGGGCGAGGGCGGCACGTTCTGCGCGGGCGCAGACCTCAAAGCGCTCGCCACGGAACGCGGCAACCACGTCACCGAGGACGGCGACGGGCCGATGGGCCCCACGCGAATGCGGCTGTCCAAGCCGGTTATCGCGGCGGTGGCCGGCCATGCCGTCGCCGGCGGTCTGGAGCTGGCACTCTGGTGCGATCTGCGGGTCGCCGAGGAAGACGCGGTCTTCGGCGTCTTCTGCCGTCGCTGGGGCGTACCGCTCATCGACGGCGGCACCGTACGGCTCCCCCGCCTCATCGGCACCAGCCGCGCGATGGACATGATCCTGACCGGCCGCCCCGTTGCGGCCCCCGAGGCGCACGAGATGGGACTCGCGAACCGTATCGTCCCAGCGGGCCGGGCACGCGCGGAGGCCGAGGCCCTGGCCGCCTCGATCGCCCGCTTCCCGCAAGCCTGCCTCCAGGCCGACCGGAACTCCGTCCTCGACCAGGAGGGCCTCAACGAGCAAGCCGCCATGCAGGGCGAACTTCGCCACGGGACGCGCGTGCTGGGCGACAGCATGGAGGGCGCGGCACGGTTCTCGGCCGGGGCGGGACGGCACGGATCCTTTCGCGAACCCTGATGCCGTCCTGCACCCGGTGCGGCAGCCGTCGCCGGGTGCGTCGGCCGCAGCATCTGGGCCGTCCGGGCGCGGACCCTCATGGAGATGAGAACCTCATGCACCTCTGGCGACCATCCGCTCATCCTGGCCCCAGCCCCTCAACTGTGCATGAAGGGTGATCACCTCGGCGGGCGTCAACGACAGCCTGCGACCGCTCCACGGAACGTGGACCAGAACCCGAGAAATGACGGCACCACAACCCGTCTCACGTGGGAGGCCTTCGGCTCATGCCTGGTCGCGGGTCACCAAGATCGATACGGTGAGGTGATGATCGACATAGTTGCTGTACCCGACTCTCGACGTGCTGCGGTGGCCATCGTGACCAACTCGGATCGTGAGGTGCTGCTGCAGCTTCGGGATGACATTGCTGGGATTGCTCATCCCGGATGCTGGGGCTTCCCCGGAGGGTCACTTGAGGCAGGCGAGGATTCTCCGGCCGCGATCAAGCGTGAGCTTCGCGAAGAGACGGGCATCCATGTGGAGGCCGCTCGTCCGCTCTTTGAGCTGGTTGACGCTCTTGATGATGGAGGAAACGGAAAGATCCTCACCGTCTTTCACATTCATCACGCAGGCCCGGTGCAAGATCTGATGGTAGGGGAAGGACGAGAGCTGAGGTTCTTCCCGCTCTCGAACCTCCCCTCCAAGGTGCCCTCGCATGTTGCGGAGGCCGTGGCGCGGTTCCTTGAGGACAGTGCCGAGCCGATTGTTGCTCGGTGAGCCCCCTCCGCACGGATCATCCGGCCTCGGCTCGGGCGATGGCGAAGGGATAGGAGTCGGTGCCGGTCTCGATGATCGAGCCGTTGAGGGTGAGGCGTCGACGATTGCCGCGCAGAGGCGGGAGTCCGTGAACGTCTTGGTCCAGCCGCCGAAGGACTCGTGCGACGCATGGCGCCGCCGTTGTTCTCCTCGCGTTCAGTGCGGACCTGAAAGAGAAGCTCGGCACCGCGTCGGTCGAGTTGCACGTAGCGCAGCTGGCGAGGGTGTGGTCAGTAGCTGCATCGATGGTCGGGTTGGCGTCGAAGCCGAAGGCCCGCAGAGACTTCTGCCGCGGAAAGCCCGCCCACCCCTGCCCCGAAGCAGGTGAAGTCCGGGATGTTCAGGGACGGATCTAAAGCGGACCATCCTCTTCGGTACGGCATCGGTGCCATGCGCAGCGAATGCGGCAGCGCTGTGAACGGCGCCGGCCACGCGTCGGTCGGCTGCGCCTCCCGCTGATCCGACACCCGGGCGTCGTGCGAATTCGGAACGCGGGGTCTTCTCTTGCTCGCTCCAGCCGCACACCGGCAGGCGCGACAGGATGTCGAGTCCACGCTGACCACGCTCCAGTCGATACGGCCGAACGTGGCCGGCGTAGGCCTGAATCGCTCGCCGGACCCATTGGTCACCGTCCGGTGATCGTTCCAGCGCCCGCCCCGCCACACCGCCCTGTTGAAGGCAGATGCTGCTCCAGTCGCCTCAGCGAGTGTCAGCCCCAGCCGTTCTCGATCGCAGGGGCAGACGCCGATACCCAGTGGCTTTTGGGGATCTCGCCGCGCAAAGTGATCGCATGATGACACCTGTTCCCGAGTTCATTCCCGGTCTCGAACTGTCGCGGATCTTGTACGAGGAGGCAGTGCGGCCGATTCTCGATGAGGCATACCCCGGGCTTCAGTACGCCGCCGCAAGGGTCGGGACTGGATCTGAGGTACTTGGTTTCGATACCGCGCGGTCAGCAGACCACGAGTGGGGCCCGCGCCTGGACCTTTTCCTCGCGCCGGAGGAAGCCGCCGACTACGGAGCCGACCTGCACGAACTCCTGGGGGAACGGCTCCCGAAGCACGTGCGGGGCTGGCCGACGCACTTCATTCATGGTGACCCGGGTGACCCGGTCGGTCTCATGGAGCTGACGGACGGCCTGGTGAACCACCGTGTCCCTGTGAACGACGTCAGCGCGTGGCTGACCGACCAGCTCGGCCTCGGTACGGTGTCCGGTGAACCGACGGTCGGTGACTGGCTGGCAATGCCGCAGCAGAGGCTTGCGGAGGTCACTGGCGGCGCAGTGTTTCACGACGGGCTCGGCACTCTCACGGAAGCGCGGCGGCGGCTGGCTTGGTACCCCGATGAGGTGTGGCGGTACCTGCTGGCCTGCCAGTGGCAGCGGATCTCCCAGGAGGAAGCATTCGTCGGACGCTGTGCCGAGGTGGGAGACGACCTCGGATCGGCCGTGGTCGCCGGACGGCTGGTACGTGATCTGATGCGACTGTGTCTGCTCCTCGGACGACGGTACGCGCCCTACGACAAGTGGCTGGGGAGTGCGTTCGGTCAACTGCCGGTTGCCGATGCGCTGTTGCCATCGCTGCGGGGCGCGGTGACGGCAACGGAATACCCGGCGCGTGAGCAGCACCTCTGTGAGGCCTACGAGGTCGTGGCCGCTCTGCAGAACGACACGAGGCTCGCCCAGTACGTGGACCCAACACGGCGGCAGTACCATAGCCGCCCGTTCCAGGTGCTGCATGCCGAACGATTCGCGCAGGCTCTGGCTCAGACGATCACTGATCAGACGCTGCGCGACCTGCCCCTGTCCGGGAGCGTGGATCAGTGGACGGACAACACAGATCTTCTCGGGCAACAACGTCCCGTGCGCGCGGCGATCAACGCGCTCAGGTGAAGTGCTTGGAGCCTCCGGTGCCGTGGGACGCTCTTGATGAGGTGCGCGAAAGTTGTTCAGGCTGGCAGGGTCGTACGTAGTGCGAGCAATGCCAGCCAGGCCCAGTCGATGGAGACGGAGATCCGCTGGATCTATCCGCCGAGGCCGGCCAAGCGCCGGTTCGGTCCGAACGCGGCGCTGGGCAGCACCCTTGACGCCGCAGTCCTGATCAGGTTCAGCGTCACACCGTCGCGGGAGCTGCACGACCCGCTCTCCTTCAGCGCATTCCTCTCCCGTTACGGCAGCCTGCTTCGCCCGGGGTCGTCGAGCAGCCTCACGGCGGCAGCAAGCACTTCGGTGTCGGCATCGGGCGGCCAGCAACCGGACGAATGCGTTTCGTCCGGGCAGTTTCAGGTCGGCGCCGGCTCCTCACTACCCAGCACGGGTGCTCGCGCGACGCCCACGCCCACGTCGATCACCTGGCGAGGTCCTCGACCGCGCAGGCCCCATCGTGATCGTCGGCGTCACCTGTCTCGCCGATGACCGTCCCGACTTCCGTGCGACCGTCCCGGTCCTGCAGTGCCGAGACCGGAAGGACGGAGAGTGCCGCCCGTGGACTCGACGCAGTTCGGCCCCTGCCTTACGCGGCGCGCTGAAGCCGCAGAGGGGAGGCTTTCGTGGGGCCGGTGTGCCGACTCCGTCCGGTCATCATCCGCCCGGAGTTCTCCCCAGCCCCAAGACGCAGAGGTCGGGCGTGTGTTGGCCACTCTCGTCCCACAGGTGGCGGGGTGGCCGGCCTCCGCGAGCCACTCGCGTACACACAGCTGACAAGAAGCTGTCACACAGAAATCGGAATTCGTGTCGGCCGACTTCTGGTTTGGACTGACATGACTGTAGGAGTAGCACTTCAAGCATCCGGCCCCGACAACCAGATCGACGCCACCGTGCAGCTTGCCAGGGAAGCGGCGGCTGCGGGACTGCGTTCCGCGTGGTTCGGGCAGACCTTCGGTGCCGATTCGCCTCAACTCGCGGCGATCGTCGGGCGTGAAGTACCCGGCCTGCAGGTGGGCACGTCCGCTATCCCCATCTTCGGCCGCCACCCGCTGCTCGTCTCCAGCCAGGCCCAGACCGCCCAGGCGGCAACGCACGGCCGCTATCACCTCGGGCTCGCGCTCGGGACCAAGCTTCTGACCGAGGGAGCCTTCGGTATTCCCTACGAACGGCCCATTGCTCGGCTGCGCGAGTTCCTCACCGCTCTGAGGCAGCTGACCGAGACCGGTGCCGCCGACTTCCACGGCGAGCTGCTCACCGCGACCACACCACTCCCGGCACGAGTTCCGGGAGCCGAAGGTGGTGTGCCGCTTCTGGTCGCCGCGATGGGGCCTCAGGCGCTGCGCGTCAGCGGCGAGCTGGCGGACGGGATCCTTCCCTACCTCGCCGGGCCGCGCGCCCTGGCTGAGCACATCGTGCCGGCCGTGACCGCGGCGGCGGAGGCCGCGGGCCGACCTGCGCCCAGGATTGTGGCTCTGGTGTACGGCGTGGTCACCGACGATGCCGACTCCGTGCGCACAAAGGCTGCTGAACAGCTCGCGTTCTATGAGCAGTTCCCGTCCTATGCACGGGTCATCGAACTCTCCGGCGGCAAACGGGCTGCCGATGTGGCTGTGATCGGCAACGAGCGCGCCGTCTCCGACGAGGTGCAGCGCTATCGGGACGCCGGGGCCACGGAGGTGGTGTTCTCAGGGACAGGCATCGCCGGGGACACCGACCGGCGCCGTACCTGGGATCTGCTCGGCGAGCTGGCAGAGTGAACCCAGCGCCGGGGAGGCCCGCCTCCCCGGCCCGCTGCGCGCCGGAAGCAACAGCACCCGACCGCACGGACAGCGCCGGCACCGACCGGCCCAGGTACCCATCGCAGTGGGCGTCAGCCCCCGTTGTTGGAGGGTGGAAGGTCTGCCGACCGGCTCGAGCCGACCTGGTCCGTCTGTTCACCGACATCCTCACCCAGCGCCGCGGGCACCTCGAGACACGGATGAATGCCGGGACCGACAGCGGCCTGCCCACGCTGACGACCTCGTCCACCGACCTGACCAGCCATCGCTCGAACATTGTCTGCTTGCTCGAGCAACAGACACCGGCGTACCGTGCCGCCACAGCGCCGACGATCAACACCAGGGGTGCCCGCGATGAGCCGCGTAACGGTGAACGACGCCACGCTTCACTACGACGACCTCGGACCTTCGGACGGGATGCCTGTCGTCCTGGTTCACGGGCATCCGTTCAACCGCACGCTGTGGGCTCCGCAGGCCCAGGCACTGGTTGCGGTCGGATACCGGGTGATCACCCCCGACCTGCGCGGGTACGGGGACAGCAGTGTCACACCCTGCAAGGTGTTCCTCTCCTGCTTCGCGGACGACATCGCCGCTCTCCTCGACCACTTGGGCATAGAGCGAGCGGTGGTCGGCGGGGTCTCCATGGGGGGCCAGATCACCATGGAATTCTGCCGCCGCCACCCGCAGCGGGTACGGGCACTGGTCCTGTCCGACACCTCGGCCCTCGCCGAAACCGACGAGGGCAGGCAGTCCCGCAACCGCCTCGCCGACCGGCTGCTCGCCGAAGGCATGAACGACTACGCGGAGGAGGTCATCGGCAAGATGCTCGCTTCGTACAACGTCGCCGCACTCCCGGACGTGGCCGCACGCGTTCTGGGCATGATGCGCGCCACCGACCCCCGGGGTGCCGCCGCCGCCCTGCGCGGTCGCGCCGAACGTCCCGACTACCGAGAGACCTTGGCCGACGTCCATGCCCCGGTACTGATCGTTGTCGGTGCAGACGACGTCTACACGCCCCTCAGCGACGCGCAGGAGATCCAACGGCATATCCCCCATGCCGGGCTCACCGTCATCGACAAGGCAGGACATCTTCCCTGCGCCGAGCAGCCGGAGCAGTTCAACACTGCTCTGCTCGGCTTCCTCGCTGAGAGAGTGACCACCCGCTGACCGGAGCTCGCCCATGCCTCGGCCGGTTCGCGTCAGGTACCGAGGTCGGCGTCCAAACGGGTCGACGGCGCGGGAACGGTCCTGCCGATCATCGGGGTCGCCCACGTGGCCGGCTGACCGAAGCCGCATCACCCGGCCCGACCGCGACCTGCGCAGCTGCTGCTGCTCCAGCGGCAGATCCTCCGAGAGGAAACGAACCCCGTTCCCGGACCCCGCTCGGGCGACTCCATGACCGCAGACCCAGACCGGATTCTCGTGGTGGGATAGCGCTGAGCTCGACGTTCAAAGTCCGGCCGATCTGACGGTCTGGCATCTGCCATGCGTTCACGGCTGGCATTGAGGTCCCCGCGTCCCTGTTTGCCTTGCAACGCGCCGTCTATGCGGCGCGCTTGGCGTTGGTTGAGCATGTCCGCTCAAACGGCTCAGTCCCGCTGGAGTGACACGGCACGCGCGCAAGGGACCGGCATGCAGCAGGCATGCGAGGTGGCTGAGGCTGCGCTTCAGGAAGCCATCGCGGATAGCCGCTTGGAGCGTTCGCACGGCCGACGGGAACTGCGCCTTGCGCTCATGGCGGCCTCCGCCCCGGAGCCGGTGGTGAGCGTGGGTGATTCCGCTGAGGATCGCCGCCGAGCATGTTCATCACCAGCGCCGTGGCTCGGTGCCTGTTTTGTGGTGGACACGGCGGCAATTGGCCTCGGCGACAGCCAGCACTCGGCGCTCACGTCGTGGCGGGTGGCCGGGTGGCGGTTCTTCGAGCGCAGGTGGTCGTCCGGGTCCGGGGCGAGTGAGATTCGGCGCGCCAGCTGGGGGCCCCTCCTCGCGCTGCTTCAGGCATCGCGGACAGGCTCCAGGAACTCAAGCCGGTTGCCCAGCTTGTCGAGCGCGTAGAAACGGTTGTGCCCAGGGAAGTTGTCGTCCCAGGTAACGCTCACTCCGTTGTCGTCCAACTGCTTGGCGAGCGCGTCCAATGAGCTCACAAGGATGCCCGGATGCGCCTTCTTGTTCGGGCGAAAGTCGTCTTCGACTCCCAAGTGGACTTCCACACCGCCCCCACGGAACCAGCAGCCACCGCGAGCTGCCAACACCGACGGCTTCTCCAGCTCGGTCATGCCGAGAATTTCTCCCCAGAACTCGCGGCAGAGCTCTTCGGCCCCCGGAGGGATCGCGAGTTGCACATGATGCAGGCCGTCGAAGGTGTACCCGGGGTTCCGCTGAGTCACATCTACTCCTCCATATTATCTTGACGCCAAGGTAATATGGAGCGGAAGAGGCGGGCAAGGGGAGCAGTGTCACCGTTAGCTCGTTCCTTAACCTGTGCGGCGCGGACGCGGAGTGGTTGATTTCCTCGTCCGTCGCTTTGCGGGGTTGGGTTTGAGGCTGAGTGAACGTCGTGGCGTGGGGGCGGGGTCCGACCGGGTGTTCTTGCGACCGGGTGGCGTCCAAGGCCGGGGAAAATTTTCGATAGTACGCATGCTCATACCGCGATCCGCACGGGGTTGAGTACGCGTGGCGGGAACTGACCCCTGTGCAAAGAGCTTGCCACCGGGGCCTGTTGTGCGCAGACCTGTTGCCCGTACCCTCCCACCACAGCAGCTGGCGTGGGCAGGTGGTACCGCTGGGGAGGGCTTTCGTTCTCCAGGTGTACGGCGTGGTGTCACGAACCCACCCCCGTCCGGTACCCCGGGACCGCTGTCCTAGGGGCGCCCCTGATACTCCCCCCATCACCCCAGAGGTCGTCACCCATGACAGAGCTCGACCGTCGCAGGTTCCTGCAGATCGCCGGAGGCACCGCGGCCTTCACGATGCTGAACGAGAGCATCGCGAGGGCCGCCGCCATTCCGGCGCAGGGCAGCACAGGAACGATCCAGGACATCGAGCACATCGTCGTCCTGATGCAGGAGAACCGTTCCTTCGACCACTACTTCGGGGCGATGAAGGGGGTGCGAGGCTTCGGGGACCCCCGACCGGTGCTCCAGGACAACGGCAAGTCCGTCTTCCACCAGTCCAACGGGACGAAGGACATCCTCCCCTTCAACCCGCAGGTGGCCGACCTCGGGATGCAGTTCCTGGAGGGACTGGACCACGACTGGGCCGGCGGCCACCAGGCCTACAACAACGGCAAGTACGACAAGTGGGTGCCGGCCAAGACGGCCACGACCATGTCGTACATGACACGGAACGACATCCCGTTCCACTACGCCCTCGCCGACGCCTTCACCGTGTGCGACGCCTACCACTGCTCCTTCATCGGAGCCACCGACCCCAACCGCTACTACCTCTGGTCGGGCCACACCGGCAACGACGGCACGGGCGGCGGCCCGGTCCTCGGCAACCAGGAGGCCGGCTACAGCTGGAAGACCTACCCCGAGCGGCTGGAGTCAGCCGGGGTCTCCTGGAAGGTCTACCAGGACATCGGCGACGGCCTGAACGCCGCCGGGTCCTGGGGCTGGATCAACGACGCCTTCCGCGGCAACTACGGCGACAACTCCCTGCTGTACTTCAACAACTACCGCAATGCCCAGCCCGGCAGCGCCCTGTACGAGAAGGCCCGCACCGGCACCGACGTCAAGGCGGGCGGCACGTACTTCGACCGGCTGCGCGCTGACGTGGTCAACGGGACCCTCCCGAAGGTCTCCTGGATCGCCGCCCCCGAGGCCTTCAGCGAGCACGCGAACTGGCCCACGAACTTCGGCGCCTGGTACATCTCGCAGGTCCTGGACGCGCTGACGGCGAACCCGGCGGTGTGGGCGAAGACTGCTCTGTTCATCACCTACGACGAGAACGACGGCTTCTTCGACCACGTGGTCCCGCCGTACCCGCCGGCCTCGTCCGCCTGGGGCCTGTCCACGACGGACGTGTCGAAGGACCTGTACACGGGCGGCGGGGGTTACGCGGCGGGCCCGTACGGGCTCGGCCCGCGCGTGCCGATGACCGTGGTCTCGCCGTGGAGCAAGGGCGGCTACGTCTGCTCCGAAACCTTCGATCACACCTCGGTGATCCGCTTCATGGAGAAGCGCTTCGGGGTGCAGGAGCCCAACATCTCGCCGTGGCGCCGCGCCGTATGCGGGGACCTGACCTCGGCCTTCGACTTCGCCCGCGCGGACGCGGCCCCCGCCGCGCTGCCCTCCACGGCCGGATACGCGCCGCCGGACAAGAACCGCCACCCGTCCTACCACCCGACCCCGCCGGCAACGGGCACCCTCCCGAAGCAGGAGGCAGGCTCCAAGCCGACCCGCGCCCTCGGCTACAGCCCGTACGTGGACGGCCGCGCGACCGTCTCCACCGGCAAGTTCACCCTGACCTTCGCCGGAGGGCCAACCCTGGGCGCCCACTTCCACAGCACCTCGGGCAACCGTACCGACGGCCCCTGGCCCTACACCGTCGAGGCGGGCAAGACCCTCTCGGACACGTGGAGCACCAGCAGCTCCACCGGCAACCAGATCAATCTCACGGTCTGGGGCCCGAACGGCTTCCTGCGCACATGGCAGGGTCCGGCGAAGAAGGCCGGCCCCGAGGTCACCGCCCGTCACGCGGCGGCCGGCGGCAACTTGACGCTCAGCATGACCAACTCCGCCCGGGCCGCGGTCAACCTGACGGTGACCAATGCCTACGGCGGCGCGGCTCAGACCTTCAAGGTCAACCCGGGCGCGACCGTCTCCCACACGGTCGACCTGCGCACGACTGCCCGCTGGTACGACATCAAGGTCGTCTCCGACGCCGACGCCACCTTCCTGCGCCGCTTCGCCGGTCACGTGGAGACCGGCGCCTCGGGCGTCTCCGACCCGGCGATCAGGACAGTCTGACGCGGTCCTCCGGTGTGCGCAGCAGCCGCCGTTCCAGGACCGGCAGGTCCGTGGGGCGTTGGCTGCGGGCGTGCACCAGCCGACGCCTCGCGATCACCAGGGGTCTCAAAAAGAGGAACTGTCGGGGCTGGGCAGACAAGGCAAAGAGGAAGGCTTGGCATCGGATTCTGGTTCCGGGTGCTGCGACGGATCCGACTTCTCCGGTACTGGCGAGCTTCTCCGGTACTGGCGAGCTTCTCCGGTACTGGCGAGCTTCTCCGGTACTGGCGAGCTTCTCCGGTACCGGAGGGCTTCTCCGGTAATGAAGGGTCGGCTTTCCGGAGCCGGCTCACTGCGCCGAGGAGCGGCCGGCGCTGAGGTCAACCGGCCTCCTCCCTGGTGAAGAGGCCAATCTGCACGCACACACCCTGGGTCGCGTGCTCTGGCCTGGACACGTTGGTGGATCGAGATCAGCTGAAGCCACAGTCCATCTCCGCGGCCACGGCGTCGAAACATCCACCAGATCACGCCGTTCGGCTTCAGCGGGCCGAGTTCCGCCAAACAGCGGCGGGGCCGGACGAACGAGTCCGGGCCGGTCGGCAGCCCTTGTGCATCGTCGCGGCCTGCGCGGAATTTGGGCGGGTGAGCTGCCCACCTTCCCTGCCGGTGTCTCCGCTGCCCTCGTCCAAGGTCTTCAGAGCTGCAACGAGGGCAGTTTGCGCGGCTCGATGCGCTCTTCCACGGCAGAGTCACCTTCGCGCGCGACGATATAAGCACCCTTCCCAGGCACTTCAGTGACAGCTTCAACCAGCTCTGTGCCCCGGTAGACCAGACCTACACCGTCGTCAGTACAGTGCGTCACTGGCAACGTGCCGTCTGCGACGAGCTGGTGGACCAGCGGACGGCGGCCCTCGTCGGTGTCGTAGTGCACGCCATTGCCGTACGGCAGGAAGCCGAGCGCGTTGGTGAGCGGCTGAAGTGCGGGCCCGAAGGAGTCGGTGGTGCCGCCCCGGAACCAGCAGATCGACCCCGCGCTGACCCCGCTGAGCACAACGCCTGCCTCCCATGCCCGGCGCAGAATGCGGTCGAGTCCGTGGACTCGCCATACCGCCAGCAGGTTCGCCACCGAGCCCCCCATCACCCAGACGACGTCCTGACGGAGAACGGCGCTCTCCACATCCTCAAGGTTGGGCATGGGGAACAGTTGAAGTGGCGTCAGGTCGAAGCCGGCGACTCGGGCGGCTTCGGCCATGCGCGCCGTGAAGTGCTCGGCATCGCCGATGGCCGTACCGACGTACATCACCCGGGGACGGCGTCCATGAGCACCCGACAGATCGACGGCGTGGTGTACCAAGGCATCGAACATCACCATGGTGCGGCCTCCGGCACGATGCCCACCAGAAGTGGCGACGATGGTGCGCTCCGATGCAGTCATGACTCCCGACCATATCGCCCGGCGATCAATCCCCCTCCGTTGGGTCTCCGTCCGCTGACGCCTCAAAGAACATCCTTACGCCGGCCGCGATGTGCAGCCCACTCCCGGTTCAAGATGGACATCCGGACGGAGTCGACCCACAGGCCGTTGTACAGCAGCGTTTCGCGCTCAGTGCCCTCCGCGACGAACCCGACCTTCTCGTACACGCGATGGGCCCGGGGGTTGAAGGTGAAAACATGGAGGGAAACGCGGTGCAGGCCGAGTTGTTCGAAGCCATAGTCGACCATCAGCCGGGCAGCCCCGGTGCCAAGGCCACGGCCACGGCCTTTCGGGCCAATCAGTGTGCGGAAGTTGCAGCTCCGATTGGCCTCATCCCACTCGTTGAGGACGACCTCACCCACCAGGTCGCCGGTCACTCGGTCCACCACGGCCAGGTCGAGCCGGTCGTCCTGATCGTGGCGGCTCGAGTACCAGGAGCGTAGATGCTGTTCATCGAACGAGGCGTCGATGGCCCCGGTAAACTTCCGCACTTCGAAGTCGTCCAGGATCTCAGCCATCGTCGGGACATCGTCCATGGTGAACGGGCGCAGGAGCACCTTCTCGGCCGTCAGGACCGGCTTGATCGAGAAGTTGGACTTCGGGTGTGAGGTCAGCGACGTCATCGATAGATCCTCGGCGATGATCTCAAACCGAGCAATCGCGTTTTGCGGCGGCAGCTTCCGACGTGGGTACGTTGCTCAGCCTTCGGCCTGCGGGCACCCTTGCTCATCGGTGCCGTCGGCGGAGTGCTGTCGCTGCTCTCCTCCCCCGTACCGCGCATCCGCTCCCTGACTCCGGATGACGTGGCCGCTGCAAGCACCGACGCCGAACCGAACTCGACTGATGCCTTGCTGAGGTTCTTGAGCTGTTGATCGCCCGTTCCGCGGTGCTGCGCTCCTGGCCTCGCGACGCTGACGCCGGAGTTCCAGGACGTGGCTGCGGTCCTGTCACTGTGACGGCCTCGGGACCGATAGGTCCGCATGTTGAGGTGTCACGCATTCGCGGCTGATGCCCACGAGCCATGACGCTGGGTAGGCAGTCAGACCGGTTGGGTGTGGTCTGGCATGATCGCGCGGTGAATGATGCGAGGCTGCCGGCCGCGGAGGCCGTTGAGTCACATGTCCGGGCGTTCTTCGAGGGGCATTCCTTGGAGGTCGTCGTCTGCGACCTGGGGCCGGAACGACGCGAGGCCGTGCCCGAACTGCGGGTTCTCGTTGTAGGCCCCGGACCGCGCAGCGACAGTTGGGCCTATGTGACCGCCGGGTGCTGGGCCGCAATGGAGAAGGACGGTCACGGGCTTGAGTTCGTTATGACCGCCCACGTCCGCGACCAGCGGTTCATCGACCTCACGGCCATGCTCGCCTACTACCACTGCGGAGGGCATCAGCTCGACCTGGAGCACAGCATGCCGATCGGTGAACCGTGGGTGCCGGGTTCAAACTGCGATCACCTGCTGATCAGCCTGCCCTATATCCACGGACCTGGCCTTGAGGGCTGTCCGCTACCCGGGGGACACGCCCGCATCCTGTGGGCCCTGCCAGTGACGGCCGCCGAAATCGAGTTCCGCAGGCACCAGGGTCATGAGGCGTTGGAGCAACTCTTCGACGAGGCGGAGATCATTCCCACTGATCCTTTTCGGGCATCGGTCGTGTGAGGTTTTGGGCGCCGAACCGCTCGGCGGTCACCGCTTGTGATCGCCAAGGGCGTATCGGCTCCATGTTTTGCCGGCTTCGGTCGCCAGGCGGGTGGCAGTCTTGTCGTGATAGCCGAGTGCCTTCGCGATGACGGGGGCCGAGGCTTGGAGACGAGCTGACGGATTGCGGAGGTCCTGCCGCGGTGCGGAGGGACGCCGATCTTACGCAGATGGACTTGGAGGCTGACCGGACGCATCGGCTGCCCGGGCTGGTGGCCGGGGAAGAGCCATGGTGAGCTTCTGCTGCTGGCGTAGGGCGGGTGTTGGCGGGACTGGATGTAGGCCCGCATCAGGTCGGCGACGGGCTCCGGCAGCGGGGACGGCGGGTCTCCCCGCTGGACGGTGACGGTGGTCCCGTCGTCGGTGACGTCGTCGACGGTGAGGCGGACGATGCGGGTGACGGGTTGCGCGTGGAGGGGAACGAGCGTGGCGGCGACCCTGGCCCGCAGCGGCAGAGAGTCGTCGTTGAGGGGCCCCTGAGAATGGCGAGGCGGCGGTGCTGGTACAGCGGCGCTTGGTCCTGGATGATGACCTGGGTGGCAGGGTGAGACGGGGGCATCCGGCTCGTCTTCAAGCACCAGCGCAGGAACGTCTGAGCCAGGTGCCGGGTGGCCAACTTCTCGGTGTGCCAGGCGTCGAGGTCGGGGCGGCGAAGTCGGCGTGGGCCTGGTCGACGGCTTCGGGATACGCCTCCCCCTTTTCGTATTCGGCGAGCGCTCGGTGGATGTTCGCCGGGAGGAGTTCTTGGCCCCTGTGTTTGCCTGCCTACCGTGTCCGGTCGGCGCCGGCGACCGGCGCGAGCACGTCACGCAGCTGCTGGATCCGTTGAAAGTGCAGCCCGGTCATGCCGACCGCGGTCGCCGCGGCAACATTGGTGAGGGTGTCGTCGATGAACAGACACCGCGACGCAGGAACACCGGCCCGTTGGGCGGCGATCTGGTAGACGCGCGGGTCGGGTTTGGCCATGCCGATCCGCGCGGTGTTCACGACGGCATCCACCGCGTCGGTCAGCTTCAACTGGGCGAGGTCGGCTTCCAGCCGCGTGGTGGCGTTGGATACGAGCACGACAGGAACCCGCTGGCGCGCTGCTGCCAGCAGGGCCAGGACGTCCCCGTCGACCTGGCCGATCAGTACCCCCCACGCGGCGGAGAGGGCCTTCGCCCTCTCCGCTGATCCGCACACCTCGGCAAGGTCCTCTGCCACGGCCGAACGCCACTCTTCGTCCGTGACCACTCCCGTGACCGCCGGCACGAGACGCTCGGGCCGAAAGGCTGCCGCCGCAAGCGTTCCGGCCGGAACCCCGTACTCACGATCCAGGCCGGACATCCCGTCTGGATCCCACAGCCGAAGGACTCCATCGAGGTCACACAGCACAGCGTCGAAAGGCAGGGAGCTCATGGGCAGAGATCTTGCCAGGAGACGGCACATTCCCCCAGCGCCCGCCCACCGCCGCGGCCTGACCGTCCTTCCTAGAGCGCACACAGAGCCGGCTCTTGGACGACCTGCCGGAAACAGGGGCACACGCCAGGTGTGTTCTCTTCGACCATGTTCCTAACCGGCTTCCGGTGCGCCGTAGGCGAACTTGTAGCCGGTGAAGTCGGCGACGTGGACGTACCCGATGCGCTGGTAGAGGGCGTTGCTGGTGGGGTTGGCCGGATCCGCGAACAGGACGACGTCCGTCGCGCCCGCGGCCAGCGCGGCACGACTCACCTCGACCGTCACGGCGCCCGCGTAGCCGCGGCCCCGGAGATGGGCCGGGGTGTAGACGGGGTCCACCCGGATCATGCCACCGACCATCGAGGTCGCGGCCGCCATCGAGACGGGGGTACCGTCCGGGGTCTCCCAGAACGTGAAGTGCCTGTCGCCGAAACGCGAGTCGGGCCACGATCCGGCGTCGATCAAGTCGAGGGAGGACTGCTCCCCGACGTCGACGCAAAACTCACGGCACCAGCGCACGACTTGCTCACGGTCCTTCACGCCCGTGATGCGACCCCCGCCTTCTGGGCGCGGCTGCGGTGGGGTGAGCGTGCCGAGACGGTAAAGATGCGTCCGCCAGAAGGGTGCCGGCGCCGCGCCCGTGTGCCGCTGCCACGCCTTGGCGAAAGCTGTGGCGGTGTCGTGGTCCGCGATGACACCGGAGAGGGAGTGGCCGAGGCCAGCCAGATGAGCGGCGAGGGCGCCGGCCTGCTCGCCAGAGAGAGGGGTGACGCTCAGGAAGCCGCGCGGAGTGCGATAAAGGATGGCACGGACCTCCCCTCCGGACTCCAGTCGGCCGAAGAGGGTGGCTCCGGCGCCGTGTGCGTCCGGTCCGCGTGTTCGCAGTTTCTCGATGTCCGTCAGCGGCGTGTTATGCAGGGCGGGACGCGAGCGCAGGAAGCCTCCGGCTCGGGCGAAAAAGTCGTCGACGTCTTCGGTGAGTTGCCAGTCATCCAGGAGCATGCTTCATGATCCCGGATGTCCTCGACTCGGGGGAACACTTGCTCAGAGATGCACCGTTGCCACGACTGGTCCAACACCTTCAGCCACATGACGTAACTGCTCCTGATCAGCCGCAGGCGTCTTGTCGGCAAACAATGGCGAGCTCAAGCGGTGGGCGCATCCAATGAACCCAGACATTCCGGGGCACGGGGGCGACGTCGATCCCATCAGATCCGATGGCGATTGATGACAGGGTCTGACGACAGATGGGCTCCGTTCCTCCGCGCGCGCAAGGGGCACCGCTGAGGAGCACGAGCTCAATCGGACGGCGTGACCGGGGACCACATGCCGAGCCACTGCTCGGCGCCCCAGGCCTCGAACCGCTCCACCTCAGTGAACCCCAGCTTCGCCGCGAGACGCATCGAGCCGACGTTGGCGGTCTGGGTGGTGAGCACCACGGGCTCGCCGGGAAGCACGCCGGCGAGCCAGCCGAGTGCCGCCGCGCACGCCTCGGCGGCGTACCCGAATCCCCACGCCCGCGGCAGGAACAGGTAGCCGAGATCGGCCTTCCCCGTGGCAGCCGGGCGACGGTGCCCCGTTGCTCTCCTGAGCAGGATCTGGCCGATCATCGACCCGTCGAGATCAACGACGAAGCTCCCGGGCCACCGCTCGGGCGCCCCGGACATCTCGCGCTCAAGCTCGTCACGCGGCCGAGGGCCGCCGAGGTAGGTGTGCACCTCCGGCGAGGCGAGCAGCTCGATGAACGCCGCACGGTCCCTGGCCTCGGGCTCACGGAGCACGAGCCTCTCGGTCCTGATCGGGGCAGGTGGCCAGGCGACGGGTCCGAGCTCAGTCATGCCGGCCAGCTAATCAGCAGGCTCGGCAGCGATCAAGACTCGCGGACCGATCAACCCACCGGCCCGAGTTCTACTCTCACCAACGGGGCCGGGCCCCACAAGCCACGCCTGGCAGGGACGGGATGCCTCCCGTTCTCGGCTTCGCGACGAAACGCCCGAACACACTTCGACGGTGTCCGGATGCACCCGCAGATCCTCAGCGCCCGCCGCAACCACCGCTTCAGCGTGGCCGTGCCAGGATGGCCGCCTGCCCACAAGACTGGGCGATGCTCCCGCCAACGGGGGCAGGCGGGAGGGGTATGAAGCCTGTGCGCACCTGGCTGGTGTTGCTGTTTCTGGTCCTGGCGTGCTGGGGCCTGGGACAGACGCTCCTGGGAATCGGCGACGGCGGCCTCGCACGCGAGGTCGAGTGCGCCGGGACGAACCTCGGCTGGGACGGGGAGGAGACCCCCTCGCCGATGGGACCCGAGGACCGGTGCCACCTGGAGTCCAACGATGAGTACAGGACGTATGAGGAGCAGCGCGACGTCCAACGTGCCGCGCGCAGGAGCGTTGCCACGGGCACCCGTCCGCTCGGTGCGGGGCTGCTTGGTCTCAGTGTCCTGCTGCTCCCACAACGCCTGCGCGGCATGGCGGCGAAGCTGAAGCACCGTGCCTGACGAAGCCCTCGAGGCAGCCGGGCCCGATTCGGCCGTCTCCTGCCAGGCGGCTGGGTCCCTTGTGCTGCTGCAGCACTCGCTCCAGTTCGCGCCCGGGCAAGGTGCCGCCTGATGCGATGCCGGACGACAGGCACGACCTGGGGAATACGTGACGTCAGCCCGGAGAACAACGTGACCGTCCAAAAGCCGCGCAAGCGCCACGTGCCACGACGTCGAAGATTTTCAAGTCGTGTTGCGTCAGGACGCCGAGATGATGAGGTGAATAGCGAGTGCGGTAATCAGACTGCTGGAGATCGCGGTGGTAATGAGCCGCCCACGGCTGCCCGTCAACGTCCGGCCCAGCAGTGCTCCGCCGCCGGCGAGCAACAGCTGCCAGCTGGTGGATGCCGCGAATGCGGCGAAGACGAAGACGACCTGTTCCAGGTGGGTTGCAGCCGCTGCGACATTGCTGCCGAGGACGAGCGCCGCGAAGTAGATCACGGTCATGGGGTTCATCATCGTGATCGCCAGCAACCCCGCATAGGCCCTCCCGGGCGTGAGGGGCGTCATATCTGTTCGAGTCACCCTTTGCCGAATGCGGTACTCGCGGATGGCCGTGGTGCCACTCCAGAGAGCCAGCATGATGAGAACCGAGGCAGAGGCCCACCGCAGGGGAAGCATGACCGGCTCGATGAGGGGAGTGATCGTGGAGCCCCCGATCACGGCGATCAACGCATAGAGGCCGTCAGCGGTGGCGACACCCAGAGCGGCGAACACGCCGATCCTCAGAGACGTGCGGGCCGTCAGGGCCACCAGGTATGCCGCGACCGCTCCCACTGGCATGGCAATGCCATAGCCCGCGAGGAGTCCCGCGACCAGGACGGCGATCACGAGCGAGGGAACGTAGGCCTTCGCAGTCGGCCCGGCTGCTGCTGGACCCGCACCGATCGAGCGGTGGAGGTCAGCGGTATGAAGGTGATGGTCGTGGTCATGGGCGGATGTTGTCGGTAGTGCGGGCGCTCCTGCAAATGATTTTCGACGGTGCGGCTCGGGTCACGCCCACGGCGAACATGGGCGAGGCGTGACTCCGGTGGGGGCTGGTCAGGTCGCCGACCACAGTCAGCTGGTTCTGGACCCTGGAGGGGTGGTTCCAGCGGGCTTCCACCTGATCGAAGGCGTCCTGGACGCTGTGTCGGCCCTGAGTTTCGGCATTGGAACAGATCGTCAGGGTCGGCTGACGCGGGTCGTGTCCTCGCTGTCGATGATGAAGGCGACAGCGTGGACTACGTCGGCATCTGCGGCTGGAATGTAGGCGCGGGTGCTCTCAGCGAGGTCGTGAAGGTGATCAGGGAACGTCATGGCCCACGGGGTCCTGTCGGCCCGAGTTATGAGTCCCACCGGTCGCAGTACTCGACGTGGATTTCGCGCGCATTGCCGAGAATGCCGTCGTTGGAATGGAGTTCGGTGCAGGAGTGCGGATAGCTCGGATGGACGGGGACGTATCCGGGACCGTTTCGGGCGACGTCGAGGAAGTGCCGGGCGGTGTCCCTGAACACCTTGGCGCTGCCGGTCATGAACAGGGTTTCGGCGTGGAGATGCTGGTGAAACAGATCCCTGTTCTCCCGGTGGTGCCGTGCCTCGTGGCCGATCACGGCTTCGCCGGGTGTGTCCAGGGCCGGCAGGGTCACGGCCTGCGGGCGTCCTGGGCCGAGCCGTGCGCGTATGTCCTTCCAGCGTGAGGGTGCGAACTGGAGCGAGTGGTGCAGCAGCACAAGATCAAGCTGCCGCGTTCCGTCTTCTGGCAGCTCACGGGAGGGGGACCGGTTGGCTCGCATCGGCAGGTGGACCAGGGAGCGCGGTGACGAGGCGGCAAGCGTCCATAGTCCGCCGATTCGCTGCGCGGCATCCTGATCGAGGTAGGCGTCCAGGTGCCGATCGTGGTCGACGAGCACTGCGTCGACCAGAGGCCG
This sequence comes from Streptomyces sp. NPDC060035, assembly GCF_042736635.1. NCBI lineage: Bacteria > Bacillati > Actinomycetota > Actinomycetes > Kitasatosporales > Streptomycetaceae > Streptomyces > Streptomyces sp. NPDC060035. Next base: position 116,248 of record NZ_JBHWVO010000006.1, read on the forward strand.
AGCTGGTCGGATGACCTTGAACTCCTTGGATCCGAGACGTGCTTGATGGATGGTGATCGGTAGCTTCATTGGTTCTCCGGGACACGGCGGCCGGCATTGGCGGCGTGAGTGGCCCACTCACCGGCTGGTTCCTTCTGCCAATGGACGGCGGCTTGGAGGTGGACGCCGAGCACCCGGGCGAGGATGGCGGCGGGCAATTCGGCGGCAAGGGTGGACAGTGCCAGGGAGCGGTCCTTCCGGGACGCATCGTAAGGCAGTGTCCGGATGCCGCCGGCAACCTGTTGACGTCGAAAAGCACGAGCCATTCGGCCAAGGTCCAGGCAGGATGCCCTCTGTGAACCATGTCCTGTGCGGGCTCGCTGCCAATGCGGCTCTGCCGTCCGAGTTGGTCGACCGGCTGATCACTGTCGCGGACGCCGATATCGCTGCGCATCTCGCTGGTCGCGCGGACCTCAGTCATGCGCAGGCAATTGCGTTGGTCTCGCGCGTTGAAGAGAGTGCTGTGCGGCTCGCGTACCAGGGCGGGCTGACTGCCGCCGACGTTGATCCCATGGCACAGCCTCACGCCGCTCTCGCCCTGCTCGACGAAGGTGCCGGCAGCCCGGAGTGGGCTCGTTCCTTTGCGGTAGATCCCCTTGTCGAGCATCGGGAAAGGCTGGCCGCCTGTTCCGGCCTCCCGCTCGAAGTGGTGGAGATGCTTGCCGCTGACTCGGACATACGCGTCGTCGCGGAGGTGGCGTTGTGGGCCGCACCGGACGTGGCCGCCCGGCTTTCTGCTCCTGGCCCAACGACGTGATCTGCCGGACGAGATCCGCGATGCCCTGGCCTCCGATCCCGACGCGAAAGTGGTCAAGTCCGTTGCTCCGCACCCCGGCCTCTCCGATTCACAGTTGCGCGCCATCGCCGACCGGCACGGAGTCCGGGTCATCGCCAAGGTGGCGGCAAACCCGGACGCAACTCCGGAACTGCTGGAACACTTGACCCGGCACGAACCACCGGTACAGAAAGCATTCCGCGAGGTCGCCCGGCACCCCAACGCGACGGCCCCAGCGCTGCTCGCCTGCTTGGCGGTCAGTCAGGCGAGGCCCATAGCTGCCGGTCATCCCGCACTCCCGCCGCTGATCGTCTCGGAGCTGCTCACCGACACCGACTCGCAGGTGGTCGAAGCGGCGGCCGCCAATCCGTCGTTGCCGCTCGGCGTGATCACGGATCTGTTGCCCTAGCTGTCGTTGGCCTGCCTGCCGGAGGAGGCCACTCCGCCTCGTCGGGCGATCCTCGCCGCTGCTCGCCGAGCGAGCGCACAGTGGTTGCCGGGTCTCCAGAGGATGCCGATCGACATCGCGGCGTTCGGCAGCGCGCATGATATCCAGTGGGCTCGGCCCGTCGGACAGGTGGACGGCACAGTCTCCCCCGGAGACGGCAACTACAGCTCTCCCTAGAGCAACGCGTCCACCGCGTCACACAATTCATCCTCGGCTCCGGAATGCAGTCCCTCCGCATTCCGGTTGGCGGATTCCCAGTCGGTCGTCGCGCCGTGGAATCATCGTGCCACCGGGCGGGCACGGATCTCTGTGAAGGTGGTGGGTGGGCATGGCGGCAGGCTGGGAGTGGGACGACACGTTGTTCTCGGGTGCGGCCACCTACTACCGGCGCGGGAGGCTTCCTTATGCCCCCGGGCTGGTTGACGTGCTCACCGAGGTTCTGCAGCTCGACGGGCAAGGGCGCCTCATCGACGTGGGGTGCGGACCGGGCACCCTTGCCCTGAGTCTGGCGGACCTGTTCGGCGAGATCGTCGGCGTGGACCCGGACAGCGGGATGATTGCCGAAGCCACTCGCGAAGCTGCCGAACGAGGAGTGACCGGGAAGGCGCTGTGGGTACAGGACCGGGCCGAAGAACTGCCTACAGGTCTGGGAACGTTCACCGTCGCGACCTTCGGCCAGTCCTTCCACTGGATGGACCGCGACCTGGTAGCGGCAACCATCAAGGATGTACTCCGGCCCGGCGGCGCGCTGGTGCACATCTCCGACCTGAAGGCCGAGATCCGAACCGTCGATGGTCTTCCATATCCGGCGGTGCCCTATTCGGCCGTGGAGGAGCTGGTCAGGCACTACCTCGGGCCGGTCCGACGAGCCGGCCGAGGGTTGCTGCCGCAAGGGACACCCAGCGGTGAGTCTGCGGTGCTCGCGCGGGCGGGATTCTCCGGCCCTCAACGCCATGTCGTTCCCGGCGGACAGGCGCTGGAACGCACGTGTGACGACGTCGTCGCCGGGGTGTTCTCGATGTCGTTCTCGGCTCCGCACTTGTTCGGCACGCGCCGCGACGACTTCGAGGCAGACGTGCGTCGACTACTGCGGCAGGTCTCCCCGTCGGGCCTCTTCTCCGAACGTCAGCCGAGTACCGAGGTCTTTGTCTGGCGGAAAGGCCCGATCGTTCGTTCCGGTTGAGCTCGACGCCGCGCGAACCGCTCGAACACGCCGTACGGGGCCTCGCTCATGGCAGCGCTGCCCTTGCGCCCCGCGTCTTCGATGGTCACCAGCTCCGCACCGGGCCAGCCTCGGGCGCGTTCCCGAGCCGTGTCGAGCGGTCCGCTCATGTCGAGGCGGCCATGGATCAGGATTCCGGGGATGCCTGCCGGCCGTCCCGCGTCGCGGATCAACTGACCTTCCTCCAGCCAAGCCCCTCGCGCGAAGTAGTGCGAGCAGATACGCACGAACGCCAGCATGGCCTGGGACGGCATTTCGCCGTAACCGTTGGGCCTGCCGTTCGGCTCTGCGGAGAGGACCGCGCCATGGAGATCGGCCCGCTCCGGACCGCCCGCTCGCCGGTACCGATCGAGGGCACGCTCGCCACGCAGGCCCGCACGTTGCGAGTTACCTACCTCGTGGGCCTGTTCAGATACAGATCGGCCTGTTCAGATGCAGATCACGATCTTTCCTCGGGTGCGTCCGCGCTCGGCGTGCGCGTGGGCGTCGGCGATCCGCTCCAGGGGGTAGGCCTGTTCGATACGGGGTGTGTAGCGGCCTTGCCGGCCCAGTTCCGCGGCCGCGGACAGGAGGGTGGAATCGTTCTCCGCGTTGACCACATGCGTGCCCAGGCGCTGCCCGCCCGCATGGTCGGCGACCGTCGCGACGCGCGTCGGGTCACCCGTGATCGCGACGAGGTCGTCCAGCGATCCGGAGGCCGCGGTGTCGAGCGCTGTGTCGACTCCGCGCGGGGCGAGAGCGGACAGACGCTGCGCGAGGCCGGGGCCGTAGGTGGTGGGAACGGCGCCGAGTACGGTGAGGAACTCGTGGTTGCGTTCACTGGCTGTCCCGATCACAGTGGCACCTTGCGCCACCGCGATCTCGACCGCCGCGCTGCCCACGCCACCGGCGGCGCCCTCGACGAGAAGGGTGCGCCCCGCGAGGGAGCCGAGCGCGTTCAGGCCGCGCATCGCGGTCACGGACGCGAGACCGGCGCCCGCGGCCTGCTCGTCGTTCCACGTGTCGGGGGCGTGGGCCCAGGCCGAGAGGATGACCAGCTCCGCGGTTGCGCCGGTGACACCGCCCAGCCCGAAGACGCGGTCGCCGATGCTCACCCCCTGCACTCCGTCACCGATCTCGTCGACCACCCCGGCGGCGTCGCGCCCGGGAATGGCGGGTAGCTCCAGGGGAATCAGCTGCTGCAGGGCGCCGGCGCGCAGCTTCCAGTCGATGGGATTGACACTGGCCGCCGCGACGCGGACACGGATCTCGCCAACTCCGGGGTGCGGGTCGGGGGCCTGCTCGATCACCAGGCTCTCCGCTCCGCCGTATTCGTGGAACCGGGCTGCGCGCATAGTGGTCTGCCTTACTTTGACGGGCCGGAATGACGTGTTCATCCGACGCTCGTCACTCTAGAACCTGACGTTGACGTGAGGTGCAAGCCGCAACTGCCGCCCGGCCGGAGGAGGGCAGGCGCGGATGGGGGAGGTTGCCGAGCGGGCGGGGGTGAGCGTGGGGGCCTGCGCCACTACGAGGGATCACGCCGCCCGTCACGGTCGACACCCGTGTGCCCTCGGGCGGGCTCGGCGATCCCGGCACGATGCGAGGACTGCCGTGCGTACGTGAACCGCGTGAACGCCCTCGGGTCCGCCACCTGGCCATGATCAATCTCGGCGCCCGCAACGGTTCCATCGGCCCCCAGGGCTGCCCCCGGAGCCGGTACCGCTAGCCTAAACCTGACGTCAACGTGAGGTACGAGCGGGAAGGGAGTGACCTGCGTCATGCGCATCGGACAGCTTGCCAGGCGGTCAGGGGTCAGCGTGCGGGCCCTGCGCTACTACGAGGAACAGCGGCTCCTGGAATCGGCGCGGACGCCCGGTGGGCAGCGTGACTATCCCGACGAAGCCCTGGAGCGGGTCCAGCTCATCCAGGACCTCTTCGCGGCCGGCCTCTCCAGCCGTACCGTCGTCGAACTCCTGCCGTGCGTGAGCACCGGCGTCGCGACCCCCGCCATGCTCGACCAGCTCATCATCGAACGCGACCGCATCGCCGCACGCATCCAGGACCTGACCCGGGCCAAGACCAAACTCGGCCGCGTGATCGAGAATGTGACCGCGGCGAACGTGGCGCAGGACTGATCAACCCGTTGCGAGGGGTGGGGCCCCGACCTATCCGGCATCTACCGGGCACTGGCCGGTCACGGGAAGCCCCAGGCGTATCGGAGGCCGTCGCAACAGCGTTCGTCGCTCTCGCTGCCCCGGACACACGCCGGGCAGCGGTGGGCAGGGCAGGCCGCGGCTGACCACGGTGCCGGCACACCGCAGGACCGGTCAGCCGCAACCTCTCCGACCGGACAACGTCCACGAGCGGATAGCAAGGGTCCGGGCGGCCTGCGGCTGGATCGACCACGCCATCGATACCGGAGAGGTGGACATGTGACTTCCTGTGGCCATCAGCCTGGATTCGTATGGCCGCTTACCTGGACTTCGCCATGGCCCCTCTCACCAAGCGCACCAATCGATCGCAGCCTTGGCCCGCACGCCTGTCTCGAGGTTCTCCATGAGACGCGCGTACGCCTCTACGAGGTCGCCGTCACGGTCGGCTTCGGGGACACCGTCGCGGAATGGCTCCCACGCTTCCGGGAAGAACCGGCCCACGCCCCGGTAAAGCAAGTCGATCTCGTAGCGACGGGTGCCGGTGACAGCGACGAGGACGATCACTGATACCCGCACCGGGTAACGTTCGGCGTACACGAGGCTGAGCGTGGAGCCCCACGAGCCGCCGAAAAGCAGCCACTGATCGACACCGAGATGCTCGCGCAGTTACTCCATGTCGGCAATCGGATGCTCGTGGTATGGAGTGTCATGTCAGCGGCAGGGTCGCTCGCGTGGGGTGTGCTGCGGCCACATCCGCGCTGGTCGAAGAGGACAATCCGATAGCGCTCCGGGTCGAACGACTTGCGCGGCCCGGCCCTGTCGAGCAGCCCGAACCGGGGCCGCCATGGACGACGAGAGCGGGCTTGCCGTCAGCGTTTCCGCAGGCCTCCCAGTAGACGAGGTTTCCGTCGCCGGCGTCGAACCTTCCGTGGTCGTACGGGTTCGATCGGCGGCGGGTAAGGGGCGGCCATGTCTGGCTCTCCTCCATCGAGATCGTCGAATGCGGAAACCGAACGCCGTACCTGCGAACCAGGTCTGCTCTTCAGCCTTCGCCCCATGGCCGGAAGTTGAAGGACAAGCACAGCTTGTTCTTTCAGGTGCGGGACCTCAGCGAGCCGGGGTGCCTGGTTTGCGCATTCCCGCCGCCGCCAGCACCACCGTTGGCACCGACACCCCGGATAGCCGCCGTCGGCCATCGTCAGGGACTTGCCCACGGCGGACTTCGCGCCGGACTCCTCCCACGCCTTGCAGTCGTTGCGGTTGCCGGGCAGCGGGCGGCCGACCACGACGATCAGGCGGGTGTCAGCGTCGATGACGACCTGGTGGTTGGTGGAGTATCGGTAGTTCTTGGACTGCTCGGCGACCGCGTGGTCGCGGGTGGGAACCAGGGTGCCGTCCACGATGGGGACGGTGTCCTTGGCGAACCGCCTGCGCTGCCGCAGGGCGATCTTCGGCCGAGGTGCTCGATGACCCGGTTGGCGGAGGACTTTGACACCCCGAACAGTGGGGCCAATGTCGCAGAGTGAGGTTGGTGCGCCAGTACGCGGCAAACAGCAGCACGCGATCCTCCAGCGGCAGCTTCCATGGCCGCCCCCGGGCCGGGGTGTCGGCATCCTCTTGGCGCAGCTGCTTCACCAATTTCCCGAAGACCCGCGAACTCAGCCCGGTGAACGGGGCTATCCAAGTCGGCTCAGACGCCGTGATCACACCAGCCACGGCAAGATCATCTCAGTGCGGCCGACTCGATCTCGATCTCCTGGCCTTCAGCTGAGTACCTTGGCGTACCAATGATCCGCCTTGCCATGCCCTTCGTATGGCGAGGTCTCCTTGTAGCCGTGTCTGATGTACAAGGCTCGTGCCTCAGTAAGTTGTGTGTTGGTCTCACACACAATCCTGGCGGCACCGAGCCTCGTAGCAGATTCCTCGACGGCGAGGAGGAGGCCGCGGCCCAATCCTGCTCCCCGCCCAGCGGGGCGCACGTACATCCGCTTGAGCTCCGCAGACTCAGGATCGCCCCTCAGCAGTCGCAACCCTGCGCAGCCCAGGAACTCACCCTCACCGTTGCGTGCTACGAGAAACTCGCCGTCAGGCGGGCTGAGGGCATGGTGAGGGTCTTCAACAAGCACCGCTCGAAGCTCTGCCTCTGTGGCTGAACGCCCCAGAACCCGCCGCCCCATCTCGGTGAAGTACTGACGCGTCACCTCGTCGACATCCCTGTCAATGACAGGCTCCGCCTTGATAGTCCAGGTTGACATGCAGGCCATGGTCCCGGACTCACCCGTCGCCGTCCACGGTCCTACCGACAGGTTTCCATCCAGCCCACACCACGGAGATCGTTACGGGACAGCCCTTACCGACCCCAGTGGCAGCCCGCCCCCTCTCTTGCGCAGATGCTTGACCAGCGCCTACCGGTTCTGCCCGGCGTCGGGCACGTGAACGGCCACGTCGTAGTTGCCGATCAGATCGGCAAGACCGCGCGGGCTCACGCCCTTCACGTTCTGCTGCTCGGGACCTGCTCCAGCTTCCAGCAGTACCTGGAACATTGCCGGATCACCTCGGTAGTTGAACACCGCGTTGAACAGAGCGGTGTTGCCGTTGCTGTCGCTGACATCCACGGGCGCACCCGCTACCGGGAGGATCTCTGCGGCCGACGCAGCCTGCGACTGCGCGGCGAAATGCAAGGGCGTCATCCCCGCCTTGTCCGCAAGGCCCGGATCCGCCCGCCCGCCAGGGCCGCGCTCAAGCCAGCGACGCCTCCATGCAAGGCGCCGTAGTGCACCAAAGTGCGACCCATCCAGTCCCGACCCTCATCCCCATCCGCCATGACTCCCATCCCCTCCGAGCTTGACGAAAGAGATAGGGGCCCCCACCAGACCGGAGCAGCCGGAAGACTGGGCCGACTTCGGTGCCCGCGCCCAGCGGCCAACAGTCCGTCAGTGCACGGTCGGAGCTTCCGCGTACTCAACAGACGAATGCCGGATTCCGGAGATGCTCTCGTGCCCAGGTCTCGAAAGCGGTGAGGGACAGACCCAGATCCCGTGCGAACGCGGGGCGGGCGGGCTGAGATTCTTCGTTGATGCGAGCCTGTGCGAAGCCCATGCCGGGCATCCCGGCGGCGGTCGCCTCGTCTGCGGTCATGTCGGGCGCGGTCAGCTCGGTGCCCAGGGTCCGGGAGAGGACCGCGGCGATGTCCGTCATGGTCAGGAAGTCGCCGGCCAGTTCGAGCTCGATCCTGTCGAACCGCTCCGGTGCGGCGATGGCCGCGGCGGCCACCGTGCCGATGTCGTCGACGGCGATCAGGGACAGCCGGGTCGCGGGCTTCAGCAGGCTCACCAACCCGCCCGCGACCCCGCGGGGGAACATGATCTGCGCGCAGGGGCGGAAGTTCTCCATGAAGAACCCAGGCTTGATGAGCGTCCAGTGGGTGAAGCCCGCATCACGGACCCGGTCCTGGATCCCGGCCTTGGCGCTGTAATACGGCTCCATCCAGGCCCACCGGCCCTTGACCCAGCTGACGTGCTGCCCCGCACCGGAGACCGAGGTGTGCACGAACTGCGGGACCCCGGCGGCCCGCGCACCATCGATCAGGTTGTTGGCCTGCGCGACCTCGCCTTCGAACCCGCGGCCGTCCACGTCGGGCATCTGGACGGAGAAGACGGCGCGCACGCCCATGGCAGCCCGGTTGACGGAGCCGAGGTCGTCGAGGTCGCCGGTGACCAGCTCGGCGCCCAGCGCCTCGACGGCCTTGGCTCGGGCGGTCGAGGGGTCGCGGACCAGTGCCCGAACGGGAATCCCCGCGGTGAGCAGGGCGCGAGCGGTGGCGCCACCTTGCTGACCGGTGGCGCCGACGACCAGGACGGGGGCGGAGGGTGTGCTCATGCTGCTCCTCGGATCGCATCCGGACGTAAACGGCGGTGTCCGCCATTTGCCTCGGGTACGATACGGAGGGCCCCGCCACTTAGCAAGCACGGAGATGCCATGACGGTCCAGCGCGCGGATGCCCGGCGCAACTACGCGCGGATCCTCGCCGTGGCGGAGGAGGAGGTCGCCGCGCACGGCGCCGACGCCTCCCTGGAGCAGATCGCCCGCACCGCCGGAGTCGGATCGGCCACCGTGCGCCGCCACTTCCCCAACCGCCGGGCCCTGCTGGAGGCCGTGTTCAGCCACCGGATTGACGCCCTCTGCGCCCGTGCCGTCGATCTCGCCGAGGCGGACGACCCACGGGCCGCGCTGCTGGACTGGCTGAGTGCGCTCACCACGTATGCAACTACCGCGCGCGGCATGGCCGATGCGCTGGTCCAGGACGGGACGGACGACGCGGGCCACGTCAATGCCTGCGCGGTGCGCCTGGGCGGCGCGGTCGATCCACTGCTGCACCGCGCCGCACAGGCGGGCGCGGTGGCACTAGAGGTGACCACCGCCGACCTGGTCTCGCTGGTCACGGGTCTCGCACTCGCCACGGAGCATCACCCGGACCCTGCCGCCGGAGCGCACCGACTGCTCGCCCTGACGGTACGGGGGATCAGCCCGCAAGGGTAAAAGGCCGGCGTGCCTGCGGTTGCGGCACTCCCTGGCGAATGCTGCAGCGGTCCGCCGGACAACCCACGCAGGGTCGCGGGGCGGGCTCCAGACGATGCGGCGAAACACCCCGTACGCCCGAGCGGCCTCATTTTCCGCTGCCCGGCGCGGCGAATGCCGTCTCTACCCAGCTCAGGGCACCAGCACGACCCTCCCGAACACCTCTCCCGCGTCCATCTTGCGGTGGGCCAGCGCCGCCTGCTCCAGCGGCAGTACCTCGTGCACGACCGTGCGCAGGTTCCCGAGCCCGGCATCGGCGAACTGGGAAGAGCGCACGGCCTGCCGGTCGGGGCCGGGCACGGTGTCGGAGCTGAAGGTGGCGAACGACAGCGATCTGCGGAAGGCATCCATCAGCCGCATGCCGAAGTCCGCCGGCGGCCGCCCACCGACCACGCCGACGGCCACGTACCGCCCGTTGGAGTTCAACCTGTCCAGGAAGAGGGGAAGCTGAGGGCCCCCCACGACATCGATCACCACGTCGAAGCCCGCCGGGGCATCTCCGTCGCCCTCACCGGAGCGGTTCAGGACGTGCGTGGCGCCCAGCTCTTTCAGGCGGGTACCGCGCTCGGGCGATGAGGTGGTGACCGCCACCGCGCCCGCGCCGCCCTTGGCTGCGAGCTGGACCGCCGTGATCCCGATGCTGCCGGCCGCACCGCGCACGAGCACCGTCGCCCCGGGTGCGAGACGGGCCCGCTCCAGGGCGAAGTGGGCGACCACACCGGAGCCGCCGAGGGCAACCGCGTCGGTGCCGGTCAGGCCGTGGTGCAGCGGGAGCACATCATCGACCGCGGCGACGGCTTGCTCGGCATACCCACCGGACAGGCCGGTGAACGCCCATACGCTCCGCCCGATCCACGAGGCGTCCACGCCCTGTCCCACCGCGCTGACGCATCCTGCGACTTCGCTGCCGAGGACATGCCCCGCCCGGATCCCGTAGGCGGCGAGCGTTCCCCGGCGGATCACGGCGTCCACGCCGCCCACGCCGATCGCCTCCGTGGCGATCCGCACCTGCCCCGGAGCAGGAACGGGCACGGGCACGTCGATGACCTCCAAGCCCTCGGGGTTTCCGAACGTCCTGATGACGACGGCTTTCATCTCTGCTCCTCGGGTCGGTGGACGGACCGCCATCACTGCTGCGACCGTGGGTATCGAATCGGCCCCACCGCCGGGGCCACCGGCGGATTGCCGGGGTGGGGTGGCGGCACCGCCATCGGACCGTAACGGGCTCCTGCGTCCGTCTGGCTGAAGTGAGAGACGATGACCGGCCACTTGCCTCGGACCGTGCGTTCCGACGCCCGCGACAACCGGGCCCGCATCCTGGACGCTGCCCGCTTGGTGTTCGGCGAGGAGGGTCTGAGCGCACCCATGCGCGACGTCGCCCGGCGGGCAGACCTGGCCCCCGCCACGCTGTACCGGCACTTCCCGACGAAGCAGGAACTGATCGCGCAGACCTTCGCCGAGCAGCACCGAGCCTGTCACGCCGCCGTCCGCGACGCCCTCATGGACGCGGACCCCTGGCACGGATTCCAGAGCCTGATCGAGCGGATCTGCGAACTCCACGCCCACAGCCGCGGATTCGCCGACGCTTTCATGACGGCCTTCCCCCAGTCCATGGACTTCGCCGCCGACCGCGAGCGGACCGCGCGGGCGGTCACCGAACTGGCCCGCCGTGCCCAGGAGACCGGCCAGCTCCGTCCCGGCTTCGTCGTCGACGACCTGATCCTGATGCTCACAGCTCACCAGGGCCTCCAGCACGCGCCCCGCCCGGCCCGGCTCACGGCCTCCCGCCGCTTCGCCGCTTACGTCATCGAGGCGTTTCGCGCCGCACCGCAGACGGGAGCGCCCACGCGACCGTCACGCGAACAAGGAGAACAGCTGATGGATCTACCGGCTTTGACCCCGTCCCAGCGAGCCGAAGCGCTGGAGAAGGCGAAGGCCGTCCGCAAGGAGCGCGCCGACCTGATGGCCCAGCTCAAGGCGGGAACCCTGCAGCTGATGGACCTGCTCGCCCGTAAGGACGCGGTGGTCGGCAAGATCCGGGTGCGCCGCGTCCTTGAATCGCTTCCCGGCATCGGTGCCGTCCGCGCCGGCCAACTACTTGCCGACCTGCGGATCTCCGAGGGCCGCCGCGTCCAGGGCCTCGGCTCCGGGCAGCGTGCTCGGCTCCTTGCGCTGTTCCCCTCCGGGCACTGACCGAGCGCGCCGGGCAGGCACCGCCAGGGCGGTGCCTGCCCGGTAGGCCCTGGGGTGCCGCCGTGACAAGGATGTGGATGTCGCGGCTTGGGTGAGGCTGATCGCGGTAGAACGCAGGGGGCGACCTGGCGGCAGCTCACCGCTGACCAGAGGAAGCCGATGGAGCCGTCCCTGCTGATCGGCGAGTCCGGCCGGGCGGGGGTCAGGCGGGCGGTGTGCCGGGGCGGGCGTCGTACACGGCGCGGGCAGCGTCGATGTGCGTCAGGTGCGTGATGCTCCACTCCAACAGGGGTGCGGTGGCTTCGCGGAGGGTCCTGCCCATCGGAGTGAGTTCGTAACTGACGTGCGGCGGCATGACATTGCGGACAGTCCGTGTGAGGATCCCATCGCGTTCCAGGCCGCGCAGGGTGACAGTGAGCATCCGCTGGCTGATCCCGTCGACGGCCCGCTTGAGTTCGGTGAAGCGGCGCGGCCCCTGGCTGAGGTTACGCACGATCAGCAGCGACCACTTGTCGCCGACGATGCCGAGCACTTCACGGGCCTGGCACGGGTCCTCCGGCCGAGTCGGCCGCGACTGGCCGCCCGCGGTGCCGCTCATGGTTACCTCCACAGAACCGGGGCACCTCAATGTGCCGTATTGATCAAGGTGCGGCAGGTGCAGCACGATGATGTCGGTTCCCAAAGAGTACCGAGGCATGGAACAGAACCGCCAACGTTCTCGCGCTTCCACACCCCGAAGAGAAGGAGATTCCCCTCATGTCAACGTTTCTGCTGGTACACGGTGCCTGGCACAGCGGCCGGTGCTGGGAACGGGTGGTCCCGCTGCTGGAATCGGCCGGACACCGCGTGTTCGCGCCCTCGCTGACCGGCTACGGCGACAAGGCACACCTGCTCGGACCCGAGGTGGGGCTCGACACGCACGTCGAGGACATCGTGAAGCTGATCCACGAGGAGGACCTGACCGAGGTGGTGCTCGTGGGCCACAGCTACGCGGGGCTGGTCGTCTCGTCCGTGGCCAACGACGTGCCGGAACGGATCGCGCACCTGGTGTACCTGGACGCGATGGTCCCGGAGCACGGCGAGAGCGCCGTCGACGTACAGCCCATGACCCAGAACCTGATCGACCTGGCCGCCCAGTCCGACACCGGCTGGCGCATCCCGCCACTGCCCGAGATGCTCCCGCCCCTCGGCCTGTTCGGGGTCACCGACCCGGCGGACGTCGCATGGCTGCGCGCGACACTCTCCGACCAGCCAGTGCGCTGCCTGCGGCAACCGGTCCGACTGGACAACCCAGCCGCCGACACGGTTCCGCGCACGCACATCCACTGCGTCGGCGCAGAACCGGAAGGCATCGTGCGGCGGCCCGTCCCCGCGACACAGCCCAACGGCTCCCCGGCACGCATACGAGAACTGCCGACCGGACACGACTGCATGATCACCATGCCGGCGGCCCTGAGCGAACTGCTGCTTGAATCGGTCCTTCGCTAGCATCCGGACCGTGACTGCGGCAGCGAGCCGAGAAGACCCGCCACCGTCAGACAGCGCACCTCCACCAGCGCCGCTCGCCGGGTCGCCCCAGGCATCCGGCCTCACCGATCCACCCTCCGACTGGTTACTTCCCGGGAGCTGGACAGTGCGTCCAGGAGTTGCAGCAGTCGCTGGGCCTCGTCGATCAGTTGCTGTCCCTCACCACCGCCCGCGCGGGAAGGGCACGATGAACCGACAACTGAAAGCTACTGCACGTAACCGTTTGCTCATGATCACGCGGAAATGCTCGATCGGCGCTCACAAAAAATCACACGGAATTGCTCACTTCCCTGTTGAATCGGCGTGTGAAGCCGATCAAGAGGGGTGCTGGCGCGATGAGTTGGGCGGTGTTCTGGGTGCCGCGTGACGCGGTGCGGGGTGGAGTGCGGAGGTCGCTGCTTGGGCAGTGGGAGGACCTGCCAGCTCGGGAGCAAGCGGTAGGGGTGCGAGCTGGCGACCCCATTTTCCTGTCGCCGGACCACCGGGTGGATCCGCTCCTGAGTCGTTACGGACAGTCGAATGTCTTTCGCGCTTACACCGTGGAGACGCGGCGAAATTACGCGACCGCTATCGCGTTGCTTTTGACCTCCCTGTGGAATCGCGGCCGGGGGTGGACGGAAGCGACACAGAGGGATCTGGACGGCTACGAGCACTGGCGGCGCTTCGCGGAGACGAATCCAAAGCGGATCGGGGGCTCAAAGTGGAACCGGGAGCTGGCTGCGTTCACGAGTTTGTACGGATGGGCCGTCAGAGAGCGTCACTTGACCCGGAATCCGGTCGTCATGAAGAGGTGCTGGGCCGGTACGGCGAGGTTATGACAGTTGCCGCGGCGAAAGCGAAGGATGCCCGGCCGAGCAACGTTCACTGGCTGACGCCACGGACCTGGCGGCGGTGGATTGACGTTGGGCTGCGGGGCCACACCCGCGAGAGCATGCCGGAGCCGGGATGGGTGGGGCGGCTCGGAAGACCGGAACGTCGCGTTCGTGCGGCTGCTCACATCGTCGGGGCTGCGGAGGGCCGAGAGCGGGTCGCTGCTGATGTTCGAGCTCCCCAAGCGGCGGCTGGACGGCGGCCGTTACTACCGAGGGAAGGTCGCTGCGCAGGTAACGCGGTCGAAGAAACCCCGCACGTACCACGTCGCGTCGGACGCGGTCGGGGCCATCGAATCGTACGCGGATTCCACGCGGGCGTGGGCCGTACGGCGGGCCCAGAAGGCGGGCCGCTATGACCGCCTGCCGGAGATGCGGCTGGTCGTCGAGGTCACCCGGGGGCTGAAGCCGGTGGTGCGCTGGTGCGACCAGAACGGCGTCATCGGAGAACGCGCGCTGGACCTGCTGACGGTGTGGGAGCGCATGCTTCTGTTCACCGAGGGCCGACAGGTCCGGAGCCGTTGTGGCTGTGGCTGAACGAACAGGGCCTGCCGTTCCAGCCGCACTCGTGGGAGGGCGTCTTCCGCACGGCGAACCAGCGCTGTGAGCGAGTGCTGACCCCGCCGAAGCACCAGGGATTGGATCCGCACAAGATTTACGCTCCGTATGCCACGCCGCACTCCGCCCGCAATTCCTTCGCCCTCTACATGCTCGTCGTGCTCAATCACTTGATGGACCAGCGCTACGGGCTGACACCCGAGGAGCGTCGGGACTTCCGACTGCTCTACGGGGACCCGTGGTTCATGGTGCAGAACCTTCTGGGCCATGCCTCCCGCGAGACGACCGTCGACCGGTACCTGGCCCCGGTTGCGGACCTGCAGTTGCGCGCGATGCTTGCCGACGCCAAGAGCCCGGTCGATGCTCCGATGCCCGAGCTGGACGCCGTGTTCGCGCGCATCGCGCGGGAGTCCGAGGGAATCCAGGACATCGACGACCCGCGACCGTGCGGCGCGCTGACGAGCCGGGGTGATCCCCGCAGTCGGCTTCGTGTTCGTCGCCGACGCAGCCTCGATCGTCAGTCGAGGCCTTCGATGATGCGGAAGTCGCGCTCGACGCCGTCAGCAAGTACGGCCAGCGCCTCCTGGTAGGCCGCACTCGCGCGTGCGGCGACCGCCTGTTCGAAGCTGTCGAACTCGATCAGGACGGTGCGCTCGGCGATTCCGGCGTCGTGTGCGACGACCCGGCTGCCACGGGAGAGCAGCCGCCCGCCCGCGGCCTTGACGGCTGGACCGGCCAGCTTGTCGTAGGCAGCAAGCCTCTCAGGGTCTGCGATGGTGCGGTAGACGCTGACCCAGTAGCCCTTGGCCACGGTACCTCCTGTGTTCGGAATTGATGATCAGAAGCATGCTCAGATCCATGGCCGGCGCGCTGTGGGTCAGCGAGCCGACGGAGACGGCGTCGAAGTCGGACGGCTTCGATCCTCAGCTTCCGGTTCGACTCGACCGGCCCAGGCCCGGCACACCGACTGGAGCTGTGATCGGATCGGTCTCGGGTGGGCGTCGGCGGGCGAGGGCGAGGCCGGCCATCGTCGTGATCGCCATCGCGGCGACGCCGACCAGCGCCGCGGTCGTGTAGGCATCGTCGTTCGGGAAGAGGCGGCCCGTGGCGGTGCCGGCGGCCAGGACCAGACCGCCGATGGCGCTGCCCAGGGAGTACCCGACGCTGCGGACGACGTAGTTGAAGCTCATGGCGCTCGACGTCTCGCTCTTGGGGGTGACGGCCAGGATGACGCCGGGCATGGCGGCCGAGAAGCTGCCGACGCCGAAGCCCAGCACGCCCATGGCCGCGAGCAGTTCGGCCAGGTTGGACCGGGCGGTGGCGAACAGGACGAACCCGCCACCGACGATGGCGGCGCTGCCGGCCAGGAGCAGGGGGCCGTCGATCCGTTCGCGGACCCGCGGCGTGAGCTTGCCGGCGACGAACCCCAGCACGGAGAACGGGATGAGGACCAGCCCCGCCACGAAGGTGGTCAGTCCGAAGCCGTAGCCGGCGCTGTGCGGCGTCTGCGCGTAGCGGGTGATGAGCGTGAGCAGGAGGTACATGCCGCTCCCGCCGACGAACATGGCGATGTTCGCCCCGGCGACCGCCGGGTGCCGTACCGCCCGGACGTCGACCAGGGGCGTCTTGGTTCGCAGTTCGGAAACGGTCCAGACGCAGAGCAGGAGTACGGCGGCGACGGCAAGGGTCACCGCCACGGCGAGGTGTCGGCTCCACAGGCTCCTCTCGCCGGCCAGGAACAGGACGAGGAGCAGTCCACCCGCCAGGACGAGCGCACCGGCCACGTTCACGTGAGCGGAGCGGCCTTCGGGAGTTGCGGGCATGGAGCGCCACGCGGTCACGAAGGCGATGGCGGTGACGAGCAGGCCGAGGCCGTAGGCGGCCCGCAGTCCGCCGAACTCGGCGAGCAGCGCGGCCAGCGGGTAGCCGACGCCGGCTCCGATGATGGAGACCACTGAGATCAGGGCGATCGTGGCCGCGCTGCGCTCCTCGGGAAGATGGTCGCGGGCCACGCCCATCATCAGCGCCGTGAGACCGAGTCCGACGCCTTGGGCCGCTCTGCCCACGAGCAGCCAGGCGAACGGCAGCGGCAGCACGGTGAGCGCGCTGCCGACGACGACGATCGCCAGCGTGGCGAGAATCGTGGCCCGCCGGTGCGGACCGGCTCCGAGCCGGCCGAGGACGGGTGTGGCGACGGCGCCGCTGAGCAGGGCGATGGTCAGCGTCCACTGCGCGCTGTCGAGGGAGACGTGGAACGTGGTCGCCACGCTGGTGATGAGCGGCGTCCCGAGGCTGGCGACCGCCGCCACGACCAGGGCGATGAACATCAGGGCGGGGACCAGCAGACGTGCCTCGGAACGTATCAGGGCAGTGCTCATGGGCTGGTCATGAGCCTGGGCCGCGGTCACCGGTCCGACTCCTCTCGGGCGTGGCTTTCGAGCTCCGCCAGATGCAGCAGCGCCGGAAGGGCTGCTGCCAAGGCCTCGACCTCGTCACCGGTGAGTTCGTCGATCAACCGCGCGTACGCATCGACGCCCGCCTGGCGTCGCGTCCGGACGTACGACGCGCCGGCCTCGGTCAGGCACACCAGCGTGACCCGCTTGTCGGACGGATCGCCCTTCCGCTCGACCAGCCCGGATTCCTCCATCACCCGGACCAGGACGGTCATCGCGGGCTGGGTGACGCCCTCGGCCACCGCCAGATCGGTGATCCGTCGCGGGCCGGTCTTGTCCAGGGTGGCCAAGGTGGCGGCGGACGTCAGGCTCATGTCGCGGGGAAGGCGTCTCACGGCCCTGGTGGCCAGACCGTAGAGGGCTGACCCGATGGCATCGGAAGCGCCGTGCGCGGCGTCTCGGCGACTCATGCCTGAAGCATAGCAGATTTATATGAATCCTTTATGTATCTCGGTTCAGGGTTCGGCGATTCTTGACTTACAACGGGTTCGCGTAAAGATGAACGGCGTCAGTTTTGATCGCCCTGTTGATCCCTTCGGAGGCGGCGTTGGTGACGCCGGTCGTGATCGCGGCGAGGATCTGCGGCCACCACGTGCTGACGTGCGGCAGCACGTCGCGCACCGCGGCTTTGAACACGGTGCACATGTCGATCGCGACCACCTGGCCCCGGCCCGCCCCTGGCGAGTCTGGGCGCCCATCCACGCCGACACACTCGCCGCGGTGCGGCCCTCGACCTGCCCCAGCAGCCCGGCACCGCCGACCAGGTCAACCAGCCCGACATGCCACCGGTCGGCGACGACTTCCCAGATCTCACCGCCGTCGGGCGCCTCGACCAGGCGGAACTTCGCCTTCCCGCGTCGGGTCTCGTCGATCGCCAGGTGCGTCACCGGCGGCGTGTCCTTCGGCAGCGCAGCCTCGGCCGCGGCCGTGAACGCGGTGTTCGCCACCGGCCACGACACCTCGAAGTCGCGCGCGGCTGCACCACCGTCCGTCCGCGGTCGGCGACCGCTTCCCCCGAGGTACGCAGCCGCGACGTCAACCGCGACCGCGGTGGGATCGACGGCAGCTCCTCGGTGAACGTCTTGACCGGTTCGCCGCCCGGCCACGGGCAGGTCCCGCGGACGAGTGCGTAAAAACGCGGAACCTACATCAGCGGTCACGAGCGGCGGGACGCGGCAGCAAGTTCCGCAGCAGCTCAGCAGTCTCAGCCTCCATGTCAACACCACCGAGCAGTTGTTCGTTGATGCGGGCCAGTTGAGTAGCGGCTTCACGCAGGGCGTCGAGATCACCAGCGGCGTGGCGGGCGAGGAGAGTTGACGGTGCAGCATCTCGCTCTCCTCTGCCGCGAGAAGGCCGCGGCGGGCGGCCCATAGGGCGCCGGGGACGTCGTTCGCTTCCCGTCGGCGCGTGGAGAGCTCGTAGGCGACGTCCACGACCCGGCCGTACGCCGTCGCCGTGCCTGCCTTCGGAGGCGGCTTGTACTCTGACTCATTCGACGATCGGACGATCACGGGCATGCGGGCTCGGGGCGGGCGTCCAGGGGCGGGAGCGCGGGGATTTCGATGAGTAACGCACATCCGATACGAAGCCGCAGACCGGGCCTCTCGGTCGGTGCGCGCATCATCGCCGGGATCGTCCTCGCCGCGATCGGGGCCGTCGGCGCCTGGCTCCAGCACGACGCTCGCGGCCGGAGTGCGGAGCCGCGTACGGAGTTCACCGCGAACAACCCCCCCGCCGGTCTGCCCACCGCGCTCACCACCGGCCAGCACCTCCACTGGTCCCGCTGCACCTCGCCGCCCACCGCGCGCACGGGCTACGACTGCGCCGCCATGAAGACCCCCCTCGACTATCGGAAACCAGACGGCAGGACGATCGACGTCGCCCTGATCCGCCGCAAGGCCACCGGCCCGAACGCCCGACGCATCGGCTCGCTCGTCCTCAACTTCGGCGGCCCCGGCGTATCCGGCGTGAGCGGACTGCCCGAACGCCTCAACCAGTACAAGCCTCTCCTCGACCGCTACGACCTGGTCTCATTCGACCCGCGCGGCGTTGGCGCGACCATCCCCGTGCGCTGCGGGAAGACCGCAGACGACACCGGCTACGACGAGGCCGACGCCTGCACCCAGCACTCCGGGGCGCTCCTCCCGTACGTCGGCACCTCGCACACCGCGCGCGACCTCGACCTGATGCGCTACCTCCTCGGCGACGAGCGGCTGCACTACTTCGGCGTCTCGTACGGAACGGCGCTCGGCGCGGTCTACGCCCAGCTGTACCCGTCGCACGTCGGACGGCTCGTCCTCGAAGCGTCCGTCGATCCGACCGAGGACCTCGACGAGGAGCAGGTGTCGCAGGTCAAGGCGGTCCAGGCGGCGTTCGACCGGTTCGCTGCGCACTGCGCGGCCCGTATCCGCCACTGCCCGACCGGCGACGGGCCCGAGGAGGCCGCGCGACGCATGGCGCGCCTGGCCGACCGCCTGGAGAAGAAGCCCGCCCCGGCCGGCGGCGGAAGGAACCTCGACGCCGACGATCTCGCGCACACCGTCAGCGACCATCTCGACCTCGGCACAGACGGCTGGTCGCCGCTCGCCAAGGCCCTCACCGCGCTGATCGACCACCACGACGGCCGTCCGCTGAGCAAGGGCGCGGACGACATCGGCTCCGCCGACCGCGCGGCGACCCCGCGCGACAGCAGCCGCGCCGCCCAGATCGCGATCACCTGCGCGGATTCCAGCCTGCGCCCCGGCTTCGAACGCCTCGGCAGCGACGAGGCCCGCATCAAAGCCGCCTCACCCGTCTTCGGCGCGGCCTGGTCCACCGGCGTCTACCTCTGATACGACTGGCCGTTCGATGGCGAGCGCGCCACGCCCCAGGTGAACGCCGACGGCGCGGCCCCCGTCCTAGTGGTCGGCGGCACCGGCGACCCGACTACCCCATACCCCGGCGCCCGCCACATGGCCCGCGCCCTGGGCGACGGTGTCGGCGTGCTCCTAACGGCCGAGGAGGAGGGCCACGGCACATACCCGCAGAACCGCTGCGTCATGGAGGCGGTCGACACATACCTCCGCACGGGCCGCACCCCGGCCCCGGGGACGGTGTGCCGGGGCAGCATGTCCTGAGGCCCGTACGGATCCGCCGGGCGGCCGTCAGCACACCGGTTCGCTCGCCGGAGCCCCGGGCGTGCGCCACCACACCGCCCGGTCCGAGACCGCCTTCGGGTGGGTGCCGGTGCGGTGGTCGGGGCAGAGCGGCCGGACGATGCGCAGGCGGGCCGCGAGGTCGCTCCGGACGGCCTCGGCCACAGCGACGTGAATCCCCGGCGCCTCCGTGTCCCGGACGGGCGAGCCCGCAAAGGACACGTCGCGGCGACACGGCCGTGAACAAGGTCCGACCACGTCCCGCACAACGGACATGACGCACCTGCCCTCGTGCACCGGACATCAACGCGCACTATCGCGATGTTCACGTCCAGTGCTAGGTGCGCGGACCTGCGGACGGTGCCGAACTCCTCACCGAATTGTTCGGCACATGACTCCAAAGGCGGCATCGTGGGGATGGTCCTTCCGATCGCCCGTAACCTCGCGAGCCTGAAGTTCAGGGTGGCCACCATCACTCCCCGGCAGTTCGTCGACCGGTTCCTGGGCACACTCACGCGAAGGTCCGCGCGGTCGGCGAGCAGGCCTTGGCGACTCTCAAGACCTGCGACTGCTGCGCAAGCTGCGGTGCAGCACCACCCGCATCACCGACCTGGCCAAGGCCATCCTCGCCTCGGAGTTGACTGCCTCAGCCATGGCTCGGACGCACATCCAAGGTCTGTTCGTGCCACTTCGAGATGCATTTCTGCTGGAGCTGACTGAGCCACCGGGGCCGTGATGTAGCGTGCATGTCATGTCCATCCCGTCCCTGCTTCTTGACCGACTGCACCGGGCCGGGCTGAGCGATGCGGTGTCCGTGACCCCTGCCGAGGGGGGAGTGGCTGCCCTCGCGGGTATCGCGACGCGCCGCGAGGGGCCGCCGGTGTTCGTGAAAGCCTTCCGGGAGACGCCTGCTGACGGCCTGTTCGCAGCGGAAGCCGAAGGCCTGCGGGCGCTACGCGAGCTGGGCGGAGCCGCCACCCCGGAGGTGGTGTGCGCGGGCAGGGACGTGCTGGTGCTCTCCGTTCTGGAGACGCGCCCGGCCCGAGAGGACTTCTGGGAGCGGCTCGCCCACACCCTCGCGCGGCTGCACACCACGACCGTGCACGACCGCTTCGGCTGGTCCCGCGACAACTGGCTGGGGCGCTGCCGGCAGGACAACACCTGGGACACCGACGGTCACACCTTCTTCGCCCGGAGCCGCCTGCTCCGCTGGCTGCCGGAGCCCCGGGTACGGGCGGCGCTCGACGAAAGGGACCGGCGGGCGCTGGAGCGGCTGTGCGAGCGGCTGCCCGAACTGCTGCCTTCCCGGCCGGCCTGCCTGACCCACGGTGACCTGTGGGCGCACAACATCCTCGCGACCCCGGACGGGCAGCCCGCTCTGATCGACCCGGCTGTCTCCTACATGTGGCCCGAAGTGGATCTGGCCCATCTGTGGAGTTCGCCGCACCCGCCCGAAGCGAAGCGGTTCTTCGCGCAGTACGCGGAGCTGACCGGGCTCGACGACAACTGGCCCGCCAGGATGCCGATCATCCAGTTGCGGCAGCACTTGGCCGTCATCGCCCAGTACGAGCACGACTGGGGTGCGGCGGACCAGGTCCGCGCCACGCTCAGGCCGTTCCGTTCGTAGTCACCTGGTCCGGCCCTCCGGCAGACCGCCCAGGCGTGGGCGCACCTCGTAGCGTTCGGTCGCGTCCTGGTCCGGGACGGATGTGTCGGCCCCCAGCACGGACCGCAGCAACTGCCAGTGGTGGGAGTCGACAGCCGGAGCGGCGGGCGGTGTGCACGCCTTCGTGGCGGGAGAGCCGACGCAGCCTCTCCCCCTCTTCTACGCGGAGTGCGGACAGGCCGAGTCCGGTGCCGTCAGGGTCCGCGTCGGCGGGATCGCGGTGAGGCGGCACGAGGCGGATGAGGAGAACGGGGTCGGCTTGGTCCAGCTCCTCCCCATCGACCCGGATGCCCTTGAGCAAGGCCACCTTCAGCGGTACGGGCGCGGGCCGTCTACCGCCGGGTAGGAACGGGCCGCGCCTGCCCGGCGGGCATCGCTCCGGCACCGGGGCGTAAGTACCCACTCATAGGCCCCTCACCCGAGCGCACGACACGCCTCGTCCCCCGGATCTGTGGTCGGGGACGAGGCGTGTCCGGCTCACGCGGCGGGTCAGGAGGCGACGAAGCGCGCGATCTGGCCCAGCACGACCGTGTCCGCCAGGTACCCGAGGTGGGTCTGGCAGATCACGTTGTTGTTCGTCGCGCCGTTCAGCCGAGTGCTGGTGTACGGGAGGATGATGCCGTCGCACGCCGAGTACCAGGTGGCGTACTTGGTGTCACCCGGCGTCTCGTCGCCCGCGGTGATCTGGGAGATGAACGACGAGCCCGGGTACATCTGCTGGCAGGTCGCGTAGATCAGGCAGGCGCCGGCGTACGTGGTTCCGTGGTTCGCGCCCGCGATCGAGGCGAGGTGGCTGACGCTGGTGTTGCCGCCCAGCACCTTCAGGTAGTACTGGCTGACGAGACCGCCCATCGAGTGATTGACGATCGCGACCTTGCTCGCGCCGGTCCGGGACTTCACGTTGTTGACGAAGGAGGCCAGGCCCTGGGCGTTGGTGATGTTGTTGCCGTAGGAGTTGTACTCGTATGCGAAGAGCTTGGAGCTGGACCAGCCGTTGAGCTGGAAGACGCTCATGGCGGTGACCCAGTTGGAGGCGCTGCCGGTGTACCCATGGACGAAGACGACCGGCGTGCTGGTCGACAGCGGCTGAGCGGCAGCGTCGGCGGCCCGTGATGTGGAGGCGGCAGTGGTGGTCGCGGTCTGGGCCGCGCCGGCCGTCGATGCCGAGGAGAACAGGGTGAACGCGACCGTGACGGCCGCGAGAACGCCGAAAAGCCGGCGGGGTGAGCGACGACGCATGGAGCACTCCTGACGGGGATGTGGGGGCTGCGGGGATGCGGGTGCCTGACCCGACAAGAGTCGGGGCGCCAGGCGCGGGCGCCATCGGCGAATTCACCAGCGTTCGCCGATGAATTCGCCGGGCACTCCGAACACCGGGCGCCGGCTGCGCGGCGGTATGGGCCCGCCCCTGCGCGCACCCGGAATTTCGTTCCCCGGGCCAGCCCACTGGGCAGCGCCCGCTTCGCTCACCTGGGCATCTGTGAGCGCATACTGGTCTTATGGACTCGTCCACACGTGCGGCACCCGGCTTGCGGGAGCGGCTCGGCAGCGCCGTCTTTGTCCGGGTCGCCGGTCCCGCAGGGCCGGAGAACCGCGCCCGCATCCACGGAACACCTGGCCCACGCTGGTTCGGTCCCCACCGGCCGATTCGTACCGTCCACGGCGATGCGTCCATGTTCATCGGTGGACTCCGGGCGCTCCTGCTCCAGTCCCTGCACCCGTTGGCGATGGCTGCCGTAGAGGCCCATTCCGGTTACCGCGGCGATCCCTGGGGACGCCTCCAGCGCACCAGTACCTTCCTCGCCGTCACCACATATGGAACAGCGGACCACGCACAGCAGGCGGTCGACCGGGTGCGAGCCGTACACAGCCGGGTGCGCGGAACAACTCCGTCCGGAGAGCCCTACGACGCCGCCGACCCGCACCTTCTCGGCTGGGTGCATGTGGCTGAGGTCGAAAGTTTCCTGCTCGCCCACCAGCGCTACGGAGCCGAACCGCTCGACGCCGCTGGGTACGACGGCTACATCGCCGACATGGCACGAGTGGCGGAAGCACTCGGCGTCACCGATCCTCCGCGCAATCGCAAGGAACTCGTCGCCCACCTCGGCGCCTACCGTGGCGAACTGCGCCCGACAAAGGAAGCACGCGAGGCAGCACGCTTCATTCTGTTCCACCCGCCCCTGCCCTGGGCCGCCCGTGCGCCCTATGCAGTCCTCGCCGCGAACTCCGTCGCCGCCCTCCCCCGGTGGGCCCGTACGTCGCTGGAGCTGCCCCCGCTGTCCGGCGTGGCCGAAGCCTGCGTGACCCCGACCGGGCGCGCACTGACCGCCGCGATTCGCTGGGCCATGGCTCCACCACGCCAGCCATTGTGATCACTGGCGCCGCCGGCGCGCTTTGTGTGCCGTTCGCGGTCAAAGCCCGGCGGCCTGCCGCCTCGGGAAGCGTGGCGCAGTCGCGCGTTCTTGTGGTCCTTCTTCTCCGGAATGATGTGCCGGATGCCGCGCTGGCGCAGTCAGGTGCGAAGGGTGCGGTTGCTACGTCCTATGGGTGCCGTGGGTTGTCCATTGGGCCCGTCGGGCCCGCCCTGGCAGGGGCCGGGGGTGCCCTGCCGCCGCCGGCCGCCGGCCTGGTGGACACGCACCACGGTGGAGCCCACCGAAATGTCCCAGTCGATGCTGCCGTCGGAGTCGGCGGCTGCCAGGGTCTGCCGGAACAGGCGTTCCCAGGTGCCGTCGGCCGACGCCACGGCCGACGGCGCTCGTAGGCAGTTTCCCAAGGGCCGAACCGTTCCGGCAGGTCCCGCCACGGCACCCCGGTCCCCCGGTCCCCCGGTGCAGTATCCCGGCGATCACCTGCCGGTGGTCGCGCCAGCGGCAGCAGCGGCCGTTGCTCACCGGGACGCAGCAGCAGCTCAACCCTCTCCCACTGCTCGTCCGACAGCTCTCCCTGCCCCGCCATGTCTCGGTCAAGTGCCGGGGCGGGGATCGGATACGGCCCTACAGTGGGGGGCCATGGCATCAGATCAGCACCCGGACGTCCTCGTCGACAGCGGCGTCGAGGTGCCGATGCCCGCCGACGGCGAGCTGTGGACCGTCGGCGCGGTGATCCTCAACGAGCAGGGCCGTGCCTTCGCCCAGAAACGCAGCCCCCACCGGCGGCTCTTCCCTGACTACTGGGACATCGTCGGCGGCCACGTCGAGCCCGGCGAGACCTTGCTGGCCACCCTTGCCCGGGAAGTGGAAGAAGAGACCGGATGGCAACTGCGCCGGGTCCGGCGACTACTCGGGGTCACCACCTGGACGGGCGACGACGGAGACGGGCTACGGCACGAGGCCGACTATCTCGTCGAGGTCGACGGCGACCTGGATCACCCAGCCCTGGAATGGTCCAAGCACACTGCCTACGACTGGTTCGGCCCCGACAACCTGCCCCGGCTCAAAGAGGACCGTGCCTCCGGGGAGTTCCTCGTCCACGACCTGATCGCCGCAGCACTACAACTACAGGATCGCCCGGACTCGCTTTAGGGCCTGTTCGGAGTTGAGATCACGGATCAATTGATCCGCCCGTGTGGTGCGGCCGGGGCTGGTGGAGATCTGACACGGCGCATGGTGATCTGACCGATCCTGAGTGGGAGTTGATCGAGTCGTTCCTGCCATTGGGCGAGCGGGGGCCGATGCCGGACCTGCGGCGGCAGTTCGATGGGATGAGGTGGCCTTTTCGGACCGGGAGCCCCTGGCGCGATGGTCCCGAGCGCCACGGGTCTGGTCGACCCTCTGCGACCGGTTCCGGCTGTGGACGACCACGGGGATCTTCCAGTCCTTGATGGAGGCGATGATCGCCGAGGCTGCCGCCCGTGACCAGGTGGATCTGAGGCTGGTCAGCGTGGACTCCACGGTCGCTCGCGCCCATCACCACGCGGCCGGGATGGCCGTCGACGCCGAACTGCTGGACGAGCTGGAGAAGGCCGCCGCGGCCGAAAAGAGGGTTCGCGCCAGGGACAAGACGATCCCGTAGCGCACCGGTCGAGGAGGCGGTGCGCGAGGAGCGGCGCCGGATACCCCGGCTCTGCAAGGCACGCCCGAGCACGGCCGTCTTGGGGCGCTCGCATGGCTGGCTGACCACCAAGTCCCACCTGGCGGCGGACCGTCGCTGCCGCCCGCTGTCCTTCGTCCTCACCGCCGGACAGGCCGCCGACGGTCCCCGCTTCACTCGTCGTCGAGCAGATCAAGGTGCGCGGACCGGTCGGCCGACCCCGCACCCGCCCGGACGCGATCGCCGCCGACAAGGCGTACTACTCACGCGCGACCCGCGCCTACCTGCGCCGACGCCGGATCACAGGCGTGATCGTCGAGAAGGCCGACCAGGCGGCCAACCGCAAGAAGAAGGGCTCACGCGAAGGCCGCCCGGCCAGCCACGACAGCGATCTCTACAAAGAGCGCAACGTCATCGAGCGCTGCATCGGAAGGATCAAGGAGTGGCGGGGCCTGGCCACTCGCGACAACAAGACCCCCAAGAGCTACCTCGCCGGACTGCACCTACGTGGTGCAGTCCTCTGGCTCCGCGGCCTCCGACCCGCCACATGATCTCAACTCCGAACAGGACCTGAACGACAAGTTCAACCCGCCCTCCACGTTTCCCTGCCCCGACGAGTACCACCGCCGCTCGTCGGTGGCGACCTCAGACGGAGGCGGGGAACCCAGCATCCCGGCGACCTCTTGCCGGTCCGACTCGCGCGGGCCGGCTGCGGTTACCGCGCCCAGGAGCCCGTGACCGCGAGCGGATTGCGGACCGGGCACCGTGAGCGGAGCGCAGTCCAGAGCCGGGGCGTGCGCGAGCAACCACGTGGTTGTTTCTCACCTGTTGATCGTCCGTTGATCTTCTTGGTTGATCCTGTGGTGGGCGTATCCGCGTCCCAGCCCGACCGAGAGGGATCGCAATGTTACGCACATCAGTGGGCCGAGGAGGAATCGCGGCGCTGGCCGTAGTCCTGCTCGTCGGACTGGCCTCAGCGCTGCCGGCGGGGGCCGAGCCCCGGACGGCTCCTGTGACGGCCGCGGCTACCGTCGCAGCCACAGCCGCCGAAGGGCCGCCCGTCGAGGGCCTCTTCTACATCGAGAACGAGCTGAACGGCCACAACCTCAGCGGTTCTTCGGCCATTCTGAAGACCGAGGACCCCAAGGGCGACGAGGACAACCAGCAGTGGGAGTTCGACCGGGTCGCGGACACCGCGAACTACAAGGTCAAGAACCCGACGAAGGAAGGCCTCTGCCTCACCAAGGGTGTCAATGAGCAGGGCGAGGGCCGGGTCGCGCTCAGGGACTGCACGGGCCCCGGAACCGACTGGCTGATCAAGCGGCACGCCGGCGAGCAGTACATGTTTTTCGCGCCCGGCTCCGAGGAACGGCTCATCGGCGGTTCCCGTGCGGGCGAGGCGGTGTTCGCCGGGCAGACCGATGCGAGCGAGAAGTGGTACGTCACACCGGTCGACCCGCCGCGTCAGCCGATGCCGGCCGACCCGACGTTCGACCAGCAGACGTTCCTGACGACGCACAACGCGTTCTACAACCAGGATGACGCCGAGGGTGCGGCCCCCTTCCCCACGCAGCCGCACAGCATCGCCACCCAGCTGTCGGACGGCGTGCGCGGACTGATGCTCGACGCGCATATGTTCAACGGCAGAGTGCGCATGTGTCACGCCGCTTGCTTGCCCACCTCGCAGCCCATGTCGGACGTCTTCGGGGACATCGCCACATTCCTCAAGGCGAACCCCCGGGAAGTCGTGACCGTCTTCGTCGAGGACTACGCCTCGACGGATGCGCTGCGGGAGGAGGTGGGCGACGACCTCGGTGCCGGCGGGGTACTGGACGGTATGCTCTTCCGGCCGGACGCCGATCCCTGGCAGGTGCGGACGAAGGGCTGGCCGAGGGTCTCCGAGCTTGTCGCCAAGAACAAGCGCCTGCTCCTGTTCACGGACTCCACCCGGAACAATTCCGGGGCCGCGAAGGCGGAGCTGGGCTTCATGTACGGCAACGAGTGGACCGCCGAGAACAACTGGGAAATGGGCGAGGCGACCGGCGATTCCAACTGGTCCTGCTACAGCCGCTGGGACGAGATTCCGCTCAGCGACGAGGAGACAGGCTTCCGGCGGCTGTTCGTCATGAACCATTTCCGCAAGACATCGCTCGGCGGGACCCCGGATACGGACAACTCGAAGGTACTCAACCGGGCGCAGCGCTTCTGTACGCCCGCCGCCCGCAAGAAGCCGAACTTCATCTCGGTCAACCAGTACACGGATGGCGGCCTGACGGCCGCCATCGATGAGCTCAACACGTACACGTACCACGGTGACACCCCCGGTTTCGGCGGTTGGTTCCCCGAGCCCGGCCCCGCACAGGGCGTGGGCACGCCGGCCGGAGACCCGTACGACCAGGGGGACGGCTCGCTGGACGACGGCGGAACCCGCCCCGCGCGCCCGTCCGACCAGGCGCAGTGCCGCCCCGACGGGATGGCCGCCTCGACGACGGCGCGCTTTTGCGACGCGTACCAGGGCGACGGGAGGGAGTGGCTCGGCGCGGACCGCGACCGCCGCGTCGTCGGATACTTCAGCAGCTGGCGTACGGGGGAGAAGGGCGACCCCCGCTACCTCGTCAAGAACATCCCCTGGAACAAGGTCACGCACGTCAACTACGCCTTCGCGGGCATCGTCGGCAACCAGATCTCCGTCGGTGACACGACCGATGCCAAGAATCCCTCCACCGGTATGACCTGGCCCGGATTGGTCGGCGCGGAGATGGATCCGTCGCTGCCCTACCAGGGGCACTTCAATCTCCTGACCCGCTACAAGAAGCAGCACCCCCGGGTGAAGACGCTGATCTCCGTGGGCGGCTGGGCACAGTCGGCCGGCTTCTACACGATGACGACCAACGCCGACGGTTCGGTCAACCAGGCGGCCATCAACACCTTCGCGGACTCCGTGACGGGCTTCCTGGAGCGCTACGGCTTCGACGGTGTGGACCTCGACTACGAGTATCCCTCCGCCCTCCCGCAGACCGGCAACCCCAAGGACTGGCCGACAGCCGACCCCCGCCGTAAGGGGCTCGGGGCCGGATACAACGCGCTGATGAAGACGGTACGGGCGAAGCTCGACTCAGCGGGCGCCGGCCGCAACCGCTACTACCTCCTCACCTCCGCGGGCTCCGGCTCCGGCTATCTCGTCCGGGGCCTCGATGCCGGACAGGCGCTCCAGTACCAGGACTTCGTCAATGTCATGACGTATGACCTGCACGGTTCCTGGAACAAGCACGTCGGCCCGCAGGCACCTTTGTACGACGACGGCAAGGACGCCGAACTGGCCGATGTCGGCATCTACAAGGACGTCGACGAGAACGGGGACCCCAACCCCTATCAGAAGACCGGGTACTTCAACGCCGACTGGGCCTATCACTATTACCGCGGCGCACTGCCGCCCGGCAGGATCAACCTCGGCCTCCCCTACTACACGCGCGGATGGCGCGGGGTGGAGGGCGGCACCGACGGCCTCTGGGGCACCGCCGCACTGCCGGACCAGAACGCCTGTCCGGCGGGCACCGGGACCGGCGCGGGCGGGGTGGGCAGCAAAACGGCCTGCGGCCAGGGCGCGACCGGGATCGACAATATCTGGCACGACATCGAGAACGGCAAGAACATCGAGGCGGGCACCAACCCGCTCTGGCACACCAAGAACCTCCAGGCAGGTACCACGCCCGGTTACCTCCCCAAGTACGGCCTGGACCCCGCCCAGCCCGCGAACCAGCTGGCAGGAACGTACACGGCCAAGTACAACGACACGCTCAAGGCATCCTGGCTGTGGAACGCGCAGAAGAAGGTGTTCCTCTCCACCGAGGACGAACGCTCCATCGATGCCAAGGCCGCATACGTCAAGGACAACGGCATCGGCGGCGTGATGCTCTGGGAGATGGCCGGCGACTACCACAAACGCATCAACGGCGAGTACGGCATGGGCTACGACCTCACGACCCGGCTCGATACGGCCCTGCGTGCTGCCGGACCGTACAAGGCGACACGAGCCGGCAGCACGGTCCTGCCCGCCCAGGTCCTGAACGTGAAGGCCGAGCTGGTCGACTACCCGACCGACGTCAAGGACCTGTGGCCGCTACAGCCCAAGCTGAGGATCACCAACAACACCGGCAAGACGCTGCCGGCGGGCACCGAGGTGTCCTTCGACATCCCCACCTCCACCTCTCCGCTGCTCAAGGACGAGGCCTGGCAGGAAATGAAGAGAGAACTCTCACCAGGGCGCACCGGGGCGAACGTGGGCGGCCTCAAAGCGGACTTCCACCGGGTGACGATCACCCTCGGATACTGCGAGGACCTGCCGACCGGCAAGGCCAGGGACATCGGCATCAAGTACTTCCTGCCGATCACCGGCCCCGCCAACTTCAAGATCAAGACGGGTGGCACGGAGTACGGCCTCACCCAGGACGGGCGTAAGGGAACCACCACCGTGGCGCCCCCGACACCGGCCGTCACCGGCTGCCAGGCCGAGGCCTGGGACACCGCCCGCACCTACAACCCGCTCTGGGCACCCTTCTCGGTCTGGAAGACCGGCGCCCAGTGGAAGATCCAGGATGTCTCCGGCGGAAACGTCCTGGACCACCCCGGCACCTGGACGCGTGCCCACCTGTACGCCAGCAACGGCGGCGCCAACCAGCTGTGGACCATCGCGGCGGACGGCGGACTTCTTTCGGGCTGGCTCCGTATCAAGAGCAACACCTCGGGTCACGAGCAGTGTCTGGG
Source organism: Streptomyces sp. NPDC060035 (assembly GCF_042736635.1). NCBI lineage: Bacteria > Bacillati > Actinomycetota > Actinomycetes > Kitasatosporales > Streptomycetaceae > Streptomyces > Streptomyces sp. NPDC060035. Next base: position 146,641 of record NZ_JBHWVO010000006.1, read on the forward strand.
CGCCAATACGCGACTGGCAGACCTGAGCGTGACGGACTGCGTCACCGGCAGCAAGGCCCAGCAGTGGCGCTTCCTGGACCAGAACGGCAACCCGCTGACCGCAATCCCCGCCGACGGCACCCCGTACTCCCTCGCCTCGGCATCCGGCTTCGTGGCCGAGCCGAAGAACAGCGGGGTCCTGTCCGCCACCGCCCTGGTAGCGGGCGCACCCGACGGCTCGACCCGTTCGGTGGTCTCCCGCGACGGCTACTACTGGAAGGCCAAGTACTGGACGAAGGCCAACATCCCGAACGCGACCGACCCCAACAGTCCCTGGACGCGCTTGGGCCCAACGCCCTGACGTCTCCTGACGTCTCCTGACCGGCGACGTCCTGATCCACCCCGACCAACCTGCCCCTGGCGGGCGCGTTGTGCGGCGGCCCGCCCCCACTGCCCGTGGGGGCGGGCCGCGTCACTTACGACCTCGTGCATGGTTGGGGTGGGGGCGTGTTGAGATCGCAGCTGGCGTTCTGATCACGCAGGTGTGGCGGGCAGTGCGAGTGCCGAGGCTGCAATACGAACCGTGCAACTCCTGATCAGGAAGGAGAACTCATCGATGACGAGCGACAGCGTGAACAAGCCCAGGGAAGCCGAAACGACCGAGCCGCAGCAGTCCACAGCCGTGGATCAACAGCTGGTCGACGACCCGTCACCTCGCACTCACGGGCGGTAAGGACGCCCAGGTGCCCTGGGCATGCCCTGTCGGCGCCGGGCTCGGAAGTGGTGAGGCAGCGGTTAGCGGTCCGTGCGCAGCGCATTCAGTCGTCGACGGATTCGTCGGGGTGGAGGGACCACGTGCCGCTGGACGGTGCTCCCGGGGCAGCACACGCTGTGATGACCTTCCAGCCGGAGCCGATCCGGTCACCCCATCCGGGCAGTCCTGGACCCACGGCGCCCGGCGCCTACCCGATCACTGCACTCCGTGCGGCCGGAACTGGATGCTGATGCGTCCCCCGGCGGCCCGCGCGGTCTTGGGGATGGCGTGCTCCCAGGTCCGCTGGCAGGAACCGCCCATCACGATCAGATCGCCGTGCCCGAGCGGACGCCGGACGACATCACCACCGTGGCGCGGGCGCAGCAGCAGGTCGCGGGGCGCTCCCACGGAGAGGATGGCGACCATCGTGTCCTCGCTTGCCCCCCGGCCGATTCGGTCGCCGTGCCAGGCCACGCTGTCGCGCCCGTCGCGGTAGTGACACAATCCGGCTGTGGTGAAGGGTTCACCGAGCTCAGCGGCGTAGTGCGTGGACAGCGCCTGCCGTGCTTCATCGAGGACGGGGTGCGGCAGCGGTTCCCCGGAGCGGTAGAAGGCGAGCAGGCGCGGGACATCCACGACCCGTTCGTACATCTGCCGTCGCTCGGCCTTCCAGGGAACGTCCGTGGCCAGCTGTTCGAACAGGTGGTCGGCGCCACGCAGCCAGCCAGGCAGCAGGTCGATCCATGCGCCGTCGCCGAGGCCGGTCCGGTGCAGCCCGTCCAACGGGCTGAGACGCACATCCTCGCTCTGGTCGAACAGGGATCCCTGGATTTGGTGGGGTGCCATGCCTGCAGAGTACTCGCATTCGAACATATGAGCCATTACGATCGGCAGCATGACCCTGTCGGCCGTGTACGGACAGGAGGAAACGAGGTCCCCGCCATCCAGTCCATCGCGTGGTTCGGCCCTGCCACGAACCCGTCCAGCGACATCGTGCAACGCCGGAGCACCTTGCCTCCGGCGGTCTGCCGTTCCGTGCCTGCTGTCGTCCGCCACTCCTCCTTGGTGGTGCCCGCGATTCCTTCGGTCCTGATGACACGTCTGGACCCGAGGCCGTTCTTGTCCGCGCCCACCGTGTTCCTCGATGAGCGCGGATCACTCCGATCGTTCAGGTGGGCATGGTCATCCGATGGATCGTTCGGCCTGGGCTTCGGTCTGGACGAGACGGGAGGAGTCGGTGCCGGTCTCGATGATGATCCGAGCGGCGACCGTACGCGTAAAGTGTCTGGATGATCGGGATACCAGAGGCGTTCTCGCGCAGCACCATCGAGCGCGAGGGAGAGCCCGGAGCGGCTTGGCTGGCCGACCTGCCCATCATCGTCGACCAGTTGCTGACACGCTGGGACTGCGTGCCGGACGGCGATGTCATGCACGGGGGCGTCGGGATCATCGTCCCCGTGCTGCGGCGAACCGACGGGACCGCCGTGTTGAAGGTGTCCTTCCCTCACCCCGGCAACGTCCACGAGCCGGACGCATTCGCGGCGTGGGGCGGACGCGGAGCCGTCCTGCTGCACGAGCGGGACGACGAGTCCTTCGCCATGCTGCTGGAGCGGGTCCGGGCGTCGCCCCTGGCGGAGGTCGAGGACAGCGATGAGGTGGTGACGGTCGCCGGAAGGATCAGTCGCCGGCTGGCCGTCCCCGCACCCCCCGGCCTGCCCCGGCTACGGGATCAGGCCGAATCCTGGGAGGAGCAGCTACGCAAGGATGCCGAGGAGCTGACGCACCCGCTGTCGCCTTACGTGGTGGACTCCGCGGTAGCGACCGTCCGGGAGCTGGGCCGGGTCCAGCCCGACACCCTCATCCACGGCGACCTGCACGCCGGAAACATCCTGCGTGCCGACCGTGAGCCGTGGCTGGCCGTCGATCCCAAAGGGTACGCAGGAGACCCCGCATACGACGGCGGCACACTGCTCAAATCCCGCGCGCTGACACTGCTCGAAGCGGACGACCTGCGCCAGGCTGCCCACCGCGCTCTGGACGTCTTCACCGAGGCCGCGGAGCTCGATCGCGAGCGCACCCAGCGTTGGGCCCAACTCCTCGCCGTCCAGGCCGCGTTCTGGGCCCGACGCCACGGGTTCCGCATGGCCCGCAATGGACCGCGACCGGACTGGCTCACCCAATTCGCGGACCACCTGGCGACGTTGCTCACGGAGCGCGGCTGAAGCCTGCCGTCCTGCTGAGGTCAGGGCGCCCGGCGGAAGCACGCCCCCGCAACGGGATGTGTCCGCAACCTTCTCTGCCACGGCGTACCGACCGGCGCGAGCAGGGTGCCCACGCCGGTCGCCGATGGCCAGGACGCCGGATCAAGCAGTGGCGCAGGCGGTCCCGTTGAGAGTGAACCCGGTCGCGGCCGTGTTGGTCGCGCCCCGGGCGCCGTTGAAGCCGACGGTGACCGAACCGCCGGCGGGTATGGCGGACGTGTAGGAAGCGGGGACCACGCTCACCTTTCCACCGTTCTGCGTGAAGGACCCACCCCACGCGTGACTCACGGTCTGGCCGTCGGCAAAGTTGAAGGCCAGCGTCCAGCCACTGATCGCGGAGGTGGCGGTGTTACGGATGATGATCTCGCCCTGGAAGCCGCCGGGCCAGTCGCCGACGACACGGTAGCCGACGGAGCAGCCCGTTCCGGGAGTGCCGGTGCCCTTGGCGGTGACGACAGCCACCGTCGCCGAGCGGGCCGAGCGGTTCCCGGCCGCATCGCGGGCGTAGACCGCAAACGTGTACGCCGTCTCGGCGGTGAGGCCGCTCACCGTGACGCTGTTGGTGGCGGAGGCGGCGACCGTGGTCTCGGAACCGCCGCTGACGCGGACGACGTCGTAGCCGGCGACACCGACGTTGTCGGTGGCGGCGGTCCAGTTGAGGGTAGCCGAGGTGGCCGTCACGGCCGAAGCGGTCGGGGTGCCGGGGGCTGCCGGGGCCTCGGTGTCGCCGGGTTCGCCGCCGCCGAAGACGGTGGCCTCGCGGGACGTCTGGGCGATGCCGTTGACGCCGTTGAAGATGCGCTCGCCCCAGGGGCTGAGCCGGGTGGGGTCGAAGCCGATCGTCAGGTCGAGGATCGGGTCGGTGTTGCCGCTCCAGGACCAGGCCAGGTAGCCGAGCTTGAGCTGCTCGGCGGTGGCCATCATGGTGTCCTCGTCCGGGTCGCCGTACTGGTCGGCGGGGCCCCCGAACTCACCGATCAGGATCGGCAGGCCGGCGTCCACGAACGCGTTCAGGTAGTCGGTGACCTTCGCTGCGGTGTTGTAGACGCTGTACATGTGGATCGAGAAGATCAGGTTACCTGTGGGGTCGGCGTCGTAGACGGACTGGGCTTTGGCGCGCATGACGCCTTGCCAGTCCTGGCCCCAGTTCGGTGCATCCACCATGATCGTGTGCTCGAACCCGGCGGTGCGCAGCTTCTTGACGGCGGCGGTCGTGGGCTCGGTCCAGCCCTCGGGGTTGGTGTTGCCCCAGGGCTCGTTGCCGATGTTGATGATGATGTAGTTCTCTTCACCGGTGAGTACGCCCTGCAGGCCGAGCCAGTAGTCGGCGGCGTGATCGAGCGTTCCGGCCGCGGCGTCCTCGCCGTAACCGGTGGTGTCGTGCACCTCCAGTACGCAGATGAGCCGGTTCGCCTTGCACTGGTCGACGATGCTCGCAACGTCCGCGGGACTGTTCTTGCTCCAGCGGTGACCGTCGGAGAGAACGACGCGGACCGTGTTGGCGCCCGTGGCCTTGATGTCGGCCAGCGACTGCGTCTCGCCCGGGTACCAGGTGTGGGCGTGATTGACGCCGCGCATGACGAAGTCGTTGCCGTTGGCCTCGAGCAGGCGGCCGTCGCTGATATGGAGGCCGGTGCCAAGAGTGCCGGCTTCGTGGGTCTGTGCCCGCGCCTGGGCGGCAGCCGGGCCCGGAACCCCGAGAACGACGAGCCCGAGGAAAGCGGCCAGAGCGGTCAGTAGAACGGTGACGGAGCTCTTACATGTCGTACTTCCTGTTGATCTCACTACGACTCCAGAGGATGAGCGCCAGGAAACATCAGCAGTAATGTGGGAGCGCTCCCATAAAGCCATCATGCCAGGGGCACGTCAAGACGTCGCGCACGCTCCGGCACATGAACGACCTGCGCGCAGGGGCGAACCCGGCGTACGCGAAACGGATGACAGGGACATCACCTGGCAAACCTGCCGCCCGGCAGGCAAGTGAAGTCCTGAGCACGGATGCGTACGCGAAGCGCGCGGGCCGGGGTCGGAACCACCGGCGCGGGCCGGCGCCAGAGGGCCGGCGAGGCGGGCGCCCGGACGCGCTGCCGCCCGCCCGCCTCCCGGCACCAACCGGACCGTCAGGCGTTGGGGTCGAACGGGATGTCGGCCGGCTTGGCCTTTTCGAGGTGACGGTTGAAATTGCCGTCCTTGAGACCGAAGACGGCGCTTCCGAAATCGGCCTGAGTCAGCTTGTCCCGCAGACCCGCGGGGTAGCCGTTCCAGCCGACCAGCTTGGGGAACTGCCATCCGTGGTAGTGGTTCTCAGGCGGCTCGTCGTTGGAACTCGCGGGGCGGAAGCAGTGGGTGCTCACGCCGTCCTTGTGGTAAACGATCTTTGGGTGCGTCCCGTCCCACCGGATCTGATCGCGACCGTAGACGTTGAAGTTGCCGTGAGCGGACGTGGATACGTAGCGGGCCTCGTTGTTCTGCACCCACACCACGACGTGCTCCCAGTCATGCCTGTGCCCGCCGAGCCCACTACCGGCCACGGCCTGGTCCTTTTCGAAATAGAGCCCGTAGATGATCGCGCACCAGCCGTTGTTGCATTTGTAGCGGGCGTATCCGTTGGTGTTGTCCAGGTCCCAGGCATCACGGCAACTGCCGTTGACGGCCCCGGTGGTGTTGAGGCCGGGCGCGATGGCCCCGTCCGGCCCGATGGCCGGAGTGGGGTAGCAGCCGTCCGTGTCGTAGTCGTAGGCGGGCTGGAACGACTGCTCCATCCCGTCCGCATTCAGGGGCAAAGCACCGGGCGGGGCAGCGTACGCGCTACCCGAAGACGCGATGACCACCGCCAGGGCGCTGCCGACTACGAGCGACACCCTGCGGACTCGTGCTCTGCTCTTCACTGCTGCCTCCTGGTCGACGCGTGGCGGGGGCACGCGGCTACGATTGACATGCCCATCGCAACCATGTTGAATCCCGCGGCACACGCGCCGAGCACCACCTGATGTCGAGGTGATGAAGGCTCAGCCAACACACAAGGAGCGAGCCGGCCCGGAGGCACGGCTCGCTCCGATCGTGCGCGGTCGGATCGGAGTCAGGGCTTCGCCGGAACGCATTCAGGACCCCTTCGAACAGACCGGGGCCACCTGCGCGGGTCAGCCTCCGACCCGGCGTCGTCCCGGAATTCCCGGACGGGGGCAACCGGATCCCACGGCCCTGCCGACGCTCCCCAGCCAGGTCGTGGCCGGCCAGGACGATCGCTCCTGGGCACGTTCCCCACATGCCGCTTCCAGTTCATCGCGCAGCAGCGGGACGGGTGGTTCGCGGGCTCCTCACGGAGCAGCCGTTCCGGTGATCGGGTCGTCAGCAATGCCGGTGTGAGCCTGGAGAACTGACGGACCGACAACTTTTTTTACCGTGTCCAGGCGTCCCTCGTGCATCAGGCCGAGCGAGGTCAGCATCACCTCTCGACCCGCTCCTTACCGAGCGGGCGCCTCCATTTCGGCATCCTCTGAGGGATCAGCCGCGACCGACGTCCTGCGCGACGCGCTCCAGTCGACTTCGGTAGCTCTCCCACCACGACTGATCGCCTGGCGGCATGCTGTCGTTCCCCTTCGCCATCCCAACGGCCCCGTCGATGAGTTCCCGGACGATATCGGCGTGGCCGGCGTGGCGGTGGGTATCCGCGATCACGCGTACCAGGACGTGGTGCAGCGTCACGCTGCTTCGCTCTTCCGGCCACCACGGGACGTGACCGATCGCATCGAGATCGAGCGTGGCGATCGTGGTGTCCGCGTGCCCCCAGGCCTGGCGGTACAGCCCGACGATCAGTTCGCGGGACTCGTCCGCGGTGGCCCACATATCCGCGCCCGGTTCGGCGCCCTCCGCGTACCAGGATGGCGGCTCATCGAAGAACGGTCGCCCGAACGTGTCCCCGAAATACCCCAGTTCCACGCCGGTGACGTGTTTGACAAGCCCCAGCAGATTCGTGCCGGTCGGTGTCAGCGGGCGACGGATGTCGTACTCGGCGAGGCCGTCGAGCTTCCACAGCAGGGCTTCACGGGCTGCTTGCAAGTAGTGGAGCAGGTCCGCTTTCGACTCCGATTCGATCATGCCGGGGAGTCTCCCATCCGCCACTGACAATCACGCCGGGCGCGATCCCGGCCGGCGACCGGCTCGCTCGGCCTGCTCAGGCGCCAACCGGTTGAACTAATATGTAGATCGGTCTAGTTTGATGGTCATGGGACAGAAGGGCGCCGAAACACGGGACAGACTGCTGGATGCGACGCAGGAGCTGATCGAGACCGGGGGTTACTACGGCGCCGGGCTCAACCAGGTGATCGCCGTCAGTGGCGCGCCCCGCGGCTCGCTCTACTTCCACTTCCCAGGCGGCAAGGACCAGTTGGTCGGCGAGTCCGTCCGGCGAGCCGGACAGTCGATCGAGGTTGCCCTGGGTGACCTGGCCGACTCCTGCACGTCGATGGTCGAGCTCGTCGACGGGGTGCTGCGGCACTTGGGTGGCCGACTGGAGGAGTCCGGCTGGCACAGGGGATGCCCCGTGGCCACCGTGGCGCTGGAGACGTCCGCCGTCAACGATCCACTGCAGGAGGCATGCTCCGAGGTCTACACCTCATGGGAGGCCGCCCTGCGCGCACAACTGACGGGCCGTCCGGACGCCGACGACCTCGCGGTCACGATCCTCGCCCTTGTGGAGGGGGCGCTCCTGCTCGCCCGGGCGCACCGCAGCAGGGAGCCGCTGGACCGCGTTGCCCGTCAGGTCGGCGTCCTGCTGAGCTGACAAGGCCCGCCGTGGTCGGCGGGCTCTCTTGCGGCAAAAAAATATGTAGACCGATCTGTTCAGGAGGATTCATGGATGCGATTGTCTTCGGCGCAACCGGCTTCATCGGCCGCTCCCTCGTCGCCGAGCTGCTCACCCGGGGGCAGCGGGTGGCAGCAGCCGTCCGTAACGACAGCCTGACGTCCTGGCTGGCCACACAGGGCGTCGACACCCGCGGGCTGGAAATCGTCGCTGCCGACATCACGCGACCGCTTTCGGGACTGCCCGAGGTACACGACGTCTACAACGCCGCAGGTCGCTTCGCCTTCGGCCTCGGTGTGCCGGAGGCGCGGGCGACCAACGTCACCGGGGCGCTCAACGTGCTCGAGTGGGCCGCCACGCTGCCCCGGCTGCGGCGGCTGGTGCACATCAGCGGATACCGGGTGAGCGCTGCCGACGGTCCGCCCGACTACTCCGCGCTGGGAGCGTACGAGGCGTCGAAGGTCGAGGGTGATCTCGCGGTGCGCGCCCGGGCCGGTGAACTGGGGGTTCCGCTGACCATCGCCAATCCCGCCACGGTGATCGGGCCTGGTCAGTACATCGGCCTCGCCACCCTCGTCGAAAACCTGTGGAACGGGCGCCTCCCTGCGTCGCCCGGCGGGCCCGACTGCTTCGTGCCGATCACCACGGTCGACCATCTCGTACGGTTTCTGGCGGAGGTCCCCACATCGCCTCAGGGTGAGCACTACTGGGTGCTCGACGACACCACGCCCCCACTCCCCGAGCTGATCGGTGCGATCGCCGACCACACGGGCGTGCGGGCACCTCGCAGGACCGTTCCCGTCGGGCTGCTGCGGCGTCTGCCGCGCAAGCTGACCGGTGCCGATCCCGAGACGCTGTCGTTCCTGTCGACCGACCGCTACCCGACGGCCTCGGCCCGAGCCTTCGCCGAGTCCGCCGGCTTGGAAATGCCTCCGGCCGCCGACGCGTTGCGCACGTGGGCCGACGAGCTGGTGGCCGCCCGCTTCGGTTCCGCGACGCCCTGGCAAAGCCCGTACGGCTTCCGCTCCGTGGCGGGCAGCCGTACCTGGGTGATCGGAGACCGGCACCGCCCCGCCCACGTCCTGCTGCACGGACTGCCGATGAACGCCGACCTCTGGGCACCTCTCGCCGCCCGCCTCCGCGGCCCGGTCCTGGCTCCCGACCTGCCAGGACTGGGGCGCTCGGCGGCCACATCCCAGCCGGTGGATACGTGGCTGGCCGACCTTCTGAGCCCGGTGCGGACCCGCCCGGTCCTGGTGGCGCACTCACTGGCCTGCGGACCCGCGCTTCGCTTCGCCGTCGACCATCCGGACCGCATCAGCAGGCTCGTCCTCGTCTCCCCGGCCTTCCTGCAGGCACCAGCCCCGCGGTTCACACGCTCGGGCCCGGCCGTCCGGACGATGCGCCGTATGTCCGCCGCCCGGCTCGCTCGGGTGCTCGGCGTACCCGAGGGGGCAGAGGTGGAGAGCGCCGCAGCGGACCTGCGCCGTCCCGGGGTGGCCCGCCGGGTCTCCGTGGCCATGCGCACGGACATCGCCGACCGCCGGCAGTCGCGGGCTCTGCTGGACCGGGTGAGCGTCCCGGTCCAGATCATCGCGGGCTCGGCCGACCCGCTGGTCTCGGCCGTCGACTGCTCGGTGGCCGAGATCGACGGGGCAGGTCACTACCCCCAGCTGACCCATCCCGCGCAGCTCGCCGGCCATCTCGACGCTGCCTCCGCCGCGGTCGGTGGCTGACACCGGGCCGGGCAACTGCGTCGTTGCCGGTGAGCACAGCGTCCTCCGCCGTCATCGGTCCCGTGCGGGGAGCCGGGCCGCGCCTGGGCCGGCCCCCCGCCACGGCCAGGCCCAACAGCCGGTCCGCCGCATCAGCGGGGGTCCACCCGTCGATACCCGAGCGGCTGCCACCAGCAGGGAACCGCAACACTCGTATCGGTTCGCTCATCTGCTACCTGTCAGCACCTCGGTCCGCGCCGCGCCTCGGCGGGGCACGGCGCGGACCGAGGTGCGGACTGTTGGGCAGCCGGTCGCAGCGGCGCCACCGAGCTCCGGGTGGCAGCTGCTGCAGCGTCAGCCCGTCGCGGTCGGGGAAGCCGGGACCTGGTTCCGGACCATCTCCAGCAACGTGGTGTGCGTCCGCTGGTCGGCCGCGGCAACCAGTCCACCTGCACCGGTGTGCAGTGGTTGGCCATGGATGCCGGTCACCACGCAGCCGGCGGCTTTGCACAAGGCGATCCCGGCGGCGAAGTGCACGCAGTCGCGCAGATGGCCGTCGGTGACGTAAGCGGCTCTTCGGCCGGCGGCGACCCAGGCCACCGCAAGGGTTGTGGAAACGACGCGTGGCCGGAAGTGATCGGTGAACTCCGGGGCGGCAAGCAGGCGTGCTGCCCGGAAATCCGGTGCGTTGGGGAAGGGTGGGTCGAGGTTGACGTCCACCAGTCGGGATCCGGCCGAGGGCGCAAGGTCTGTGTCGACGCCGTCTTTTCGGACATGGGCACACGCGCCGTCGGTCCAGAACACCTCTCCGCTGAACGGATCGGCCGCCGCGGCCGCGGTGATGTCGGATCCCACCCGCAGAGCCACGTTCACCGAGACGAGCATGGTGTGTACGGCGTAGTTCAGCGTGCCGCACAACGGATCGACCAGCCACCTGCGCTCCGCGCGGTCCGGGCCGCTGTGTCCGCTCTCCTCTCCCGTCACAGCGTCATGGGGCCGGGCGGTTCTCAGGATCCGGAGGATGGCCTTCTCTGCCGCGAAGTCTGCGGCTGTCGCGAAGTCGCCAGCATTCTTCTCGAACCGCTCCGGGGATCCCCCGTACAATTCGCGGACCACTGCCGCTCCCGACTGTGCTGCCGCCACGGCCAGTTGCGCATCGTTTTCCGTGTTCGTGATCAGCATGTGCGCAGGATATCCGCGACCCTGTCGGCACGATCGAGTGTGCCGGGGATACGGCAATCCGCCCCGGCCTGGATCGCCTTCTGACGCATCACCCCCCGGCCCGACCGACGCCCGGCACCGACGGCGCCGTCATCGAGGTCTACGAGGACGAGTTCGAACCGTCACCGGCGGGCGGCCCGCGGCTTTTGCTGGCACCTTTGGCGCCGGCCGCTTCCGCCCCGGCCTCATCACGTGTCCCTGAGGGGCGTCGAGCCGAGCCACATCGCGCCGGCGACCCGCGCCGGTGGTCCCGTCTCCCCAGGATCAGCCGCCGGCATCGGCAGTGGGCCCGGTTTCTCCTCGCCTCGGATCGGGACGACCGGCAGAGAACACAGCCGCCTTCACGGCATCAGCTCGAGCAGCTGGTACTGGTGCGGCCGCCCTCCGACCCAGTCCACCATGGTCGGATCCGCGAGGAGGTCCGCGGTGCCGGTGATCCCGGCGCCGTGGAGGAGCTCGAGGGTGGCGTCGTCGGAGTGTGCGAGACCCAGAATCCGCCCGCTCACCGTGACACGCCGACCGCCGGAGGCGGAGATCCGGTGGACGACGATCGGCGGGTTTCCGGCCATACCTCCAGCGTGCGCCGTGTGTGCGCCCATGGCTACCCGCACGACTCTTCGGGCGAACCTTCATCCGGCCCGTTGACATCGGTGAGAACCCGTTGCTTGGCTGGGGACAAGCGCTTTCCGGTCGGACTTTGGAGCGTGCAGTGGAGTTCTCGCGTCGTTCCGTACTGTCCATGATCCCGGCGATATCGCTGCTGGCCGTGGCGCAGACGCTACAAGCCCGAGCGGCGGTCCGGCGCGATCCGGGCGCCTCCGGCCGGGTGGCCGACCAAGACGGGCTGCTCCGCAACACTGTCGCGATCTTCGCCGGCACCGCCGAGACCAACGCCCGCCCGGAGGTCGCATCGAAACTCGCTGCCATGCAGGCGACGGCGCGTGCCCGGCTTGCCGCGATGGACGGCACCGGACCGGGTGAGCTGTTCGCAGGCGTCCCGCTCGGCACCAGCGACACCAACCTGAGCCTGTCCTTCCAGTACCTGTACGAGATCGCCCTCGCCACCGCTCTTCCCGGCACCGGCGCCTCCGGGCTCCGCGACAACAGCGCGGTCCGGCGACGGGTCGTCGACGGCCTGGTCCAGCTCCACGACGCGTACTACGGCGACCAGTCGAAGGGCTACTACGGCAACTGGTTCCACTGGGAGATCGGAATCTCCGCGTACGTGAGCAAGACCCTCGTCCTGCTGGGGGACGAGCTCGCGGCGTACCGGCCCGGACTCGCCGCGTCCTACGTGGCTTCCATGGACGCCTACCTCCGCAACGGCAAGAACGGCGACGTCGATCTCGACTCGCGGTTCCACACCGGTGCCAATCTCGCCGACATCACGTCGAACCGGATCCTCCAAGGTGCCGTTCTCGGCGACGAGGTCCGTATCGGGAAGGCCATCGCCGACCAGCTGACCGTCTTCGCGACGATCGACCCGTACGACCTGCAGCACGGCGTCACCGACGGCTTCCATGCCGACGGTTCCTTCGTCCAGCACGCCTCCGTCGCGTACACGGGCTCCTACGGCAAGGGCCTGCTCACCCGCATCGTCCAGACGATCAAAATACTCGACGGCACCGGCTACGTGCCCGGCGAGAGCCTTGTCGGTGTCGTGCAGGGCTGGGTGGCCGACGCCTTCGCCCCGCTGATCTTCGAAGGCTGGATGATGGAGATCGTCAAGGGCCGCGCGGTCGCGCGGACCGGCACGGGGTACGCGGACGTCGCCGCCGTCGTCGAGGCCGTCGTCGACCTCGCCGCGTACACCACCGGCAGTGACACCGAGGCACTCCGGGGCTACGTCAAGTATGTCCGGCAGACCTCCAAGGCCGGCCTCGATGCGGCCTCCTTCGTCTCCCCCGTCAGCATCGCCCGCTACACCGACATCCTGAACTCCCCGTCGCCCGAGAGGGATCTCGGTCCCGCCGCCTCCCACACCGCGTTCAACGCGATGGACAGAACCGTCCACCGGCGGCCCGGCTACGCGTTCGCCCTGGCCCGCAGCTCCGCGCGCATCAGCAAGTACGAGTACATGAGCGGCGAGAACCTGATGCCGTGGTTCCAGGGTGACGGCGCCCACTACCTCTATCTCTCCGGCCAGGATCAGCGGCAGTCGTTCGGCATCGACTACTTCACGGCCGTCTCGCCGTACCGACTGGCGGGCGTCACCGCTCCCGTGGAGACACGCCGCACCGTCCCCGAGCTCTACGGCACCCTCTGGTACGACAACCCCGAGCGCGGCTTCACCGCGTCGTCCGAGTCTCAGAACACCTACGTCTACTTCCCCCGCGGCAGCAACACCTTCTCCGGCGGCGCCCGCCTCGGCCCCTACGGCGTGGCCGGTCTCGTACAGTCCGACGATGCCGCGTACACCGCCCGGCAGGCGGGCGAACTCCCCGACGGCTTCGTCGCCTATCGGGGGGCCCGGGCCACCAAGTCGTGGTTCATGCTCGACGAAGAGATAGTTGTCCTCGCGGCGGGAGTGGCCGGTCTTTCGGAACGCGCGGTGACCACCACGGTCGACAGCCGTATCGCCGCTCCCTCCGCCCCCGTCACCCTCACCGGAAGCCTCCGTGACGGGACGCACTGGCATGGCACCGGGACCGCCCCACTGGCATGGCTGCGTTACGCCGACGCCGAACAGAAGACAGCGGTCGGGTACGTCTTCCTGTCCGGCCCACGGCCGGCTGTCGCACTCGACACGGTCACCCGCAGCAGGCGCCTCGTCCGGCTGGCCAACCCCGACACACCGGTCGCCAAGCAGGTCTTCACGCTCTCGTACGAGCAAGCCGCCGATGGGCGGCCGGCCTCCATGGCCCATGCCCTCGTCCCGAACGCCTCGGACCGGCAGTTGGCCGCCTACGCGCACGGTCCGCTCTCCGTGCTGGCCAACACCGTCCGCCTGCAGGCCGTCACCCACACACACCTGGGCCTGGTCGCCGCCAACTCCTTCACCCCCGGCAGGCACCGTGCGGAGCGCCTCTCCATCGACGGCCCGGCATCGGTGATGCTCCGCCGGGCTCCCGACGGCACATGCTCGATCGCGGTGTCCGACCCCACCACGAGGCGGAGCACCGTCTCGGTCACGATCCTCGGCCCGGCCTTGTGGCCTCTGTCGGCCGATGCCGGCGTCCGTATCCGCCGCGTCCTCGGTGGCACCCGTCTCGACGTCACGACCCACCACGCCCATGGCCGCAGCTTCACGGCCACACTGCGCCGACGCTGACGGCGTCATCGGGACCCTTACCGGCCGGGCTCACCTGCAGCGCGTCCGTCCCGCTACGGCAGCGAGCCGGCGACCACGGATGCCGCCTGTGCGATCAGTCCGTCGTCGTAGTCCGCCCCGTCCTTGGTGCGGTTCGACATGATCGCCATGACGATGGGGGCGGCGTCCGGCGGCCACACCACGGCAATGTCATTGCGGGTGCCGTACGTGCTGCCGGCTCCCGACTTGTCGCCGACCTCCCACCCGTCGGGCACTCCGGCCTCGATGAGCCCGGCTCCGGTGGTGCTGGTGCGCAGCCACTCCGTGAGCTGTGCTCGTTCGCCCTTGCCCAGGACATCGCCGAGGACGAACGCGCGCAGGTCGGACGCCAGAGCCCGCGGCGTGCTCGTGTCCCGCGTGGCGCCTGGCTCCCAGTCGTTCAGCTGCGGCTCACGGCGCTCCATCCGCGTGACGCCGTCGCCGATCTCTTCGAGTACGGCACCCAGGCCCTGCGGTCCACCCACCTGGTCGAAGAGCAGGTTGGCCGCGGTGTTGTCGCCGAAGCGCACGGCGGCGTCGCACAGGGTGCCCAGGGTCATCCCGTTCCCGACATGCTGTGCCGTCACGGGAGAGGGGGCAACCAGATCGTTCCGGGAGTACGTGACCGTCTGCCCCATCCCGCCCAGGGAGTACTTCCGCAGCACGGCACCGGCGGCCAGCACCTTGAACGTGGAGACGTAGGCAAACCGCTCACCGGCGTTGTAGGCCACCTCCCGCCCGGTTTCTGTGTCGACGGCGTAGACACCCAGTCGGGCATCGAACCTGCGCTCGAGCTCCCTGAATTCACCGACCGGCCCTTTCGCGGCCGCGCTCGGACCCGGCCCTGTCGCAGCTGACGGGGCCGGGGGCGTGACCGAAGCAGCCTGGGGGGCGTCTTGCCCGCAAGCCGCGACAGGGACGGCCACGAGTACGGCAAGCACACCGCTGACGGCGCGTCGGGAACCGGAGCCCCACATGATCCAAACCTCCCGGGCGCCCCGTGCCCGGGGCGCGTAGGGGATGGAGCGGCACCGTCCATCCCGGTTCGCAGGCACGAGCATCGAGACCACCCTCGCCTGCGGACATCCTCACATCCCCGCCCGCACCGGCCGCCGGAGCAGGTAGACAGCTGCGGTCGACACCAGGAGGGCCATACACGCGATGAACACCAGCCCCGCACCCTCCAGACCGATCGGACCCGACAGCACTCCCACCCCGATCACCGGCACCGAGATACCCGCGTACGCCACCACGAACAGAGTCGAGATCACCGCCGCGCGCCGGTCCTCGGGAGACGCCTCGGCCACCGCGGACAGCGCCCCGCGAAACGCCAGCCCCTGCCCGACCCCACCGACCAGCGCGCTCAGCACCACCAGCGACAGCAGGTCCCATCGGAGCGCTCCCGCGAGCAGCGCCAGTCCGGCGAGGAGCCCCGCGCAGCCCAGCGGCAGCGATCGCGCCACCCCGACCCGGCCGACTGCCAGCTGCCCGGCTGTCGAGGCGAAGAAGGCCAGCGCGACGACCAGTCCGCTGACCGCGTGGTTGGTCACGTCCAGGGACTGCGAGAGGAACGCCGGACTGACCGACGTGAACACCCCGAAGAGAGCGAACCCGACGAACGAGGCGATCGCGGCCGGCCCGAACACCGAGCGCACCTGCGGAGGCAGGCCGGGTCGCTGCGGCCGTACGGTACTCAGCGGCCGCCGCTCCCTCACGGTCTCCCGGAGCCCCACCAGGGTCGCGGCACAGGCTGCCAGCAGGGCGAGGTGCACGGCGAACGGCAGGTACAGCGGCCAGGCGGCGTACTGGGCGAGCACCCCGGCAAGCAACGGACCGCAGCCCAGCCCGCCCATGTTGGCGGCCGTCGCAACAAACGTGGCCCGGGAGGTGCCGCCGTACGGTGCCAACTCCATCACGTACGCCGTGGCGGCCCCGGTGAACAGGCCGGCGGACAGGCCCGACAGCAAGCGACCCGCATACAGCCAGCCCAGCCCGGTGGCGCACAGGAAGCAGACGGCGCTCGCCGCCGCGAATCCCAAGCCCGCCAGGAGCACGGGCCGCCTGCCCACGACGTCCGAGACGTTACCCGTCAGCAGCAGCACGCCGATGACCCCGAAGGCGTACACGGCGTACACGACGGTCACCGTCAGCTCGGAGAACCCGAACTTGTCCTGGTAGAGGCCGTAGAGGGGGGTCGGCAGCGTGGTGCCCGCCATGCACACGGCGAACACCGCTCCGCTGAGGAAACACTGGCGCCACCCTCGGCGATCACCGTCCATGCCGCCGACCGTAACCCCACACGCCGCCCCGGACCGGCCAGGCGTGCCCGGCGCGCCACCACCGGTCCGCGACCTCATACGTCGGCCAGCAACACCTCCAGCGCCACACCCGTATCCGGATAGCGACCGGTCAGGGCCGCCCCCGGAAGACCGGGGGCGGCCGTCTCCCATGTCCCGTCGCAGCCCAGCAGTTCCGCCACCGCGTCGCACGCCGCCGGGTGGGCAGCGAGCAGCCCGCAACCGCGGCCGGTGTCCGCACCGAGCGCCGGATGCACGGCTTCCGGCTCCGGCTGCGCCCGCCACGGCGGTACCCACGCGTCCAGCGCTGTGAGCCGGCCGGGGAAGATCCGGCCGGCCTCGCGGATCAGCAGCGGCGCCAGGTCTGCGCCACCGGCACGCAGGGTGGTGATCAGGGTCGGCAGCCATGGCAGGAGCACCGGGTCCGGCAGCCGTCCGAACGCGTTCGACACCGCCTCCACGACGAAGTCGGTAAGACCTGGGACGGGCTCCAAGGCGTGCACGAAGCCGCTGAGGTAGCGCGGGTAAGCGGGCACCACCAAGGGGTTGCCCAGCAGTGCGTCGCACCTCTCCCGCAGGTCCGCGCGGGAGAGGTGCCCGAGCTGTACCTGAGCCGCCCACAGCAGCGCGGTCCTCGACGGGTCCTGCGGATGCGACTGGGCGACCGCCAGCTCCAGCTGGGACCGGTCACAGCCCAGGGACAGTGCCAGGCTCTCCATGCTGAACAGGAAGCCCAGCATCGCCGCCACCTGGCGGACGGTGGCGTCGTCGTCGGTGAACGCCGTCGGCAGCAGGGTGCAGTAGTGCGCGTATCCGGTCCTGACGAAGGATTCGATCCAGGGCGGCAGCACCGGCTCGCCGGTGCGGTAGTACGCCAGGAGCCGCCGCACCCGGCGCAGTACCTCCGGCGCGCCGTCGACGCTGCGTTCGGCCGACAGCACTTCCAGGGCACGTGTACCCAGCTCGTCCGCGAGGCGGCGGCTTCGCAGAAACAGCGTCGCGTCCTCGACGGTCTCCAGGACGGTCGCCGTGGTGGCGTGCGGGCCGTAGGCGGTACGGCGCAGGCGCTGTTCCAGGACCTGCTCGATGCTGACGCCCTCGTAGCCGAGCTCGATGAGCGCACGCTGATGCGTGCCCAGCGCCAGGTCCCACGACTCCTGGATCGGCTTCTCCCCCAGTCTCCGCTCGCCCATGATCGGCCGCGCAGCGCCCGGCGGCATCAGGTAGCGCAGCATCCACAGCACGTCGGAGCATCGATCCAGCTCCGGCTGGGAGGCCATGTCCAGCAGCGCCCGTTGCACGCCGCGCTGCTCGAGCTTGAGTGCCAGGGGCAGCAGCCGGTCGTGCACATCGCGGGCCAGGGGCGGCAGCGCGTCGTAGCCGACCTGACCGACCCGGTCGCCGCCCATCATGATCTCCACGAGGCGGCGCACGTCGCGCCGGCCGGGCACCGCGTCCTTCTCGATGCAGGTGACGGCCGCGTCCTGGAAGTCGTAGGGCGTGGGCCTCGCCCGGTCGCGCATCCCTGCCAGCAGGATCGATGTCTCGAAAACGGCGATGGCATCCGCGGTGGAGGCGAGATAGCCGTTGCGGCGTGCTGCACGCACGATCTCCACGGACCAGCCGAGGAGTTCGGCCTCGTCCAGCCGGTCCAGGACCGGTGGCCGCCGGAGGAAGCCGGACAACTGGTCCGCGGGCGGATCCGCCGGTACGGGAGCAGCCGCCGCTGCTGTCGCCTTCCTGGCCCTCGACTTCTTCGCGCCCGCCTGTCCCGCCAGGCGGTACGGCTCCACGCGCGTGCGCTTGACGTTCTTCGCCCAGACCGTCGCGGCGATCGACACCGAGCCGCCGGCGAGGCCGAACTGCGCCTCGATCGCCGCGTGGCTGGACGGAATCAGGCCGTGCTGCCACTTGGTGGCACTGCGCGGGCCGATCTCGAAGGTGTCCGTGCCGTGGACGCCGAATTCCGGGACGCGGCTGGCCGCGTGGAAGGCGCCGCAGACGTAGAGGCAGTCCGCGGGATCGGTGCCCGTCGCGGCCAGGTGCTCACGCATCCTGGTCCACATGTGGCGCTCGCGGTCCTCGTCCACGCGCACCCGGTGGGGGTCGCCGGGTGCCAGGCGCCGAAAGAGGCCGCCTATCAGGAGCATCACCTGGCGATAGGTGTCGTGGTCGCTGTCTCCGAGCGGCAGTTCGACGTACTGGTGCCACCATTCCGACCAGTGCCGCACTCTGCCGTGGCGCAGCAGGTGCTCCTCCAGTTCGGCGAAGCGCGGACGCAGGTCGCCGATCTCCACACCGACCGCGTCGCCGTGCAGCGCGGCCTCCTCCTCGGCCGGTGACGCGTCCGGACCTGCCGGGTCGGCGGACTGCGCCCCACGGGAATCCCATTGGAAGACGTGGTCCGAGGAACGGTCGACGAGGACCAGTTCAACGCCTGGTGTGTCCAGCGCGTAGGCGATCGCCTGGTACTCGGCCGAGGCCTCGGTGATCGGTGCGACGACCGACAGCGGGGACCACTCGGCAGGGAAGCCGTCGACCTCGGCCGCGAAGGCCTGGACCGCCACGGGGAGCTTGCAGTTGCGCAGTTCGGTGAGCAGCGGGGCCATGTCCTCGCACAGCTCCAGGTACACGACCTTCGGCTGCTTCTGGCGCAGGCGGCGTGCCATCGCGACCGCCGACGCGGGCGAGTGGTGGCAGACGGGGAAGATCTCGAGCGGCTCGCGCACCGCGCGGTCGACGTCATCGACGATGCCGAGGAGAATTCCCTCCAGTGCGTCGGGCCCGTCGGCGAACGTCGTGGCGGCCTCCTGCAACTGCGTGCGCAGCTCTTCGAAGGTCCCCGCGGGCGTGTCACTCATGACAGCGTGGCGATCGCGTCGCGCCCGCCCTCGAAGAACTCCGGCCAGGCCCCGCCCTCTTCCTTGCTGCGCGGCTCGACGACGCCGTGCAGGTACTTGCTGAGGATGGCCAGGTCCTCGGGCTCACGGCGGGCCAGTGACCCGACGAGCGAGGAGGCAAGTGTGTGGGCGGTCAGGGCGCGCTCACCGAAGAAGTTGCTGTGCAGGATCGCGTCCTCGAGTACGCCGATCTGTTCGGCGGTGGACAGCGCCGACTCCAGCTTCTCGTCGTCGCTCCCGGCCGCGGCCGCCGAGGCGCGCAGGTCGGCGAAGCTCTGCAGCAGCACGTCGAGCAGCGTCGGAGGCACATCCAGCTCGAGCTGGTGGCGACGCAGCAGTTCCTCGGTGCGGAAGCGGACGATCTCCGCCTCACTCCTCCTGTTCGTCATCACCGGGATGCGGACGAAGTTGAACCGACGCTTGAGCGCCGAGGAAAGGTCGTTGACGCCGCGGTCCCGGCTGTTGGCGGTGGCGATGATGGAGAAGCCGGGCTTGGCGAAGACGATGCCGTCGCTGTCCAGTTCGGGAACAGAGATGTACTTCTCGGAAAGGATCGAGATAAGTGCGTCCTGGACATCGCTCGTGGAACGGGTGAGTTCCTCGAAACGGCCGATCGCTCCCGTCTCCATCGCGGTCATGATCGGGGAGGGGATCATCGACTCCCTCGACTGGCCCTTGGCGATGACCATGGAGACGTTCCAGGAGTACTTGATGTGGTCCTCGGTGGTGCCGGCGGTGCCCTGCACGACCAGTGTGGAGTTGCGGCATATCGCGGTGGACAGCAGCTCGGCCAGCCAGCTCTTGCCGGTGCCGGGGTCGCCGATGAGCAGCAGGCCGCGGTCGGAGGCCAGCGTGACAATGGAGCGCTCGACGAAGCTGCGGTCGCCGAACCACTTCTGCGAGATCTCCCGGTCCAGGCCGTCGGAGCGTTCGGATCCCAGGATGAAGAGACGGACCATCTTCGGGGACAGGCGCCAGGAGAAGGGCTTGGGGTTGTCGTCGATGGACTCCAGCCAGTCCAGTTCCTCGGCGTACTTGATCTCGGCGGGGGCGCGCAACAGATCGGACATATCAGGGCCTTTCTAAGCCAGAAACGTCTTGAGTTCGTGGACAAGCTTGCGAATGTGGCCGGAGACGACCGGCGTACCGAGAGCCTTGAAGCGCTCACGGAACCAGGGGTTGACCTCCTGGCGGCCGGAGCTGGTGACCGATCCGACGGGGATGAACTTCACTCCGGAACGGTGGACGGCCTCGATGCCCTCGAAAAGCGGCTGGGAGCGGTGGAACTCGTAGAAGTCGGAGATCCACACCATCACGGTGTCCTTGGGGTCGGAGATCTTCGGGCGCGCCATGGCCATCGCGACGGGACCGTCGTTGCCACCGCCGAGCTTGGTGCGCAGCAGGGTTTCGAAGGGATCGTGCACCCAGGGCGTGAGGTCGATTGCCTGCGTGTCGTACGCGATCAGGTGGACGTCCACCTTCGGCAGCCCGGCGAAGATCGACGCCAGAATGGTGCAGTTGACCATCGAGTTGACCATCGAGCCCGACTGGTCCACAACGACGATCAGCCGTTGGGGCGTCGTCTTGCGTGCCGTGTGCCGGTAGTAGAGGCGGTCGACGTACAGCCTCTCCTCCTCCGGGCTCCAGTTCGTGAGGTTCTTCCAGATCGTGCGGTCCAGGTCGAGGTTGCGGAATATCCGCTTGGGCGGGACGGAGCGGTCCAGGTCACCCACCGTGGCCTTCTGCACCTGGGTACGCAGCACTTCGGCGACCTCGTCGACGAAACGGCGGATCAGAGCCTTGGCGTTGGCCAGGGCCACGCCGGAGAGGTTGCTCTTGTCCCGCAGCAGCTGCTCGATCAGCGACATGCTCGGGGTCAGCTGCGCGGCGAGCTCGGGGTCGGCCAGCACCTCGCGCAGACGCATCCGCTTGACGAGGTCGGCCTCGAGGGCGCCGAGTTCCGGGCCGATGGCCGGGATGAGCCGACTGAGATCAGGGGTCGTGCCCCGGCCGCCGGTCCCGCTGACACCCTGTCCTGCGGCCCCTCCCCCGGCGCGTCCACCACGCAGCTCGCCGGGCTCGCAGCCGAGGGTGCGCTCCAGCCAGCCCGCATCCGACTGCCAGCGCGCCAACTGCCCGGCAGTGACCGTGCCGGAGCCTGAGGCGAAGACGTTGAGCAGCACCTTCGACACCAGCGCCGCACGCCGCACCTCGGCGGCCCGGTCGGATACGTCCTGGCCGTCGGGCGCGGGAGCCATCAGACCGTCGAACTCCGTGGCCAGCTCCGGGTGGCGCTGCACGACCGAGTCGACGGAAGCCTGCGGGTCCAGCAACGCGGACGGCAGACCGATGTCCTCGACGACGGCGAGGCTCGCCGATTCCAGAGTGGCCTGCTCCTCGGGGTCGAACAGGCGGGCGAGGAGCCGCCAGTAGAGAACCTGGCGGCGGTTGTCGTGGGGGTCTGCCTCGGGGTTCTGCGGGCTCGTGTACCGGGCTGATTGTCCAGTCGTGTGCTCCGTCATTTCCGCAGCAGCCTCCCCGCACGCTCCCGCAGTACGTTCACAGCGTCGGTGGCGGCCTTCTCGGCCCTGACGCCGGCCTTGTCCGTCGTGCCCCCGGCCCACCCCCCGGCGTGGATCGCGACAGCCTTCTTCCGTACGGTCGTCTCGACGGCCAGCGGCTGGACGCGATAGGTCCCGGCGTCCCAGCGGAGCAGACCGATACACGCGCCGGACGCCGCGACGGCTTCGAGGGTGAGCGGTCCGGCCGTCGGAATGCGGTCGGTGTCGACAGCGAGAGACTGTCCGGCGACGGCGAAACTCAGAGCGTCGTCGTCCTTCTGTGCGGTGTAACCGTCCAGGAATACGGGCACGGCTATGCGCGCCGGGTGCCGGTCCAGAGGTGCGGTCGCCGAGCCGATGGCGGTGGGCAGGGCGACGCGGGCGGTTGCGAAGGCATCGGCGGGCTCGCTCGGGCGGGCGTACTCGTCGCTCCAGATCAGGTCGCCCTCGGCGGTGACCGGCATGCCGGCAAGGTCCATCGATCGGCCTTCGCCGACGGCTGCCAGGAGCGACATGTGCGGCCGGAGCAGTTGCCAGAGACCGGCGCCGACAACCGTGTCGGGCTTCGGCACCGACACGCTTGCGCGCACCAGGCGGGGCGCGGCCCCGTCCGCAGGTTCGAGCACGGCGTGGACCTGAGCCTGTACCGCGGTCGCGTGTTCGTGCAGGTCGATGCCGAGGGGCAGGAGGCGGCCGGTGGCAGTACCGGCCGGCGGCACGTCGGCCGCGCCTGGCAGCGTCAGGAGCATCGCACGCGACCACAGATCCGCCCAGCGGCGTGCCGGGATGCGATCAAGCGACGCACCCGGGCAGGATGCGGCGAGTTCGGCGGCGAATCCGTCGAGGAGTGTCGCCAGGCGGCGCAGCGCGGGGTCCGAAAGCATCGCGGAGACTACGGGCGCCGCGCCGGCGACCACGTCGTGATCGATGCCCTGCCATCCGGAACGGGCCAGGTCGGACAGCCAGGAGCGGGCGGCTGCGAGCACGTTCACCGCTTGCTGCCGGCCCGGCGCCGGGGTGGCCTCTTCGCCGAGGGTCCGGCCGGTCGCCTCCGCGACGCGGGCCATGAGGGCGTCGTGGACCGAGCCGAGCAGTGCGGTGCGGGCGGCGGCGAGGGCGACGAAGTGGTCTTCGCCCGCCGCTCCGGCCACCGCCTTACCGGCCGCCTCTGCGACTCTGTCGGCCAGCGGCGTCCCCGCGACGGCCTGGGCGAGCTGTGTCAGACCGGCGGCCTGGGCGGGTCGAGGACGGAGCAGGCCGGCAACCAGGGCCCGGTCGAAGGCGTCGACGGCCGACAGGGCTTCATCGAGCCCGGCCATGGTTTCGGCGAGCAGGTCGGCGCGCATCACGCCACCGCCCTGGTGGACGGGAACCACTGCATCTCCGGCACCGGTGCTGTGGTCGGCGCGAGTTCAAGGTAGGCCAGGTGGCGCAGGAACCGGCTGAAGACGGGCGCGGCCGCCTTGGTGTCCCCCTGTGCCGGACGGGTGCTGCTCATGCCGACGGCGATGGTCTGCGCGCTCGGCTCCCCGTCCACGGCGTCGACCTTCAGGTAGCGGGCGACGCGCTCAACGCCGTACTGAAGCACCGCTTCGTCGATCAGCGCCCGGATGTGATTGCAGAACGAGCCCCGTGCACCGCCGCAGGGCCGGTTGTTGTTGGTGCTGCAAGCGAACGCGTAGGTGCCCGCCATGACCGACGAGACGTAGACCCGCTCGATGTCCGAGCCACTGGACACCACGCCCTGCAAACGTCCGTCGGCCAGCTCGACGAACGGAACCTTCGCGAGCTTGCGCGGCCGTGCAGGCGCTGCCACTCGTGCCGTGCTCGACCTCTCCCAGTCAGACAACGCACCATCTCCTATGCACCGAGGGGAGTCCGCGCCGCGGCGGCGGGACACGACTGAACCTACTGGCCACCACTGACAGGCCGCCGAAGCCCGTGACCGTCCAGGACGCTTCCATCCGTCGACAGCGCGGGTTGCCCTGCAGAGTGAGGAAAGCCCGCAGGCATTGCTGGAGCAGTTGTGTGCGGACCTGCCGCGTCAAGTGATCGGAAGCCGCCCGCAAGGCGCCGATGCTGAGCGGGAGTCCCGCCTCCATGTGCACCGGCGGTGCGAGCGGGGCTCGGCGCTCTCTCAGGCCGCCCAGTTCGGATCCCGTCCGCTGAGCATCAGCGCGCGATGGAAGATGTTCGCACCGGCGTCCGGCACCACCGCGTCGCCGAAGGCATCGTGCAGGCGGTAGACCACCACATGGTTTTCGACAGTGTCGAGTACCAGCCGGGCGGCGGCATCGGACATCCGGAACTGCTGGCCGGTGGCGGTGGCAAGGTCCCAGCCGTGGACAGCCAGCTCCATGAGGGTCACTGCGGCCATCGCGCGCGCCGGCATACCGGCGAAGCCCAGGTCGACCTCGCCCTCCCACACGGCGGGTTCGGCCCATGCAGCGACGGCGCTGTCGAGCTGGACGGCGTAGTCGGCCGCCCAGTCAGGCTCCGCGGTGAAGTCCCGTGCTGCGAGTTCGTCCGGGAACGGCTCGCGCCGTGCCCGGTATTCGAACCCGTGAGAGGTGTAGGCGACGAGGTGATTGGCCAGGGAGCGGACGTCCCACGCACCACAGGGGGTGGTGCCGGTCAACTGCTGGGCGCCGACTCCTCGGGCGACTACGGCGGCTTCGGCGGAACATTCGATCAGGTGTGGGTGCACATTCTCCATACAGTTCACGGTAGTTGAGGCTCCGTCAGAGGAAGAACCCAACGCTGTACGGCTCCGAGACCATGGGCCGGTCGGCACGGCGGGGGGACATCGAGTCGAAGCCCTGCACGGACAAGTTCAGCGGACAGGGCACAGCCGTCGGGATGCACACCGCCCGGTACGAGAAGGTGACCCTGCTCAGCCAATGCTCACGTGCGACTTCCCCAACTGCCCGTTTCGGAACGACACCTCGCCTCTGCAGGCAGTGTCCGTGGCGGGTGGTACGCGTAGGGAGTGACCAGTCGCCTTCCACCTTCGGGGGAGGCCGAGGATGCGGTGATCGGGGCAGGTCAGAACGCCTTCGGGCGCTCCCCACCCAGTCGAGATCCGACACGGGACGCGCGTCCACCTCTGGTACGTCCACACAACTCACGGTGCCCACACGGTGGCCGCAGCCGTGCCCACACGGTGGCCGTCGCCGAAGTGGCGAGGGCGGGGTAGCCGACCTCCGGCAGCACCGATAGCGTCACCGTGTGGACCAGGATGAACGGCTGCTGCACGCCTCGTCGTTCGGCGCAGCGGCAGCCTCGTACGCCGAGCACCGACCGGACTACGCGCAGACCGCGGTGCGGTGGGCGCTCGAGCCCGCGCCCGGCCCGCGCGTGCTCGACCTCGGCGCCGGGACCGGCAAGCTCACCGCCACGCTGGTCGCGCTGGGTACCGAAGTCATTGCAGTCGAGCCCGACCCGGCGATGCTGACCGAGTTGCGCCGCGCACTGCCCACCGTCCGTGCCCTGTCGGCAAGTGCCGAGGCGATACCGCTGCCGGACGCGTCCGTCGATGCCGTGCTGGCCGGCAACGCCATGCATTGGTTCGACATGGACCTCGCGGGACCCGAGATCGCCCGGGTCCTCGCACCCAGCGGCATCCTGGCCGGCCTGTGGAACGTCATGGACGACCGGCTCGAGTGGGTTGCCGGGCTCGCGCGGGTCAGCGGGAGCGCGGCCATCGGCCCGCGCGACACGCCCACCAGCTGGCGCGCCGAGACGGCCAACATGCACCTTCCAAAGACTGGTGCGACCGCCCGGTTCGGGTCGCCGGAGCAGGCCGAGTTCCCGCACGGGCAGCGCCGCACCGCCGACTCTCTTGTCGCGACCATCGCGACGCGCGCGGGGGTGCTGGTCATGCCGGAACAGGAACAAGAGGCCACGCTGGGCCGGATCCGCGCATTTCTCGCGAGTAGTCCGGAGACCGCTCGCGGCGAGTTCACTCTCCCGATGCTGACCGGCGTGCTGCGCGTCCGGCGGCTGCGAAGCATCACCTAGCGCTCTGATCGGAGAGGTTTACCGGAAGCTCGCGGCGTCCGGCATCGACGGGCGTCGTCAACGCTCTCCAGGCTGACGACCGCTATGAAAGGGGGCGCTGTGAACGGCAATCCGCTGTACCACTGGATCGCCTTGGCCGTGTCGGCGGCATTCGTGCTGCCGGTGTCGGTGGCGATGCTGGCAGGGTGGACACCGCGGTGGAGTCGCAAGCGGCGGGCCGGGATGCGGCTTCGCGCCTACGGACTCCTGTGCGGTTACGCCCTGATGCTCCTCAACGGCATCCCGCGGATCGCTGACGCCTCCTACGAGACCGTCGTGGTCTGCATGAACGTCGGCTTCGGCTTCATCGCCGCCACTGCGGTTCTCTTCATGGTTGCCGAACGCAAGGATTCACGCGCTCAAGCAACTGGCCCCGTCGAACCCTGCGAAGACTGAGTTAGCAGACCACCGATGCCCGCGCGTTGGACGAACGTCATCCAAACCGGCGAACCTATGTGGTCACACCACTAGACAACGATCGATGACACGCCATACGCCGTCTCACCGTGTTGCCTCCCCCCTTCCCGCTGGGCGCTCGTCGCTGCGCCCGGCGGCGAAGGCCTCGCGGCGGGGCCTGATGTGGCCTCGACTTCGGACGGGGCAAGGACCAGGTGCTCGGCAGAGCACTCGACCACCGCACGCACCGGGGCACCGCACGCGGCGTGGCGAAGGTCCAGCACCGGCCCCTCGGGGTCCCCGGCGTACGTCTCACCCCACTGCCGCAGGGCCACCAGGACGGGCCACAGATCCCAGCCCTTCCGGGTCAGGCGGTACTCCTGCCGGGTGCGCCGGCCCGGTTCCTGATACGGGACCGTGCGCATGATCCCGGCAGCCGTCAGTTTGCGCAGCCGGTCCGCGAGGACTGCCTCCGACAACCCCACATGACGGCGGAAGTCGTCGAAGCGCCGGACGCCGTTGGCTGCGTCACGCAGGATCAGCAGCGTCCACTTCTCGCCGACAGCGTCGAGCGTGCGCTGGACCGGGCAGTTCTCCGTACTCGTCTCCAGCCACTCCATCCGGCGATGATAGACCGCTGACTTCATTATTGACAGTCAGCTGCGGACCTAGCTAGCTTCATCTGACAAAGTCAGCGAATGGGGAGCAGCATCGTGGGGCGATCGCGCACATACGAATGGCAGGATCCGGCCGTCACGGCAGCCGCCGTCGGCCGGGGCACCGGCCTGGAGTTCCTCCGTGACATTGCGGCCGGCCACCTCCCCGGACCCCCGGTCGGGGCGACCGTGGACTTCACCCTCGACGAGGTCGAGCACGGACGCGCCGTGTTCTCACTGCTTCCGGGAGAAGAGCACTACAACCCCATCGGCAGCGTGCACGGCGGCATCTTCGCGACCTTGCTCGACTCCGCGGCCGGATGCGCCGTCCAGTCCACGCTGCCGCGCGGCACCGGATACACCTCCCTGGATCTGACCGTGAAGTTCCTTCGCCCGATCACCGTCGAGACCGGCAGAGTCCGGGCCGTGGGCCGAGTCGTGAGCAGCGGCCGGCGCACGGCGCTCGCCGAGGCACAGCTGCTCGACGCCGGGGACCGTCTGCTCGCCCATGCGACCAGCAGCTGTCTGCTGTTCTCGGTGCCTGCCGCCTGAGCGACGTCTGCGGCGGGGCGCGGAGGCCGTCGGGAAGGAAGCCGTCACGACGAGGGCCGAGGAGGCCGGCCCGCAGGCTTGCGGGAGGAGGCGCATGCCATCGAGCGCGCCCGGGCCGACCGTCCCGAACTCAGACCGCCGCCCACGTCGTCCTGGCCGCGATACGACGCGCCCAGGGCTCGAGGTCCGCCGGAGCACGGTGCAGTACCTGCTGGACGCCGTCGCCGACGTCCGCCGCATGGCCGGCACGGTGCAGGGCGAACATGGCGCCGAGCGCGTCCGCTGCCGCCTCCGGCCAGCCCTCCGCGAGGAGTTCGGCACGATAGGCGGCAGGGGTCAGTTCCACGTAGCGGATGACGCGGCCGGCCGCGCGGGCGATCGTCTCCGTGGCGTCGGCGAAGGTGAGCGCGCGGGGGCCGGACAATTCGTAGACGCGGCCCGCGTGGCCACCGCGGGTGAGGACGGCTGCCGCCACTTCGGCCACGTCGTCGGCGTCGACGAACGGTTCGAGCACGTCCCCGATGGGCAGGCCCAGCCGACCGGCACGCAGCGGACCCAGCCACAGGTCCTCGTCGAAGTTCTGGAAGAAGTTGTTCGGCCTGAGGACCGTCCACTCCGCGCCTGATGACCGGACCGCCGCCTCTCCCGCCAGCATGCCCGCGCCGAAGTCGCCCCCGGGCCCCTTGTCGATGCCGTGGCCCGACAGGGCCACAAAGCGACGCACTCCCGCCGCAGCGGCCTGCGTCACGAACGGCCGCACCGGGCCCGGGTCGTCGGGCGCCACGAGATAGACGCCCTCCGCCCCTGCCAGCACAGGCTCCCAGGTGTTGGGCAGGGACCAGTCGAACCTGACCTCGCCGCTACGGGAGGCTGCCCGCACCCGCCTCGTACCGGCCTCGCGCAGACGGGCTGCGACACGACGGCCGGTCTTGCCGGTGGCCCCGAGGACGAGGATGTCGGCGGGGACCGTGTGCGTGCCGGTTGCCGGCCGCTGCACTGGATGAGCATTCTTCGTATGCGTCATGGGGCAAGTCCATCGCGGCTGCGGCGGCCGGACCATAGCCACCCGTCCGCGGCCCATAGGCGATCGTCCGTGCCGGTGCGGCAGGCTGCATATCGTTGCGCCATGGATGTGTTCGACGAGTTGTTGCGGAGTGTGCGGGGCCGGGGTGCGATGTTCGGCCGGTCGATGCTGTGGCCACCATGGTCGTTACGGTTCACCGACGGGGCGTATCTGACTCTCTGTGTGCCGCTGCGGGGTGCCGGGTGGATCGTGCCGGAGAGCGGTGAGCCGCGACATGTGGGACTCGGTGAGGCCGCAATCGTCCGGGGACCCGCGCCGTTCTCCTTCACCGACGACATCGCCACGGATTCGGGAGCGGACGTACGGGAGGTTCGCTGGAGCGAAGGGACGGGAGAGGGGCACGACCCGGATCACGAACTCACCGGGCCCACCGTCCTGTTGGCCGCCGCATAAGACGTGCAGGCCCAGGTGCCGCGACGGCTGCTCCGGGTCCTGCCCCCGGCTCTCGTCGTACCGGACGACCATGACTGCACGGCGATGCGGGACTACTTGGAGGTGCAGATAGCCGGGGCGCGTCCGGGCCGCCAGATCGTGCTCGACCGGTTGTTGGACTGGCTGCTGGTGTGCACCCTCCGGGACTGGTTCGACCGCCCCGAGGCCGAGCCGCCGGGGTGGTACCGGGCGCTCGGGGACGAGGTGGCGGGCCCCGCGCTGCAGGCGATACACGAGGACCGGGCGCACCCCTGGACGACGGCGGGCCTGGCCGCCCGGTCCGGAGTCTCGCGCACGACTCTTGCCAAACGGTTCACCGAGCTCGTCGGAGAGGCCCCGGTTGCGTATCTGACGGAGTGGCGGATGACCCTCGCCGCCGATCTGCTGAGCCGCCCGGAGCTGACGGTGGCGGCGATCGCACGCCGGGTCGGGTACGCGGACGCGTTCGGCTTCAGCGCGGCGTTCAAACGGCTTCGGGGCGAGAGTCCGAGCACGTACCGTCTGGAGGCAGCCGCCCGGACAGGCTGAACCGGTGAAGGACGTACGGGCATCGCTTCACCCGTACGCCCCCTCGAACTCCGTGGCTCAACGCCAGGCCCCCTCGGCTGCCGCGTCCCGGACGAAGTCGGCGAAGTCACGGGGTGCCCGGCCGAGCGCCCGCCGCACCCCGTCGGCGACCTGGGCCTCCCTGCCTGTGCGGATCGGCATCAGTGCATCGGCCCAGAGCGCGGCCTCGGCCTCCGGCATTCCTTGGGCCACCAGCCCTGCCCTGAACGCCGAATCGTCCACATCGACGTAGGAGGCACGTCGACCCGTCGCCCGTGCGATGTCGTCGAGCACATCGGCGATGCCGAGTGCCCGGGGCCCCGACAGCTCGTACACCTCGCCCTTGTGGCCGTCTTCGGTGAGAGCTGCGACGGCCACCGCCGCGATGTCGTCCGCGTCGACGAACGCGGCGGCTCCGTCGCCGACGGGCAGCGCGAGTTCGCCGCCTGTCACGCCGTCGAGGAAGACTCCCTCACTGAAGTTCTGGGCGAACCAGCCGGGCCGCAGGACCGTCCAGTCCACCCCGGAGGCCCGCACGGCCGCCTCGCCCTCCGTGTGCGGCCCTTCGCCCTCGTAGGAGGCGCCGAAGTAGCCGGGCACGTCGACACCCCGGGCGGAGAGCAGCACCAGACGCTCCACCCCGCACGCGACTGCCTGCTCGACGAAGGCGGGCGTCGGAGAGGGCGATGCGTCCAGCGGAACGATATAGGCGGCGGTGACCCCCTCCAGAGCGGCCTTCCAGGTATTCCGGTCCGCCCAGTCGAACCGGATCTTCCCGGAGCGCGAGGCCTCGCGTGTCCGCACGCCCTGTTCGCGGAGGCGGGCCACGACCCTGCGGCCGGTCTTGCCGGTGCCACCGGTCACCAGCACGTCGACGGGCGTCTTCTTCTCGTTCTGTGTCATGACGACAGCGTGTCCCGGTGGGGCCCGAGCGGCCATGGCTCAGCGTCCGGGCCGGCTGTCCATGCGTCCGGACACCAGGGGCCGGCGCAGCAACGAAGAGACCGTCGTCCCGTACCGGCACGGGACGGCCGACCGCCTGCACGACAGCGAAAACCTCCGTCCTCTGGTTCCGTAAGGGGGAGCCCGGAATCGCAGGTGCTCGGACCGATGAGTTTTCGGACGGCACGGTGTCTCAGGGGGACGGGACAGACGCGTCCGGTACCCAAGAGAGAGTGGTGCGCGATGAGATTGGTACTGCAGGAGTTCCTGTCGCTGGACGGCGTCTCCCAGGGCCCGGGGTCCCCGGACGAGGACACCAGTGACGGGTTCACCCAGGGCGGCTGGTTCGTGCCGCACATGGACGAGGAGTTCGAACGACAGGCCGGTACCTGGCTCGGCACGGCGGACGCGTTCCTGTTCGGCCGCCGTACCTACCTGAACTTCGCACGGGACTGGCCGAAGATGACCGAGCACCCGTTCGCCGGCATCTTGAACGGCCTGCCGAAGTACGTCGCCTCCCACAGCCTGGCCAAGGCCGGGTGGGACCCGACCACGATCCTGTCCGGCGACATCCCCGCCCAGGTCGCCGAGCTGAAACGGCAGTCCGGCCGCGAGCTGCAGATCCACGGCAGCGCCCATCTGGCCCAGTCCCTGCTGGCCGCCGGGCTGATCGACGAACTGCGCCTCGTGATTGCCCCGGTGGTCGTGGGCAGGGGTCGCCGACTGTTCCCGGACGGCGGTGCCCCGGCCGGCCTGCGGCTCCTGAGCAATGAGACAACACCGGGCGGACTGGCGATTCACGTGTACGAGTCGACAGGGCTTCCGGAGTACGGGACGTACGGGGCCGAGAGGTAGGCAAGCCGGGCCGAACTGATCCTCAGGCCCGCGGTGACCGCCGGTCGAGCCCTGCCCACCACCCCGCCCGCCGATCACGTCCCGCCAAGGCCTCGGAGCACAACGCGGAAGTGCGTGGTCAGCCGTGCCTGGTCGTCGAGGACATGGAAGGCGAGTCCGGGTGGCTGCTCGCGGTCCGCGGGTGCGCTTCCTTCCCAGGGCATGCGCAGGGTCCAGGTGACCGCCGGGCCGACGATCAAAGGACGCCCGGCGAAGGTCGAGGCAGCCGCGGTGTGCGCATGGCCGGTGAGAACAGCGGCGACCTGCGGGTGCCGGCTGAGCAAGTCGGCCAGTTCCCCGGGCTGTTCGAGCTTGGCGGAGTCGGGGAGCGGGTGATGGAGGTCGACCGGCGGCTGGTGGAAGGCGATCAGCGCCGGGGCCCCCTGCGGCAGCGCATGGAGAGTGGCGTCGATCCAGGCCAGCGTTTGGGCGTCGAGGCGTCCCTCGTCACGGCCCGGGATGGTGGAGTCGCACATCAGGATCGTGGTACCGCTGATGTGGTGGACCTGGTTGACGGGGCCGCGCTCGGGCGCCTCTCCGAGCAGGGCCTTGCGGTAGGCCGGGCGCGCGTCGTGGTTGCCGGGGCAGGTGAGTACCGGGAAGGAGGCGGTCAGGATGCCCTTCGCCTCCTCGTATTCGGCCTCATCGCCGTGATCGGCGATGTCCCCGGTGACCAGGAGAGCGTCGACCGGGTGCGGCAGGGCGCGCAGGTAGTCCATGACGCGGGTGGCACGTCGGGTCGCCCTCTCGCTGCCGTCCAGGTGCAGGTCACTGATGTGGGCAAGCAGCGTCATCGTTCCTCTTTCTTCTCCGGGGGTGTTCACGGGCCGTCGACCTGTGCCGGGAGCGGTGTCGTCACCCTCACACCTAACGGCTAATTTCGTTTTGCCGTTAGGTACTCTAGGGGGCACACAGAGATGTGATCAAGTGGTTGTCGACCGGTCGCAGAAAGGGAGGGGCACCTCATGGAGCGCTGGCTGGCATTGGAACTGGCGAGCACGATTCGCCACGACGGAGACGGCGGCGTCGCCGACGACCTCGCCACGGCCCGGGAGACAACCCTCTGGATTCACCACCAGGGCGACCGGCTCGGCGACCCCGCCCCGTCCGGCGAACACGTGGCGGATGAGAACCTCAGGCTCGCGATCATCGAGCTGCGACGGGCAGTCCGAGCCCTGTTCGCCCGCGTGGTCAGCCCGGCTCCCCCCAGCCCGGCGGATGCACATCGACTGATGCCTGCCGACGAAGCAATCGCCCGCCTCAATGCGGCCGCCGCCCGGGAACCGGTCACCCCGCAGCTCGACTGGCCGCTCGAAGGAGCCCCCGCGGTCCGGCTGCTGTCGGCGGAGAACGATCCGCACGTCCGGCTTGTGGCGGAACTCGCCCGTGCCGCCATCGACTTCCTGAGCGGCCCCCAGCACCTGGAGCTCCGGGCCTGTACCGCACCCCGTTGCGTGCGCTACTTCGTCAAGAGCCACGGGCGGCAGGAATGGTGCAAGCCGTCCTGCGGGAACCGTGCC
This sequence comes from Streptomyces sp. NPDC060035, assembly GCF_042736635.1. NCBI lineage: Bacteria > Bacillati > Actinomycetota > Actinomycetes > Kitasatosporales > Streptomycetaceae > Streptomyces > Streptomyces sp. NPDC060035. The sequence continues at coordinate 179,503 of NZ_JBHWVO010000006.1, forward strand.
CGCGCGGCACGCCACTACAGACGTCAGCGCACCGATGGCGCTGCCGATCCCACCCTTCCCTGAGGGCTGTCCCGTAATCCCTGGTGGATCAGCGCACGGCGTCAGATGCGGTGCATCGCAAGGCGGAGGGACGTCGCAGGACGCTCCCCGCCAAAAACGGCTCATCCCTCGGTCGGCACACAGAGCACCGGTACGGTCGACAGGTGCAGGAGCTTGTGCGGGGTCGAGCCGAGCAGAGCGCCTCGCATGGGGCTCTCGCCCCAGCTGCCCACGACGATGACGCGCGCGCCGTGGCGTGAGGCGGCGTCGATCAGCGCCTGGGCCGGGTTCTTGTCGATGACCTCGACGGCGGCAGGTACGCCGGCCTCGTCGGCGGCTGTGACGGCATGCTCCAGTCCTGCGCGCCCCGCCTGACGGATGGCTTCGTAGTGGGCCCTGTACTCCTCGCCGGTCGGACCCGGGGGCGCGGCTCCGTAGACCAGGATGAGCCGCTCGCCGAACGCCGAGGCCACCTCGATCGCGATGCGCAGAGCGCGTGCGGCACCGGGTGACTCGTCGTACCCGAGGACCACCGACATCTCAGGACTCCTTACCGTGCACAAGGTCCGGGTCGACCACACTCCGCCGCTCGGCCCAGAAGGCGGCCGACCTGAGTCGCCACACGACCATGATCAACACACCCACGACGCTGATACCGATGCCGATGACCAGCGGCGGGCCGAGCCCGAACCAGGAGGCTCCGGTGTAGGAGTTCGCCGGGTCCGCCATGTCGATCACCGAGCGCACGAGCAGCCAGGTCAGCAGGCCCGCGCCGATCAGCGGGCCGAGGCCGATGAGCAGGAAGTTGCGGACGCTCTTGGTCAGCTGGCGGCGGTAGTAGATCACGCAGGCCACACCCGTGAGCGCGTAGTAGAAGGCGATCAGCAGGGACAGGGCAGTCAGTGAGTCGAAGAGGGCGTTCTCACTGATCCGGTTGACGACGAGGTACCAGGCGATGGCGATGCCGGCCACCCACCAGGTGCTCACATCGGGGGTCCGGAACCGGGGGTGGATACGCGCGAAGTGCGCCGGCAGCGCGTGGCGGCGGGCCATCGACAGCGCCGTACGCGACGCGGGAATGATGGTGGTCTGGGTCGAGGCCAGTGCGGACGTCGCGACCGCGAGCAGCACGATCCAGTCCCAGCCGCCCATCACTTCACCGGCGAGCAGAGCGAAGATGAACTCCTCCTCGTCCGCGTTGTCGGCGAGGTATGCCGTTCCGGCGAAGCCGACGACAGCGAACCCGACGGACAGGTAGGTCACCAGCAGAATGACGGTCGACCACACACCGGCCTTGCCGGGAGCAGTGGCGGAGTCCTCGACTTCTTCGGTCAGATTGACGGCCGACTCCCAGCCCCAGTAGATGAAGACGCCCAGCAGCAGACCACTTGTGAGCGCCGCGCCGCCCGCCCCGAAGGGGTTGAGCCACTCGGCCGAGGGTTTGATGGAATCGAACGACGTCGTACCCGCGTAGACGCGATAGAGCGCCACGATCACGAAGACCAGCAGGAAGGCCACCTGCGCCAGGATGAGAACGTTCTGGACCTTGGCCGAGAGCTCTGTGCCGATGACGCACAGGCCCGTCATGACCAGGATCAGAAGCACGGTGAGAAGCTGGCGCACGAAATCGTTCTCGACCCAGCTGTCGAGGCCGAAGGCCAGCAGCGCGAAGCTGACGGCGACGTCCGCCAGCGACCCGACCACCAGAACCCCGGTCATCGCGATGGCCCAGCCACCGAGCCACCCGGTCCACGGCCCCATCGCGCGGGTCACCCACGAGAACGTGGTACCGCAGTCCTGGTCCACCTTGTTGAGGTAGTAGAACGCCGAAGCGATCAACAGCATCGGCACGAATGAGGCGAAGAGGACTCCGGGGGCGTAGATACCGACGAGTGCCACGATCGGCCCGATGACGGCCGCCACGGAGTACGCCGGGGAGGTGGCGTTCAGACCGATGACCAGCGCGTCGACGAAGCCGATCGCGTTCGGCTTCAAGGTCGCCTGCGGTGCTGGTTCGGCCAGGTCCTCTGCCATGCTCCCTCGCTCCGTCACGACCTGAAGAGAAGGGCGAATATGCCCCCTTCATGCTATTTGGGCACCGTCGGGTGCGCATGCCAGGCGGGGCATGACACCGCCGTACGGGGGCACAGCGGGCACGGCTGTCACTGTTCGCGCATGCCCCACGGTGCGCCGTACTCCGTCAGCAGATCGAGGAACGGCCGGGGAGGCATGGCCTCCGGGCCGAGCACCCCGCTTCCGCGCCAGGTGCCGCGCGCGATGAGCTCGAGGGCGGCGACGGGGTTGATAGCGGTCTGCCAGACCACTGCCTGCGAGTCGTACTCCCGCATGGACCACTGGTTGTCGACCACGTGGTACAGGTAGACCTCTCTGGGCCGCCCGTCCTTGGTGCCCTTCACCCACGTGCCCGCACACGTCTTTCCGTGCATCCGCTCGCCGAGGCCGGCCGGGTCGGGAAGACAGGCGGCAACGACGTCACGGGGGGACACCTGCACCTCGCCCTTGTCGCTGTTCACGCGAACAGGGTCCGTACGGTCGAGGCCCAGCTGGTGGAGCGCCCGGAGCACCCCGATGAACTCGTTGCCCAGGCCGTATTTGAACGTGACCCGCCGGGCCTTCAGCCAGCGCGGTACGAGAAGCACCTCCTCGTGCTCGACATTGACGCACTCGACCGGCCCGATACCTTCGGGGAAGTCGAAGAGTTCCGGCTCGCTGAAGGGCGCGGTGGTGAACCAGCCGCGCCCCTCCTCGTACACGACCGGAGGGTTCAGGCACTCCTCGATGGTCGTCCAGATGCTGAACGACGGGGCGAAGTCGTAACCCTCCACCACCAGATCGGCTCCGTCGCGGATGCCGATCTCCTCGATCTCGTCGAAGAGTTCGTCGGAGGCGTACCGGGCGAACACGTCCGAGAGACCGGGCTCCACACCCATACCCACCAGGGCGAGGCGGCCGGACTTCTCCCACGCCGCAGCCCGTTCGAACTGGGCGTCACCGAGCTTGACGCCGCACATCTCGTACGGACGGTCCGGGTGCGGCCGGGAAAGGGACATCGCCATGTCGAGGTAGTGCGCCCCGTGAGCGAGCGCCGCCTCGAACAGGGGCAGCACGAATCGGGGGTCGGTGGCGTTGAGCAGCACATCGCAGCGGTGTTCGCCGAGGGCGGCGCGCACCGCTGCCGGGTCCGCGGCGTCCAGCCGGACGGCGGTGAACCGGTGTCCGCTCTCCCCCAGCGCCGCGACGGCGGTTTCCGCCCTCTCGCGGTCGTAGTCGGCGACCGTCATGTGCTCGAAGAACGGCCGACGGGCCGCGATCCTGGTGATCGCCGTGCCCACGCCTCCTGCTCCGACCAAGAGGACACGCATGGGTGCACCACTCCTTCGTCGTGCTGCCGGCAATGGGGGCGCCCGTGCCGGTTCGGTGGGCGAGGACGGTAACAGCCCGGCGGCCCGGTGGCGGTCACCGTGGGGACCGTGTCCTGCGTCCGGCGGTATCCGTGTCGGCGAGCCGTCCCGGGCGGGTCCTTGCCGAGGCCTTCTGACTGACCTGCGGATTCGGGTGACCGAAGGGGCGCGGGGTGACCCGCGCGCAGGGACCTCTCGGGGGGCGGCGCTACGTCCGGCGCGCCCCGGTGGCGTCCGGCCCCGCCGTGCCCACCCGAGAGGCCTGGGCTGCTCTGCCCGGGCGCAGGGTCCACGGCACGGGCTCGGTATTCGTCAGCCACTCATCGGCGATCAGCTGCCTGATGATGAGAATCCGCAGATCACGTGGCTGCTTCCCCCAGCCCATCCCCACGCACAGCTGCTTCACGGACGGGCCGTGGCCGTGTTCCGCGCGGAAGGCCGCGGCGAACTGTGCTGCGCCGGGACCGCGGTCGGGCTGGGCATCCGTCCACACGCCGTAGGCGGCGCGCACGCTCTCCGAGATCTGGGCGGGAACGGCCTTGCGCATGAATGCCTCCGCCACCCTCACGGTGGCCATGTGGCAGCGCGGGCAGTGCTCGACAGCCTCGGCATGCCGGCGCAACGCCACGCTCGCCTGCGCCTTCCACCCGTCCCAGCTGAGTGGTTCCGCAGCGGCCCTGTCGCGCGGGGGCGGTGGGTTTGACGGAGCGTGCATTCCCGAGAGGTGTCGCACGGCGTCGGCCAGAAGGTACCGGCTTCCGTCCAGCTCCAGCAGGAAGCCCTTGGCGAGCAGCTCGGGCAGCGCCGCGCGGGAGAGGTCGGGAAGGTCGGCGGGCAGGATCCCATGGCGTTCGGCGGGGCCGTGGGCAGCCAGGAACAGTGCAGCCAGGCGCGCAGCGGACGACGTCTTCCTGACCGGCTTGGCGGCCAGGGTGCGGGTGGTCCACCCGGATACCCGGGACCTCTTCTCCTTGCCGAAGGGCAGCCGCCGATCCGAGGTCCCGGCAAGAGCGGGCACCGAGATGGCCACGGGCGTATCCGGGTTGCCCCCGATCAGGTCGCCCTCCACCTGCCATCCCAGAGCGGCAACGGCGGTGACGGCGCTCTCCGCGTCGGCCAGGCGCAGTGACTTCAGATCCTGGCCGGTGAGATTGCCGACGCCGCCCCGGGCGGCCCGGATGGCGACGACCACCGCGAGGAGCTGCGCATCACTGCTGCTCAGGGGGAGTGAACCCACATAGGTCAGGAGACTGCGGGCGGCCTCTCCCTGTACAGCTGACAGGAGGAAAGGCTTCGGAGTGCTCGTCACCACCGGCGCGGCCGAGGCGTGGGGCGAGCTGGGAGAGGGCTTGGGCACGACATGTACAACGCGCTGACAGCGCCGAGGTCACTACCTCGTACTGCCGTACGAGTTCGGGCATCGAGGAGGCGGTCGGGCGCTCATCCGGGAACGACTTCGACCCGTCCACGGCACCGGATGCTTCCTGCAGCCCGGCCATGTCCCTGCCGACTACTCGTCGCGTGTCCTTCCGCGGCCCGGCGGACAGCTTCGGCCTGCGCTGTCCGCGGCCCGGGAGAGGAGTGTACCCGGCTCGAAGGCGTCGGCACCGCGCGCTGAACCCGCTCGTGCCGGCTGTCAGCCGGTTCGCGTGGTGAGCGTCCGGTTCAGTGCGGCGAGGCCGTCCGTGTAGATCTCCTGGAACAGTGCGACGGCCTCGTCCTCACCGACGGCGTCCGGGGTGAAGACGCCGGACCATTCCACCCGGGCGGCGTCCTGTCCGGGGACACCGTGCACCGTGAGGGTCGAGCGGTAGCCGGTCACGGGGAACGGGGCCCGCAGGATGGAGTAACTGTAGGTGCGGGCCTCGTTGTCGAAGGCTTCGAGCTGCTCGACGATGACCCCGCCGTCCTCGTTTCCGAGCGTCCGCACGCGTCCGCCCTCGCTGAGTTCGCTGGAGGGGATGTAGGGCAGCCAGTCCGGAAGCGAGCCGAAGCCGCCGATGAGCCGCCAGATACGTTCGGGCGACACGGAAATCTCGATGGATGCGGTGGTTGTGGCCATGTGAACCTCCTGAGGGTGTGGGGCGGTCGGGGTTTCAGACGGTGGGTACGGGCGCGTCCTGCGCTATGAGCTTCTCCTCGCGCAGGTCCGTCCAGAACGCCGCCGGGATCGCCTCGTCCAGAGCGGCGGTGTCCTCGGCGATACGGCTGGGCTTCGTCGCGCCGGGGATCGCGGCAGCGGTCGCGGGATGAGCGAGGGAGAACTGCAGCGCGGCGGCCTTGATGCCGACCCCGTGGCGTTCGGCGAGCGCCTTGATGCGCCCGACCCTGTCGACGATCTCCGCGGGCGCCTTCTGGTACTCGAAGTGCGTTCCTCCGGCAAGGACTCCCGAGCTGTACGGGCCACCGACCACGATGTCGACGCCCTGGGCGGCAGCGGCGGGCAGCAGACGCTGCAGAGCCCGCTCGTGGTCGAGGAGGGTGTAGCGGCCGGCGAGGAGGAAGGCGTCGGGCTTCGGCTCGTCCAGGTCGAGGGTGAGCTCCAGGGGCTCGACCCGGTTGACCCCCAGGCCCCAGGCCTTGATGACCCCCTCGTCACGCAGCTGCTGCAGGACACGGAAAGCGCCGGTGCGTGCCGTTTCGTAGGTGGCGAGCCACTCGTCCCCGTAGAAGTCCTGGGCGACGTCGTGCACCCAGACGACGTCCAGACGGTCGGTCCCGAGGCGCTTGAGACTGCCCTCGATGGAGCGCAGGGTGGCATCGGCGGTGTAGTCGTTGACCATCCTGTTCGGACGGCCGTGCTCGAACAGTCCCCCCTTCTCGCCGAGGTCGCGTGCGGCGGGGTCCTCCGTCTCGTCGAGGATGATACGGCCGACCTTCGTACTCAGGACGTACGCGTCGCGCGGGTGCTGGGCCAGTACGCCTCCGAGCCGGATCTCGGACAGGCCCGCGCCGTAGAAGGGCGCGGTGTCGAAGTAGCGGATGCCCTGGTCCCAGGCGGCTTCGACGGTGGCCGCCGCCTCTTCTTCGGGGATGGCCCGGAACATGTTGCCGAGCGGTGCGGTACCGAATCCGAGCGCGCCGGGCAGGAGGGTCTTGATCGTCATGGGGGTCCTTGCGATGTCGATGATCGATGGTGACAAATGCTGATCAGCACGTGAATGCGTCATCCATCCGTCTTGTGCTCTCGAGGTTAGGATCCAGGTATGAGACTGTCCAAGACTTACCTCGACTCACTTGAGTCCCCCGAGGTCCCACATGCTTGACCTGCGCCTTCTTCACTACTTCGTGGCTGTCGCCGAGGAAGAGCACGTCGGTCGCGCCGCCGATCGGCTGCACATCTCCCAGTCACCGCTCAGCCGACAGATCGCACTGCTGGAGAAGAATCTGGGCCTTGCCCTCTTCGAACGCAGCCAGCAACGGATCCGCCTGACGTCCGACGGCCGCGTCTTCCTGACCGAGGCCCGCGCCCTGCTGCGTCATGCGGACCGGCTGGAGAACCTCGGCCGGCGTCTCGGCCGCGGCGAGGAGGGCGGGCTGTGCATCGGATACGTTGCCGACGCCATGCACACGGGCATCCTGCCCGCCGCCCTTCGGACGCTGCGCGAGGAACGCCCGGGTATTCACGTTGCGCTGTACGACCAGGAGTCCGCCGAGCAGTTCGAGGGCCTGCGGCAGCGAAGCCTCGACATCGCGCTGGTGCGCACTCCCCCGCCGGAGGACGACCCGGACCTGAACACCGCCGCGCTGCTGAAGGACCCCTTGCTGCTTGCGGTGCCCGCGGATCATCCCCTCGCGCGGAAGGACGAGTTGACGCCCGACGACCTGGCCGGGCAACCCTGGATCGCGGTGGGCGACTCCCAGGACGCGGCCTGGCGCGACTCGTTCCTCGCCTCGTGCGTCGCCTCCGGCTTCACTCCGGATATCCGCCTCGACGCAGCCGACCCGCTCACCGCACTGGGCCTGGTCGCGTCGAGCCTGGGCCTCGCCCTCGTACAGAAGAGCATGGTGCGCGGCAGTACCGACGGAGTCGTGGTGCGCGAACTTCCCTGGTACGAGCGCTCCGTTGGCCTGTGGGCTGCATGGCACCGGGTCGACCTCCGGCCCGTTGTCTCTTCGTTCCGCGAGACGGTCCTGGCCGGGCAGCACGTCGCGTAGGGGGTGGAGACGGGCCGAACTCGGTGCCCGTGCCCGTGAATCCGAGCCTCAGCCGTGCTGGGTGACGGATATCGTCGTGTTCCCGTCCCCGCGCCGAGAAGACCGGAACAGCGAGCGGGGCGACGCCCCGATAGCGTCCTCGCATGACGGTCCTTGAGCGTCTTCGTCCCGATCACGCGCCGGGCCTGCTCGCCTTCGAGCAGGAGAACCGCACGTACTTCGCTGCCTCGGTTCCGGACCGTGGCGACGACTGCTTCGCCGGGTTCGACACACGTCACGGCGAGCTGCTCGACGAACAGGCTGCAGGACTGCATCACTTCCACATCGTGGCGGACAGCGACGGCGTCGTGCTCGGCCGCGTCAATCTCGTCGGTGTCGCGGACGGTTCGGCCGAACTCGGATACCGGATCGCCGAGCGGGCAGCCGGCCGGGGCCTGGCCACCTCGGCCGTCCGGCAGGTGTGCGCGCTCGCACTCGCCGAGTACGGCCTGAGCGTCCTGAGGGCGGAGACAACGCGGGTTCGCAGGCCGTGCCGGCCCGTAACGGATTCGCCTTCGCCGGTGGGATCACCCTGGACAGCCGTCCAGGGCTTCGCTTCACCCGATTTCTGGCTGACGGCTCTCCCTGATCCTCCGATGCCCTCTTGAGGGACAAGCACATAGGTGGCGGACCGCATTGCGGTCCGCCACCTACGGGACAGCCCCTAGCCGGGCTCAGCCGTGTCGGGATCAGTCGTTGTCGATTTCCTCGTCGAGGATCTTGCCGTTCGCCGCGTCCACGTCGAAGGTGGTCCTCTTCCAGTCCTCGGTGACAACGTCGACCTGCCAGACAAGTGTCTGGCTGTCGTTCTCATCCAGGTTGACCGAGGTGACCGTGCCCTTCTGCTTGTCCGTGGCGACCTTGGCCGCCTGCTGCGGCGTCTGCTGCGCCTTGGTGACCCAGTCGGCAAGCTCCTGCTTGTCGGCGTCGCTCTGGTCGGCATCCGGGACGGAGTCGATCACGTCTCCCGACACCGCGTCGATGCTTACGGTGTGTGCGGTTCCGTCCTCTTCCACGACTTCCGCGATCCACTTCGGACCCGCGGAGCTGCCGCTCGGGCTCGGGCTGCCGGTCGGGCTCGGGCTGCCGGTCGGGCTGGGGCTGCCGGTCGGGCTGGGGCTGCCGCTTTCGCTCGCAGTGGGGCTGGCGCTCTCGTCGCTGTCGTCGTCCAGACCCTCGAGGTCGAGGTCGGTCAGCTTGCCGCCGGAAACCTCACCCACGGCCGTCGTGGCGGCGGTGTCGAAGGTGACCTTGACGGTCGAGAGCAGTTCCTTGCGCCCGGTCTGCTCCTCGGTCAGCTGCGCCGCGGTACCGGAGGGGCTCTTGTACGGGGTGGTCGTCTGCTTCGGAATCACCTTGGCAGCCTCTGAGGTCGCCGCGGCTGTTTCGTCACCGTTGTCCTGCCCGCAACCCGTCACCAAGGAGGAGGCAAGGACGGCGCACAGCGCGCCGACGACACGGAGCCGGAGGGTGCGCGCGGAAACGGTCTTGTTACGTCGGGACTCAAATCTCATACCGCATGCCTAGCCGCCCCGACGATCAGTCATGTTGTCCGACCGGCGCCTGTCACCCGATCGACCGTGCGCCTCCGCCCATTCGCCGTGGCCGCGGGGCAGGCCGCCCCGTGGCCGCCGCCCCGGCAAGTTACTGCGGGCGGTCCCGAGCGGAATGCGCCGGTGATCCGTCGCAGCCAGAATTCCGCGTATGAGAACACGTCGCCCGGGGGACGCATCCGATCCGGCTCCCGCAGCGCCGGGGAACCCGTCGCCGAACCAAACGCTGACCCTCACCGCGATGCTCTTCGCCGTCTCGATGACGTTCATCGATCAGACCGTCGTCTCCATCGCGGCCCCCGACATCGTCCATGAGCTCGGGCTGTCGGCCTCCGGGATGCAGTGGGTCGTCAATGCCTACCTGCTGGCCCTGGCCGCGTTCTTCGCCCTCGGCGGACGGCTCGCCGATGTCCTCGGGCACCGCCGGGTCATGCTGGCCGGCACGCTCATCTTCGTGATCTCCTCCGCACTGTGCGGAGCGGTCCCCTCGGGGGACCTTGCCCAGACGTGGCTCATCGCCTTCCGCGCCACCCAAGGCTTCGGAGCGGCCCTGATGTTCCCTGCCGCTCTCGCGGTGGTCATCGCGGTGTTCCCGGTGGAACGGCGCGGCCGGGCCCTGGCCCTGTTCTTCGGCCTCTCCGGAGCGCTCACCGCCGTCGGCCCCGTACTGGGCGGCTGGCTCACCTCCTGGACCTGGCGCTCGATCTTCTGGATCAACGTGCCGGTAGCCGTGATCGCCATCGTGCTGACGCTCCTGGCCCGCATCCCTGACCGGTCGCATCGCGAACCCCTCGATGTGCCCGGGGCCGTCCTGATGGCAGCCGGTATGGGTCTGACGGTGCTCGGCTTCCAGCAGGCGGCCGGCTGGGGCTGGAGCAGCGCCGTCACGTGGGTGTGCATCATCGGCGGCCTTCTCGTGCTCGCACTGTTCTGCCGGCTGGAACTGCGTACGCGGTATCCGCTCATCAGGCTCCAGGTCTTCCGGGACCGCGCGTTCGCCGTGGATGCCGCCGTGCTGTTCTTCTCCATGCTGGCTTTCGTTCCGGTGTTCTTCTTCGCCTCCGTCTACGCACAGGTCTCGCTCAGCGCGTCACCCAATCAGGCGGCGCTCTACCTTCTGTACTTCTTCATCGGCTTCGGCATCGCGTCGCAGTGGGGCGGCCGCATCCTCGACCGCCGCGGTGCCCGGCCGGCGCTGAAGCTCGGCACGGCGCTGGGTGCCGTCGGTTTCGCCCTGTGGGCGGGAAAGCTGACCACGCTGTCGATGCACGACCAGTGGCCGTACGCGGCCATGGCCGGCGCGGGCATCGGCCTGCTGCTGGCACCCGCCTCGACCGACGCGGTCAACCGGGCGATCGGTGCCTCGTACGGCGAGGTCACCGGGATCACGCAGACGGTCCGGAACTTCGCGGCGAGTGTCGGCCTGGCAGTGTTCGGCACCGTACTCACCCATGTCACCACCAACCGTGTGGATACGACGCTGCGCTCCGCGGGACTGTCGGACGCGGCGGCACAGGACGCTGCCCGCAGTGTCGCCGAGGCCGTCACGGGCAACGGTGACGCGCGGCAGCCGTCCGGCGAGGGAAAGGTCGCCGAGGTCATGCGGGACTCCATGGGCGCCATCCGCATGGACTTCGCGCAGGCGAATCAGTGGGTGTTCTACTGCATGGCCGCCGCCCTGGCCGTTGCGTTCCTGTGTGCCCTCTGCCACCCGGGTACACGGGTCGTGACCGGGACCCAGGAGCCCGGCGGCCGGCCAGCGTAAAGCTCTCCACGCAGCGGAACACGCGGATGACGCCGGTTCACGGGAACCGACGTCATCCGTGCGGACTCTGTGCAGGCGTCAGGCCGTCAGCTGAACCTCGGACGGTTCCGCCACCGAGAGCACCGAACCTGTGGACGGGACAGCACGCAACCGGGCCTCCGCTGCGGCCAGCGCGTCCGCCACGGTCCGGGTTCCGGTGGTGACGCAGAGGGTGTAGGAGATGTCCTCGAGATGGCGGCTGCTCTCGGAGGTCCCCAGCCGTGCGTGGGCGCGTTGCAATGTCTCGTAGCGCTCGACGAGATTCCGCAGCGTTGCGGGATTGGCCATCAGCACGGCAGTTCCTCTCCACAGGGCGGCCGGGAGCACACGGCCCCGCGCCGACGAAGTCCGATCGCGCCGGCAGTAAGCCTGGCGACACGGGCGGCCGTGCGAGGGTGTCAGCACGCATCCGGTCCCTTGCAGATGATGGTCACCCCGGCTCACCGAATCCGCATCCCGAATAACAGAGGGTCACTCCGCCCTCGGCTCCTGAAGCGCCGGGCGCGCCGGTGGGAAACAATGGATGTGACGGGCGGCCGGTCTCTGCCGGTTCCCGGTCGGGAGGCTCCTCATGGATTACCCGGAGAGTTACGAGCTGATTTTCCAGGCGACCGGCGCCACGGACGATGTCGTCGTCGTGCGCATCACCGCGCGCTCGGGAGCGGGCGGTTACCCGGTCTACGAGGACGAGACGGGAATTGTGCGCGCCGAGATCAGCGAGCGGGGCGAAGTACGCATGGTCGCAAGTGGCGGACATCAGGTTCTCGGGGTGCCGCTGCTCGCGCGCCCCCTGACCCATGGGGCCCGTCGCGCCGACTGAGCGACCCCCTCCCCGCGCTCGTTCGCCTCGAAGTCCGTTCATGCCCACATCTCGTCCGAATGTGTTTACTTTCCCGAGGTGCAGTCGTAGTCTGCCGGTGAAACAACAGACTCGGGCATGAAACGGATACGAAACCACATGTACGCACCGGAGCGGCAGCAAGAGATCCTCCGCCTGGCGAGCGAGAGCGGCCGGGTCGATGTGCTCTCCCTGGCCGAGGAGTTCCAGGTCACCGCCGAGACCGTCCGGCGTGACCTCAAGGCTCTCGACAGGGCGGGACTCCTGCGCAGGGTGCACGGCGGTGCCATTCCTGCCGGGCGGCTCGGCTTCGAGCCCGGCCTCGCGGAGCGCGACACCGTGGCCGCCGACGAAAAGGACCGCATCGCCGCAGCCGCACTGGGAGAACTCCCCGCCGACGGCAACGTGATCATCGACGCGGGGACGACGACGGTCAGGCTGGCCGCCGCGGTTCCGCTCGACTCCGCCCTCACCGTGGTCACCCACGCGCTGCCCGTGGCAGCCCGCCTCGCCGACCATCCCGGAATCTCGCTGCACCTTGTCGGTGGCCGGGTGCGGCACCGCACCCGAGCCGCCGTCGATGCCTGGGCGCTGAGCGCGTACAGCGAGATCAACGCCGATGTCGTCTTCCTCGCCACCAACGGCTTCTCTGCCAGGGGCAGCCTGACGACCCCGGATCTGGCCGAGGCCGCGGTGAAGCGCGCGGTGATCGCTGCGGCCCGCCGGGTGGTACTCCTCGCCGACTCGGGCAAGTTCGGCCAGGAGCACTTCGCGCGCTTCGGCGACCTCGCCCATGTCGACCTGCTCATCACCGATACGGGGCTCAGCCCTGAGGACGCCCGGGCCATCGAGAGCCGGGGCACGGAAGTAGTACGCGCATGATCCTCACCGTCACCCCGAATCCGAGCCTGGATCGCACCTACGAGCTGACGGGACTCACCCGCGGAGCCGTCCTGCGGGCCACTTCCGACCGCGTCGATCCTGGCGGCAAGGGAGTCAACGTCTCCCGTGCGGTCGCTGCCGCCGGACACCGCACGGCTGCCGTCGCGCCGCTGGGCGGGCCGGAGGGTGCCGTGCTGGCCCAGCTTCTCGGCGAGCACGGCATCGAGGCCGTCGGCGTGCCGATCGCCGGCAGCACCCGTATCAACATCACGCTCGTCGAGCCCGACGGCACGCTCACCAAGGTCAATGCGGCGGGACCCGAGATCACCGCGGCCGAGGCGGAGAACCTGCTGGACACGGTACGGACGCGGTCCGCGGACGCGGACTGGATCGCCTGCTGCGGCAGTCTGCCGCGGGGACTGCCGCACGAGTGGTACGCCGAACTGGTCGCCCGCAGCCACCGCGCCGGTACCCGGATCGCCCTCGACACCTCCGGCGCGGCGCTGGTCGCGGCGCTGGCGGAACGGCCTGACGTGATCAAGCCGAACGCTGAGGAACTCGCCGAGGCTGTCGGCCGTCCGCTGGCGACGGTCGGCGATGCCCTCAAGGCTGCGCAGGAGCTGTGCGAGCTCGGGGCACGGTCGGTCCTGGCCAGTCTGGGCGCCGACGGACAGCTGCTGGTGGGCAGCTCCGGTGCGTACTTCGGCTTCGCGCCGGTGGCTGCCGTCCGCAGCAACGTCGGCGCGGGAGACGCCTCCCTCGCGGGCTTCCTGGCCGCGGACGGATCAGGCCCGTCGGCGCTCGCCGCCGCGGTGGCGCACGGCGCAGCGGCCGTGCAACTACCGGGAAGCGTCATGCCCACTCCGGCCGATCTCGATCTTTCCGCGGTCGTCACGACCGCGGACATCCCCATGGACCTCGCCCTGACGGAGCCGGCCCCATGACGGCCGCAGACCTGCCCACCCGTACGACGCCCCGCCCCACGTCCCCCGAACCGTCCACAGGACGGTCCCCGAGCAAGGAGCCCCGCGATGAGTGAGCTGATCACCGCGGAACTGGTCGACCTCGATCTGTCCGCCGAGACGAAGAGCGCCGCCGCCCGTTCACTGGCCGAACGGATGGTGGCAGCCGGCCGCGTGAGCGACCTCGACGGCTTTCTCGCCGACGTGGCGGCCCGTGAGGCCCAGATGCCGACCGGCCTGGACGGTGGCATCGGCATTCCGCACTGCCGCAGTGAGCACGTTGCCGAGCCCTCTCTGGCCTTCGGCCGCAGCGAGCAGGGCATCGACTTCGGCGCTGCGGACGGTCCTGCGGATCTGGTCTTTCTCATAGCGGCGCCGACCGGCGCGGACGAGGACCACCTCACCATCCTGTCGAGCCTGGCACGACGGCTGATGGACCCCGCATTCACCGGCGCGCTGCGTGCGGAGCGGGATCCTGCCGCGGCCGCGGCCCTGATCCGGGGCGAGCGGCTCCCCGCGCCCGCCCCGGACGCCCCGGACACCGGGAACGCTCCGGACGTCACGGAACCGTCCGGCGGGGGAACGACGGCCGGTGCCGTACCGGATGAGCCGTTCCGGATCGTCGCCGTCACGTCCTGCCCCACCGGTATCGCGCACACCTACATGGCCGCCGAGTCGCTGGAGGCAGCGGCGCTCGCCGACGGTTGCGTGCTCAGTGTCGAGACACAGGGCTCTGCCGGGTTCGAGCGGCTGGACCCGGCCGTTATCGCCTCGGCGGACGCGGTCATCTGGGCTCACGATGTCGAAGTGCGTGAGAAGGCCCGGTTCGGCGGCAAGCCGGTTGTCGATGTCGGGGTGAAGGCCGGGATCAACCGGCCCGCCGAACTCATCGCCGAGGCCCGGCGCAAGGCCGGCCGCGGCGGGACCGGCGGGATGTCCGACGCAGCCGAGGACACCGCCGCCGCGGACAACACCGGCACCTCCCACGGTGCTTCGGCTCACGTCGGTGTCCGGCTGCGGACCTACCTGATGTCCGGTGTCAGTTACATGGTTCCGTTCGTCGCGGCCGGCGGGCTCCTCATCGCCCTGTCGTTCGCGATCGGCGGCTACGGGATCGCGAACGCCGCTTCGGTCGCCGACCACTTCGTCTGGGGCGAGGCCGACAGCTGGGCCGCCCTGCTCAACCAGATCGGCAGTGCCGCCTTCGGCTTCCTCGTTCCGGTGCTGGCCGGCTACATCGCGTACGGGATGGCGGACCGGCCCGCGCTCGTCCCCGGTTTCGTCGGCGGCGCCATCGCCCTCACCGTCAACGCGGGATTCCTGGGCGGCCTGGTCGCCGGGTTGCTCGCCGGTGCCGTCGTGATGGCGATCCAACGGGTGAAGGTCCACCGCACCCTGCGGGGCATCATGCCCGTGCTGGTGATCCCCCTGATCGCCTCCGTGGCGGTCGGGTTCCTGATGTTCATCGTGGTCGGAAAACCGATCGCCTCGCTCCAGCAGGCCCTCACCGACTGGCTGAACGGACTCTCGGGCTCCAACGCGGTCATCCTGGGCGTCGTCCTCGGCCTGATGATGTGCTTCGACATGGGGGGCCCGCTGAACAAGGTGGCGTACGCCTTCGCGGTCGGTGGCCTGGCCGATCCGACGCCCGGCAGTCTCAAGGTGATGGCCGCGGTGATGGCGGCCGGCATGGTCCCGCCGCTGGCGATGGCACTCGCCACCACCGTACGCAGCAGGCTGTTCACCCGGGCCGAGCAGGAGAACGGCAGGGCCGCATGGGTACTCGGCGCCTCGTTCATCAGCGAGGGGGCGATCCCGTTCGCCGCGGCCGATCCCTTGCGGGTGATCCCGTCGGTGATGGCCGGCGGGGCGGTCACCGGTGCGCTGTCGATGGCGTTCGGCTGCACGCTCCGCGCCCCGCACGGCGGTGCCTTCGTCGTCCCGTTGATCGGCCGGCCGTTCCTCTACCTGCTGGCGATCGCAGCAGGCACAGCGGTGGCCGCTGCTCTGGTCGTCACCCTCAAGGGCCTGCGCCGGAGCGGGGAGGCGGCGGCGCCGGTGGCCGACGAGCCCAAGACCCCCGTCGCCGTCTGAACCGCACGGCCCCGTAACTCTCTTCCCACCCCTCAGGAGTGAACCCATGTACCAGCGCACTGTCGCCGTCGGCTCCCGCAGCGGGCTGCACGCCCGTCCGGCCTCGCTGTTCGTGCAGGCGGCCACGCGACTGCCGGTCAAGGTGACCGTCGCGCGGGACGGCCGCGATCCGGTCGACGCGCGGAGCATGCTCTCGGTGCTCGCCCTCGCAGCTCAGCACGGCGACCGGATGGAGCTGTCCGCCGTCGGCGACGGCGCGCAGGAGGCCGTGGAAGAGCTGGCCGCCCTGCTCGCCCAGGACCTCGACGCAAAGGACTGACCTGATGACTGTGGCATCCGGGACATGGAGTGCTGACGCCGACGGCGTGGTCCGGTTTCCGTCGGGCCGAATGGTCCGCGGCCGCGGTCTGCGACGCCCTCTGCCCGAGGGCCCGGAGCCGACCTTCGCGGTGCATCTCCTGGGCCGACGGCCGCCGGCCGTCCCCTGGGAGTCACAGTGGCTGCGCTGGCCCGACTTCCGGCTCCCCGCCGACGGGCAGGAGGCTCGGAGCGTGCTTGCAGAGGCATGGAGGCGCGCGGCGGTGGACAGGGTCGAAGTCGCCTGCGGAGGAGGGCGGGGCCGGACCGGTACCGCCCTGGCCTGTCTGGCAGTCCTGGACGGAGTTCCGGCGGACGAGGCGGTCGCCTACGTCCGCCGGCACTATCACCCGGGGGCTGTGGAGACTCCCTGGCAGCGGCGGTTCGTACGTCGCTTCGGGGAGCGGTGAGCGGTGTGGATCACTCCACGGCGCCCGAAACCGGAACTGTCGCTCCGTCCCCGGCGCGTACCGCCTCGACGATCTGCTGATGGAAATAGCGGCTGGCTTCTTCGGATGGGCACGGCACCGGACTGCCGGCCAGTGTGAACCAGTCCGAGGCGCCGCTGTACTGCACGGCCACCTCTGCCTGCCCGTCGGACCATGTCGTGTGTACGGTCAGATCACCGCTCACGACGCCTACCTCTTCGGTGCGAACTCCGCCGGATCCCGCGAAGACACCGCAGGTAGTCCACGATGCCCAGTTCATGACGCGTCGCCTTTCGGGACAGTGACAAGCCTGTCAAGCGGACTGATTCGAGTATGACACCGGAGACCCTCACTCGCACAGGTGTGCCCGTGTGTATCCGTTCGGTGACAGCGGGATGCTGCCGGCGGTCAGGGGTGCATCGAGGCACCCTTGAGGATCTTGTCCACTGCGTTGCGCGGCCCGTACACAGCCAGTCCCACGAGATCCATGGCGTCCGGCTGCACGGCCCGGACGGCAGCCCGGTTGGCCTCGTCGTGGCCGGTCGCAAAAAGGTCGGAGGTGAACACGGCCATGGTGGCGCCCCGGCCGAGCGCCCGGGTGTGCGCAGTCGTCAGCAACTCCTTCGAGCCGGAGAGGACGACGACGGGCTGTCGGAACATGGGCAGATACGGCGTGTCGTCGGCGTCGGCGTACGGCTCGCCGATCACCTCCGGTGCCTGCGTACCGAGGCCGCTGACGAGGAACGCTGTGACGTTGAGGCGCTGCCAGGTCTGCAGGTCGTCACGGAGGAGAACGGCGATCTTGGTATCGAAGCGTACGGGTGCGCTGTCATCGGTCATGCCGAGCAGCCTGCCAAGCCGGGCCGCCGGCCGTCTTGTACGAACTTTGCACGGCTGACCGGCCGGATCGCTCTTGTACGCTTCCTCCATGGCTGCCCCTCCGGACATCACCGCATGGCGTCCGCAGGTCGAGGGAATCGACGAGGTCTTTCACGCGCACTTCGCCGACCACGCCTACCCCATGCACACGCACGACGCCTGGACGCTGCTCATCGTCGACGAAGGCGTGGTCCGCTACGACCTGGAGCGCCACGAGCACGGGGCACCCAGCTCGGTGGTGACGCTGCTGCCTCCCCACATCCCGCACAACGGTGGCGCGGCGACCCCTGCAGGATTCCGCAAGCGCGTGATCTACCTCAGCACCGCGCAGATCGAAGCAGACCTCATCGGCAGGGCCGTCGACCGCCCCGTGCTGCACGATCCACCGCTGCGGCGCCGCATCCACCAGCTCCACCGGACGCTCGAGCGGCCCGGTGACGAGCTGGAGGCCCAGAGCCGTCTCGCGCTCGTCTCCGAACGCCTCGCGCAGCATCTGCGCGGACAGCTCGGGGCGCCGCCGTCACCCCACGACCGCCGGATCGCGCACGAGCTCCGCGATCTGCTCGACGCTCGCTTCGTGGAAGGCATGACGCTGCGGGAGGCGGCGGATCGGCTGCACGCCCACCACACCCATCTGGTACGGGCGTTCAGCAAGGAGTTCGCCATGGCTCCGCACCAGTATCTGACGGGGCGCCGCGTGGATCTGGCCCGGCGCCTGCTGCTCGCGGGGATGCCCTCGCCCGACGTGGCCACATCGGTGGGCTTCTACGACCAGTCCCACTTCTCCCGGCACTTCAAGCGCGTGGTCGGCACGAGTCCGGGGCACTACGCACGCACCGTGGCCGGTGTTCCCTACCCGCGCTCCAGCGAGCCACGGACGAACGCCGCCTGACCTGCGTGCTGCAGATCGTCGGCGATGACGCTGACCAGCCGCACGCCGAGGGTCACCGGCGGCGACCAGGACTCGTCCACGACTCGGTCCAGGGCCCGGTCGTCGAGCTCGCGGATGAAGGTCAGACTCCGCTCGTGCACGGCGTCGTAGTAGCCGAGGAGCAGGTCCGCCGAAGCCACCTGCACGGACGCCACCTGCGCGCTGCTGTGGCCGTACCCGGTCGACCCTTTGGCGAGGGGCAGTTCGAAGCGGGAGGCCCAGGCCTCGGAGAACCAGACCTGCTCGGTCCCTGCCGCGTCGGCGACGTGGTCGTCCTGGATGCGGGTGAGGTGCCACACGAGCCAGGCGATCGAATTCGCGTCCTCGTCCAGCCGTGCGTTGAGTTCGCCGGGCGCGAGACCCTCGACCGCGGCGTGCACCGTTTCATGGATGCGCCCGAACGCATCGGCGAGAATGCCTGCACTGTTCATTTGACCACCATGGCCGGTGTGCGTGCGGTGCACAGCCTTCGACACGCGGCCGGAGCGAGTGGGGCTCCTTCACGGGCTCCGCCGGGTGAGCGGGGCGGAATTAGCATGTCCGTATGGCACAGAGCGACGCAGTGCATGTGGATCAGTATCTGGCCGAGCTCGAGCCGGAGCGCCGGGCGGCTCTGGCCCGGCTGCGCGAGCTGTGCCGGGACGAGCTCAAGGGGTTCACCGAAGTGATGGCGTACGGAATGCCTGGCTACGAGCGGAACGGCACCCTCGAGATCGGCTTCGCGAGCCAG
This sequence comes from Streptomyces sp. NPDC060035, assembly GCF_042736635.1. NCBI lineage: Bacteria > Bacillati > Actinomycetota > Actinomycetes > Kitasatosporales > Streptomycetaceae > Streptomyces > Streptomyces sp. NPDC060035. The sequence goes on from NZ_JBHWVO010000006.1 coordinate 198,619, forward strand.
AAGCGGTACGTCTCCTTCTATCTGCTGCGCAGCGACGTCCGCGAGGCGTTCGAGACCCGGCTGGCCGGTCAGGACATGGGCAAGGGGTGCCTTCGCTTCCGTACACCGGAGCGCATCGATTTCGATCTCGTACGGGATCTGCTCACGGCCACCGCGGCGTCGCCCGGCCCGGTCTGCTGACGGCGTCCTACTGCCCTCCGTCGACCGTTCGCAGCCATTGCGTCAGCAGGGCGTTGACCTCGGTGGCGCGTTCCTGCTGGACCCAGTGTCCGCACCCCTCAAGGATGTGCGAGGAGACCAGGCCCGGAAGCGTGGTGGGGTATTGCGCGATCGCCTCGGCCATCCAGGTGGTGGAGGCATCCAGGGCTCCGCCGATGAAGAGCGAGGGCTGGGTGAGCCGTGCTCCGTCCCAGGCCGCCAGGTCCTCCCAGTCACGGTCGACGTTCCGGTAGCGATTGAGTGCGCCGGTCAGGCCGGTCCTCTCGAAATCGCCGCTGTACACGTCGAGGTCGGCCTCCGTGAGCCACGACGGCAGCCGATCGGCCGTGAAGCGGTCGCGCAGTTGTGCGCCCGGGGGCACGAAGAAGACGCTGTCCTTGCCGGGCGGTGGCATCGTGTCCGCCGAGAGCGAGGCATAGAACCCGGCGAGCCACCCTCGTACGTCGGGCTCGATCTCCGCCTCGGCGCGGCCGGGTTCCTGAAAGTAGCTGACGTAGAACTCGTCGCCGCCGCCGATGCGGGCGAAGCCGTCGGTCGGCCGTACTCCGCTCCGCGGGGCGTAGGGAACGCTGAGCAGCCCCGCGGCGGTGAACACGTCGGGGCGCAGCAGCGCGCTGTTCGCCGCGATGGGCGAGCCCCAGTCGTGGCCGATGACCGTCGCCGTCTCCTCGCCCAATGCGTGTACGACTCCGACGTTGTCGGCGACATGGGCCGTCATCCGGTAGGCGTCCACGGGCGCGGGGGCCGACGAGCGTCCGTAGCCGCGTACGTCGATGGCGACCGAGCGGAAGCCCGCCGCGGCGATCGCCGGCAGCTGGTGGCGCCAGGAGTACGAAGTCTCCGGGAAGCCGTGGACCAGGAGGACCAGGGGGCCGGTGCCCTGTTCGATCAGATGGATCCGGCCGCCAGGGACGTCCACCAGCCGGTGGACAGCCCCGGGAACGGACCTGGAGGGTTCGGGCGAGGGGGTGGGCTGCGGCATACGTCCTCCTTGGATCCCGGTGTCGTCCTGCGTCACGATCATTCGGCGCAGACGCACAACGGGCAAGGGATCTTGCCGTTCCGGCAAACCTCCCGCAGGCGAGCCTCACAGGAGCAGATGCAGGAGGTGTCGGCAGGCTGCTTCCTCGTCCGGGTGCCGGGCGAGGACCTCGTACGTGCCGCGTTCGTACGCCCCGGTCTCCCACACCCCGTCGGGCGCCCTCCTCAGATACAGGAAGTCCGAAGGTGTGGGAACCGGTTCATGGACGCCCTCGATGCGGTAGTAGCCGTCGGCGACCCCTGCCCCGGCGAGCGCCGCCCGCAGTGCGTGGCGTTCCATGGGGCGGTGGTTACGCGCCCGCGGGGGTGAGATAGGCGTGGTCCAGCAGCCACTTCACGTTCAGCCGCTCCCCCGCGCCCGGGTCGAGGAAGACCGCGTCGAGCTTGATCTGCTGACCGCCGCCGGGCTGTTCGAACCACGGGGCGATGCTGCCCTGCCAGACCCGGAACGGCTTGGCGACCTTGTAGACCCGGTAGTCGCAGGGGACGGCGGCGTCACGGGTGTTGAGGTTCTGCGGAGGCAGCGCTCGCTCGGCGTACGCATCACCGGCCGGCGCGAGGTAGCTGCCGTACTCGGAGCCGAAACGGTCCAGGCGCTGGCCCGGGCGCAGCTTCGCCGGCTGCTTGTCGGTCTCGCCGTTGACTTCGGCGAAGCCGTCGTTGGGCGGGTACTTCCAGCTGCCGGTGTCGGCGGGGCCTTCCCAGTACTTCTTCAAGAACGCGGACGGCGACAGGGATCCCGTCCGCTTGTACCCCTTGAGCAGCGGGCCCACGGGCGCCTGGTCCCTGTTCGGCAGCCACTTGGGCCCCATTCGGGCATCCCCGCGGAATTCGCCGGTGCAGGCTTCATGGCGGACCGTCGTCGACGACGGCCGCTCGTCATGGGGTGCGGCGCTCGCTGCAGGTGCTGACAGCAGTCCTGCGGCGACGCCGACAGTCGCAAGTGCGGTGCGGATACGGTTCATTGAGAGGTCCCCTCGTGTGCCGACGGCCGGCCGTGCGGCCTGACGAAGGGTAACGGTCCGATCGCGCTGCGCGATCACGCCATGCCGTCAGGGCCCCGGACACGACACCAGGATTCGATGCCGGGACCCTGATCCCTCAGCTGCCGGCCGGATCAGGTACGAGCCCGTCGGCCACCAGTCCCGCAAGAACCGCCGCACTCAGGGACTGGACGGCGGACAGCGGACGGACCATCACGGTGAACTCCTGGATCCGGCCCTCCCCGTCGAACTGGAGCAGGTCGATCCCGTGGATCTCCTTGCCGCTCACGGACGCTTTGAAGAGCAGAATCTCCGAAGGGACCTTCAGGTCGTCCGCACTGGTCAGCGCCTCGCCCTCGAAGTGCCCGATGTAGCGGAAGTCCTCGAACGTCCGCAGGAGCACGCCGAAGAGACCGAGCACCATCGCCTTGCCCTCGAAGGGGGTGAACTTCACCGGGCTGAAAAAACGGACGTCCTCGGTGAACAGACCGTCCAGTGCAGCGAGATCACGCTTCTCCACGGCAGCTCTGAAGCGTTCCGTGGTTTCGGCAGCAGTCATGGCCATCTCCCCGATCCTTGGTCAACAATGTGACTGATCACTTTGTTGAGTATGCCGCAGTCGCGTTCGCCGTTGCGGGCGGGGGGTACCTCAGGCGGGCGGGTCGGTGTAGCGCACGGTGACCGTGTCGAAGCCGAGTGAGCCGAGCAGCCCCTGAAGCATGGAGGTGGTGTTCTTCTCTGCTCGCTGGGTGAGTCCGCTCTCCTTGGCCGCTTCGCCGATGTGCTTGGCGGCCAGCTTGTTGACCGCCTGTTCGCTTCCGGGGTTGTCGGAGAAGAAGTCACCGAGCCGGTCGAGGAGCCCGCGCTGTTTGGACACGGCGTAGGAGCGGTCCGGGTCCAGGGCGGGCTTGCCCAGCACCGCGTGCGGCAGCCGGAGTTCGGCCGTGGTGCGGTCCTCGTTGACGACGACCCCGTTCTCGGTGACCTTGCCGAGGTCCACGAAGGCGCCGACGGTGCCCGCGCCCACGTAGAGGGTCCGGGTGCCGCGTACGGCGTCGGGCAGGTACTTGGCGTCCTTTTCCAGATCGACGACGACCTGGAAGTTGCCGGAGGCCGCCTCGTACGCGCTCATGTCCTGGATCGACTTGAGCACCGCGGGGCCCGAGCGGTCCGTGGTCTCCTCGCCGAAGATGTCACCCAGCCCCGGCAGAAGGCTGAGCCGGGTACCCAGGAGCAGCAGGACAATCGCCGCGGCACACAGACCGGCCGCTGTCAGGCATCCCCGCCTGCGGGCGGGGTGGCGGGCGCTGTTGCCGTCGGGATCCCCGGCGCTGTCTGTCCTTACGTCTGTGGACGTCATGCTTTACGTGTGGCCCGGTCCGGCCCTTTCAGTCCACCCGGCTCCGCGACTACGCCAGATCCTGTACGGGGAGTCGACTCATCGCGTGATCATGCCTGTCGGGGAACGGCGCGGGCGACCCTACTGCCGGTGCATGCCGTAGTCGGTACTGCCGTCGTCCTCCGGTGTCGTGAACGATGCCGTGATGCCGCCGATGATCCCGAGGACGAGGAAGAGCACCAGCAGCGCCTTCCCCGCCCCGCTCACGATCAGGGGTCTGGTCAGCGTGCGCGTGTGCCGCTGGCCCACGGAGAGGTCCTCGTCACCGAAGAGGCCCTTGGGGTAGGCCGGGGTGAGCATCAGTGCGTAGGCGATGAAGCGCATCTGGAAGCGCAGGGTCGCCGCTGTCGCTTCCATGAGGGGCCGGGGCATCCGGCCCAGGATCAACGTGATCAGCCACCAGAGGAAGGACAGCACCCACCAGCCGGACATGGCGAGGCTCTGGACGACGGCGGCCGGGATCATCAGGATCAGCCGGAAGAAGACGGCGAGGCGGTTCAGGTCGGTGGGCCGTACCTCGATCTGTACCGGGTAATCCGGCGGCGGGGTCAGGGCGAACGGCGGGTACCGGTCGATCAGCAGCATCTCGGATGCGGCCACCCGCATGCGGTAGCCGAGATATTCGGCGAGGAAGCGGAAGACCGGCTCGGGCAGCCTCCCCAGGAACAGGGCGGCGAACCAGCCGACGATGACGGTGAGCACAGCGGCGATGTGCAGGAAGAACAGCACGATGAAGTGCGGAAGCAGAAGGAGCAGTCGCAGCAGGACGGTGAGCCGGCGCTGGCGCGTCGGCTCGATGACGTCCAGGACGGGCAGGAATTCCTCCGGGTGCCCTGCGGTCCGCCCCGGGCTCCACTGTCCGTCAGCCATGTCGCTTCTCCTCGGCCGGTGATCCGTACGGCTTCGCCACGTACAGCCTGGGTCCCACGCTGGGCTCGTGGCGCCTCCCCGGCAATCGGCCGGGGACCGAACGGGTGCCGACCGGAGCCCTTGTCGTCCTCCCCCTCAGCGACCAGTCTTCGTACGTGAGCCGCACCGCACCCCTTCGGGAAGGGAAAACATCTGTGGACACTGCGTCGCCCCTCCCTCGCCGTACACGTGTCGCCATCGTGGGGGCGGGGCCGGCAGGCCTGCTCCTGGCCCGGCTGCTGCACGGGCACGGCATCGACTGTGTGGTGCTGGAGAGCCGCGACCGTGCCTACGCCGAGCAGCGTCAGCGGGCCGGAATCCTGGAGCAGAGCGCCGTCGACGCCCTGCGTGCGAGCGGGGCGGGCGCACGTCTGGACCGGGAGGGAATCGCGCACGACGGCATCGAGCTGCGTTTCGACGGACGGTCCCATCGCATCGACTTCCCCGCACTGACAGGTGGCAGCCGGGTGTGGGTGTACGCACAGACGGAGGTCGTCAAGGATCTGATCGAACTGCAACTCGCCGACGGGCCACCGCTGTTGTTCGAGGCCGAGGCGGTATCCGTGACAGGTGCGGATACGGACCGGCCGGTGATCAGGTACCGGCACGGGGGCTCCGAGCAGACGCTGGCGTGCGACTACGTGGTCGGCTGCGACGGCTTCCACGGCATGACCCGGCGGTCCCTCCCCGAGGGCGTACTGCAGTCGTACGCCCGGACCTATCCGTACTCCTGGCTGGGCATCCTTGCCGACGCGCCTCCGGTGTACGACGAGTTGATCTATGCGCACTCGGCACGTGGTTTCGCGCTGGCCAGCATGCGCTCGCCTTCCGTGAGCCGGCTGTACCTCCAGGTGCCCAACGGAGCGGATCCTGCCGCCTGGTCCGACGACAGGATCTGGGACGAGCTCGACCTCCGTCTGGCCTCGGCGGGAAGCCGGAAGCTGCAGCGGGGGCCCATCACGGCCAAGTCCGTGCTGCCGATGCGCAGTCAGGTCACCGAGCCCATGAGTCACGGACGGGTGTTCCTCGCCGGGGACGCGGCGCATATCGTGCCCCCCACCGGCGCGAAGGGGCTGAACCTCGCCGCCGCCGATGTCGTCGTGCTCGCCCGTGCGTTCGCCCATCTGGAGGAGACCGGCTCCTGCGAGCCGCTCGACGCCTACTCCGAGACGTGCTTGCGACGGGTGTGGCGGGCCGAGCACTTCTCGTACTTCATGACGACGACCCTCCACACCGATCCGGCACAGAGCGCCTTCGAGACCCGTCTCCAGCTCGCGCAGCTCCACAGGATCGCGAGCTCCCCGCATGCGGCGGCGGAGTTCGCCGAGAACTACACGGGACACTTCCCCGGGTGGGCGTGATCCCGGCCGTCGGCTGTGCGGCCGACGGCCGGGACCTCACGGTGCCGGGTCACTCACTCCAGAAGATCGGCATACGCCCCCAGAGCCAGTGCGATGTCGGCCTGCGCCCAGAACCGGTGGTAGGTGAAGACCGGTGCGGCTCCGCCGTTCAGATAGGCCTGCACCTTGGGCCAGTTCGGGTCGTCCTTGTAGAAGGAGCGGATGGAGAGGAAGGTCGAGTCGTTGTTGACGGTGTCGCCGTTGGGCATGGCGCCCGTCCAGCCACTGGGGACGTACACCGGGTCGTCGAACCGGTTGTAGTCGGCGCGGGTCTCCGGCACCGCCACACCGGCGTCGTCCTGGTAGTGGCCCCACATGCCGTCGAGCAGCGCCTCGGCCGTGGTCTTCGCCTCGGTGTCACCGGACTTGGCGGCGTAGTAGGTCAGGGTCCTGGCGTAGGCACCTGCCACTCCGACGTCATTGGTGTAGTCGGCGACGGTGACATGAAGGCTGTCATTGGCACCGGGACTTGACGCGTTCCAGGTGTCGGGCGCGCCCGACCACTTGAGGGTGGACGGCATGAGGTAGGTGCCGTCCGGGTTGATGGTCGTCTCGGACAGGGCCCAGTCGACCCACTTGTCGAGCACGGCCTTGGCCTGGGCGTCGCCCGACTCGTGGTAGTACTCGGCGACGCGTTCCATCGACCACGCCTGGAAGCCGAACCACTGGTTGGACGGCGGGTCGTGGTAGACGGGCTTCTCGTCGTAGTACATGCCGTAGAAGGTCGGTGTACCGGCCGGCGGCTGAGCGTAACTGCCCTTCCAGCTGTTGGTCGCACCGCCCGCGATGGCGCCCTCGTCGGACTGGAGCCACTGGTAGAAGTCCAGCTGCCGGTCCAGGCTCTTGGCCCAGTCCTGCTGCCCCGTGGCCGACTTGGGCTTGAGGTCGGCCGACGCACTCAGTGCGTAGGCGGCCATGGGGTTCTGGTATCCGCCGTGGGCATGGCTGGAGCCGATACGCCAGGCCCAGCCCGCCGAGGTGTCGGTGGCACCGCCCCAGGCGTAGTACCAGGACATCAGGTAGTGCGCGCTGTCCTTGCCGCTGCCGGCCGGGCAGGTCGTCGGGCCGACGCAGTTGCCGACCTTCTTGAAGTACTTGTCGAACATCGAGTAGCGCAGATAGTCACCCATCTTCGCCGCCTTGCCGACGGTCGCCGCGACCTCGCTCGACTTGCCCTGCTCCTTGGCCCAGACATCGGCCCAGTAGGCGGCCTGCACGGCACGGGCGTCCGCGTCCGGGGCGTTGGTGAACTTCCACTGCTTGGCGTACGAGGCGTCTCCGGTGAACAGGTCCAGATAGCCGTTGTCGCCGCCGTAGGTGAAGTTGTCACAGGTCGGGTGGGTGACGGTCTCCCAGACCGACTCCTGCGGTCCGCGCTGGAAGGTGTTGATGTACGACGGTCCGGTCTCGCTGGGACCGGCCGAGCACTTCCCGGGCGTGTTGCCGTATCCGTAGACGTTGTCGACGTCCTGGATCCAGTGCATGCCGTAGATGTCGTCGGTGCCGTACGCGCTCTTCAGCTCGGCCGCGATCGGGTCCGATCCGGAGGCCGCCGACCCGTCGAGGACCGCCGGGTACTCGTTCGGGGTGTCGTGCTCGGGCGCGTAGGTGGCGGGCTTCGAGGCGTTGTAGAAGGAGTTCGTGGACTGGTCGGCGTGCGTGGGGATCATGTACTTCTCCATGGTGGCCCACGCACCGTTGAACTTCGTCCAGTCCCCGGTCAGTTTCCCGTACATCGCCTGCAGCCAGATCAGATAGCTGTAGGCCTCCGACGTCGTCTCGTGCCCCTGGTCGGGGGCCTCGACGATCAGCGTCTCGACGGAGTGGTAGGGGATGCCCTCCGAGGAGAAGTAGCCGTTCGCCGGGTCGGTGATCTTCCCGTACAGGTCGAGGAAGCGGGCGTCGTACTCCTTCGCCGCTGCCAGCTGGGTGACGGTGACCTCGGCCTTGCCGTGGCCGGCCGCCGTCACGGTGAACGTCGCGGCTCCGGTGCCGGAGGCGTCGGCCGAGACGGTCACCTTCTGGGCCGTGGACCAGTTCGACGGAGTGAAGGTGAGGCTCGCTCCGCTGCTGACGCTCAGCCCGGAGTTGCCTGCGGACCGGGCCACCGTGACGGTGACGTTGGCCGCCGGCTGGGTGGACAACTTCACGTCGAAAGTACCGGACTTGCCCTGCTGGACCCCCAGTTGGGCCGGTGTCGCGACGACGACGGGGCCGGCCGTGACGGTGATGCCCGCCGGGGTCGACTCCGAGGAGGCGCCGAGGCTGTCGTAGGCCCTGGCGTACACGGAGTGGCTGCCGGCCGCGAGCCCCTGGGCGCTGTAGGTGTAGGGGGACGTGGTATCGGTGCCGAGCAGCGTCGTGTTGTCGTAGAACTCGACCTTGCTGATCCCAGCCCCGTCCGCTGCCGCCGCGGTGGCAGCCAGTGGTACGGGATTGCCGGCGGTGAAGACGGCGCCCGCCGCCGGAGAGGTGAGAACAGTGATCGGCGCCTGATGGGCGCCCGCGCAGACCGTGCCGTTGACGGCGAAGGAGGTCGGGGCGGCGTTGGTGCCGCTGTAACTGAACTGTGCGCCCGTCGTGACCGCGGCCCCGGCAGCGATGCCACCGTTCCAGGCGGCGTTCTTGACCGTGACGTTCTTCCCGGACTGGGACCAGGTGCCGTTCCAGCCGTTGGTGAGCTGCTGGTTGCCCGTGTAGGCGTAGGTCAGGGTCCAGCCGTCGATCGCGGCGGAGCCCCGGTTGGTGACGGTGAGTTCGGCACTGAAGCCGGATCCCCAGTCATTGGCCTTGTAGTCGACGCTGCACTGAACGGCTGCGGCCTGGGCCGGGGTGCCGGCAGCGGCGGTCATGCCCAGTGGGAGAGCGAGTGCGGCGACGATTGCCGTCCACAACCGTCTGGATCCGCCTCCGGTTCTGGCGGATCTTCTTGGTAACCATCTGCTTCGTGCGCTTCCCGATGGCATGCGCGGGTTCCTCCTCGCGGCTCGGCAATATGGGGGGCAAGCGGGGTTGAACACAAGCCTTGAACCAGTGGGAGCGCTCCCAGCATGGAGACGAGGAAAAAGGGAGTCAAGAGACTTGAAGAGTCGAATTATTTCGATAGCGAGAGATGAGAACGCGTGTGTTGACCGACACCACTTGACGCTCTAACGTCAAGCCACACCAGTGGGAGCGGTTCCATTCAGTCGACGTGCCGTAGGGGGCACGCCCGATCTGCAAGGAGTCGCTCATGCGACACCCCCCGCACTTATCGCACCTGTACAGGCTGCTCCTCGGAGCAGTGCTCGCCACGGCCGGCACAGTTGCCGCACCCATGGTGACGGCTTCCGGATCCGCCCCTGCGTGCACGGTGGAATACAGCACTGTGAGTCAGTGGGACGGCGGCTTCCAGGGTTCCGTCACGCTCACCGACCTGGGTGCAGCAAGCAGTGGTTGGAGCCTCGGCTTCGACCTGCCCGGGAACCGGACAGTGACTCAGGGCTGGAACGCCCGGTGGTCGCAGTCGGGCAGTGCCGTCACCGCGGCGAGCGAGAGCTGGAACGGAACGCTCGCGAACGGCGCGAGCATCACCGCCGGCTTCCTGGCCTCCGGTGCGGGGTCCGGCTCGACGCCCGGTGCGTTCAGGCTCAACGGCACGCTCTGCAACGCGGATCCCGACCCGGATCCGACCGATCCCACCGATCCGGCCGAACCGCCCACCCCTGCCGGAGAACCTCCCCTACTGACGGTCTCCGGCAACAAGCTCGTCGACGAGAACGGCGCGACCCGCCGCATGCTCGGCGTCAACCGCTCCGGCGGCGAAGTCATGTGCGTGCAGGGCCGTGGCATCTTCGACGGCCCGGTCGACGATGCCTCCATACAGGCGATCGCCGACTGGAACGCCAACACCGTCCGTATCCCTTTGAACGAGGAGTGCTGGCTGGGCCTGGACACCATAGACCCGCGGTATGCGGGCGAGAACTACATCAGCGCCGTGAAGAGCCTGGTCCGACGGGTCAGGGAGCACGGCATGACACCCATGATCGAACTGCACCGGACCTGGGGGCAGTACACCGGAAACTTGGCCGGCTGCTCCGATCTGCACGCCAGTTGCCAGAAGCCGATGCCCAACTCGCAGTACACACCGGACTTCTGGTCCTCTGTCGCCTCGGTCCTCAAGGACGATCCGACCGTGGTGTTCGACCCCTTCGACGAGCCCTACCCCGACCGCGCCACCCCCTCCGTCGAGCAGGCCTGGACCTGCTGGCGGGACGGCGGCAACTGTCCCGGCACCAGTGACGAGGTCGCCGGAATGCAGGACCTCGTCGACGCGGTACGGGAGACCGGCGCCCGGAATCTTGTCCTGGCCGGCGGACTCGCCTACTCCAACGACCTGGGCCAATGGCTCCAGCACCGGCCCCAGGACCCGGCGGGCAATCTCGCCGCCGCACGGCATGTCTACAACGTCAACGTCTGCGCGAACGAGGACTGCTGGAAGTCCACGCTCGCACCGGTCGCCGCCGAAGTCCCCCTCGTCGCAGGCGAGATCGGCGAGAACACCTGCTCCCACGGCTTTGCCGACCGGGTCATGCAGTGGTTCGACGACCGCGGACTCTCCTACCTCGGATGGACCTGGAACGCCTGGGACTGCTCCACGGGTCCGTCCTTGATCAGCGACTACGACGGTACCCCCACCCCGTACGGAATCGGGCTGCGCGATCATCTGCGCGCCCTCGACAGTTGAGGAAACGGAATTCGTATGAGCCGCACGAGCCGCACCACCCTGCACCGATCACGAACGGCACTCATAGCGGCGGGCGCACTCGTCGCCGCAGCTGCCGGCACCGCCGCCGCGGCAGTACCCTTCGGGGCCTCTGCCGCCGCCGCGGCGGGATGCACCGTCGACTACAAGATCCAGAACCAGTGGAACGGCGGACTCACGGCCGCCGTGAGCGTGACCAACACGGGTGACGCCATCTCCACCTGGCAGCTCGAATGGTCCTTCGCCAACGGTGAGCGCGTCAGCCAGGGCTGGAACGCCACCGTGTCGCAGAGCGGCACTGCAGTCACAGCCAAGAACCTCTCCTACAACGGCGCACTCGCCACCGGAGCCTCCACCTCCTTCGGGTTCAACGCCACCGGCAGCGGAAACAGTGTCGTTCCCGCGACCTTCAAGCTGAACGGTGTCACCTGCAACGGTGGCACAACGCCCACCGACCCGCCGGACCCGACGGACCCGCCCACCGATCCGCCCGCGGGCAGCCGTGCCAACAACCCGTACCAGGGCGCCAAGGTCTATGTGAACCCGGAGTGGTCGGCCAACGCCGCCGCCGAACCGGGCGGCAGCCGGATCTCCAACCAGCCGACGGGTGTCTGGCTCGACCGCATCGCCGCCATCGAAGGCGCCAACGGCGGAATGGGCCTGCGTGACCACCTGGACGAAGCCCTCACCCAGAAGGGCTCCGGCGAACTCGTCGTCCAGCTCGTCATCTACAACCTGCCCGGGCGTGACTGCTCGGCTCTCGCCTCCAACGGTGAGCTCGGCCCCACGGAGATCGGCCGTTACAAGACCGAGTACATCGACCCGATCGCGGCCATCCTCGCCGACTCGAAGTACGCGGGCCTGCGCATCGTCACCACCGTCGAGATCGACTCGCTGCCGAACCTTGTCACCAACGCCGGCAGCCGGCCCACCGCCACCCCGGCCTGCGACGTGATGAAGGCCAACGGCAACTACCAGAAGGGCGTCGGCTACGCGCTCAACAAGCTCGGCGACGCGCCCAACGTCTACAACTACATCGACGCGGGGCACCACGGCTGGATCGGCTGGGACGACAACTTCGGCCCGTCCGCCGACCTCTTCAAGGAGGCGGCGACGACCGAGGGTGCGACCGTCAACGACGTGCACGGCTTCATCACCAACACGGCCAACTACGGCGCGACGACGGAGGACCACTTCTCCATCGACGACTCCGTCAACGGCACGTCCGTACGTCAGTCGAAGTGGGTCGACTGGAACCGGTACACGGACGAGCAGTCCTACGCTCAGGCCTTCCGCAACAAGCTGGTCTCGGTCGGCTTCAACTCCGACATCGGCATGCTGATCGACACGTCCCGGAACGGCTGGGGCGGCGCGAACCGGCCGACCGGACCGGGCGCGACCACCAGCGTCGACACCTACGTGAACGGCGGCCGGTACGACCGGCGCATCCACCTGGGGAACTGGTGCAACCAGTCCGGAGCCGGTCTCGGCGAACGGCCGCAGGCGGCGCCCGCGGCGGGCATCGACGCGTACGTCTGGATCAAGCCCCCGGGGGAGTCCGACGGCGCCAGCAAGGAGATCCCGAACAACGAGGGCAAGGGCTTCGACCGGATGTGCGACCCGACCTACACCGGTAACGTCCGCAACGGCAACAACCTGTCCGGGGCGCTGCCCGACGCCCCGCTCTCCGGCAAGTGGTTCTCGGCCCAGTTCCAGGAGCTCATGAAGAACGCCTACCCGGCGCTCTAGGTTCCACGTCGGCCGGCTCCGGGCGCTCCCCCGCCCCGGCCCGGCCGACGGCTCCACAACCGGTCGATGAGGGCGCGTCCGCGGGCAGCCGACGCGGACGCGCTCCGGCGGGAAAGGGCCTTGGCGGACCCGGCCTTGGCGCCGGCCCTGCTCTTGGTACCCGTCTTCGCCCTGGCGCCGGCCGACGTCCTGATGCCGGCCTTGCTCCCCGTACCGCCCCCGGTCCTGGCACCGGCCCTGCTCTTGGCGCCGGTCCGGGCCGCGGTCTTCCTCGTGGGTTTCGTCGTCGCCGTGTCCCTTGCGGGCGGCGCGTCGGAAAGGGCGTGGTAACGGTGGCTGATCCGCCGCCCCACCAGCGCGTAACCGAGCAGCGCGCCGGACGTATTGAGGATCACGTCGTCGATGTCGAAGGCCCGCCCTGCGACGAGCGCCCCCTGCGTGAGTTCGACGACCGCCATGACCAGCACGGTCAGCAGGACCATCCGGATCATCCGCAGCCGGCGTGGCACCAGAATCGGCAGCAGAACACCGAACGGCGCACCGAGCAGCAGGTTGCCTCCCGCCTGCTTGCAGGCGGCCAGGAAGGTGTAGTCCTGCGCGTACTGCCGCAGTGACCGACCCGGCTGCAGGTTCGATGTCACGATGCCCTCGGACGCCGGTGACGGCGTCAGCGTCACCTGGGCCAGCACGACGGAGAACGCCACAAGGCTCAAAAACGCCACGGCGAGCACCAGCACGCGCAGCGCAAGACGGCCCCAGCTTCTGTGTTGTGCACTACTATCCGCCTCTGCAGTCATGGCGGAACGGATGCCCCCATCCCTGGCCGCCACACCCGGAACCGGGTGCGACGATGTACGCATGAGCGCACCGGACAAGAACGAGCTCCTGGCGCAGGCCGCGCGGCTGCGCGAACAAGGCCACCCCGAGCAGGCCAGGGAACGCCTGCTCTCCCTCACCGCCGCCTACCCCGATGCCGCGGACGTGGCCTACCACACCGCCTGGGTCCACGATGTGCTCGGCCTGGAGGCCGAGGCCGTTCCGTACTACGAGCGCTGCCTCCAGGGTGACGGTCTCCGTGAGGAGGACCGCCGGGGAGCACTGCTCGGGCTCGGCAGCACCTACCGGGTGCTGGGCAGGTTCGGGCAGGCCGTCGAGACGCTGCGCCGCGGCGTGTCGGAATTCCCGGACGACGGCGCGCTCCGGACGTTTCTCTCCATGGCGCTCTTCAACACCGGCGAGCACCACGAAGCCATGCAGATTCTGCTGCGCCTCGTCGCGGAGACGAGTGACAGCCCCCGCGTGCAGAGGTACCGACCCGCCATCGAGCACTACGCGACGGATCTCAACGAGACCATGTGAGCCCGTCCCGCGCGGCCGGCTGCCCGATCGAAGTGTCAGGGCGCAAAAAGGAGCCCCGACCGGATCGGGGGAATCCAGCCGGGGCGGCTTGTGTGCGGGTGTGAAGCTCAGTCGCTCTCGGGCGGGCGCCGCCGCTCGGTCCCACGTATAGATGAACGATAAACCACCCGAGGTTGTTCCCGGGAACCGGTACCCGTGCGTGTGATCCACACCATGCTCACCAGGCACGACGTCAGTTCCCGGTGACTCCGGCGGTGCCGTAGCGGCGCCGGAACTGCTCAATGCGACCGGCCGTGTCCAGCACCCGGTGCGTGCCGGTGTAGAACGGGTGACTGACCGACGAGGTCTCCACGTCGATGACCGGATACGTGTTGCCGTCCTCCCACTCCACGCGCCGCTCGGAATCCGCGGTCGAGCGCGTCAGGAAGGCCGTTCCGGCGGCAAGGTCGCGGAAGACCACGGGACGGGAGGCGGGATGAATGCTGGACTTCATGTGCGTTCCTTCCTCAGGGGTGGCGAGGGTCCTACGGGGCGGCGGGTGCGGTCAGCGAACCTCTCGGAAGAGGACGTGCGCTCCTGCGGCCGGGTCGTACTTGCGCAGCTCGAGCCGGTCGGGGCTGTTGCGGCGATTCTTGCGCGTCACATAGCTGTGGCCGGTTCCGGCTGTGGACCGGAGGGTGACGACGGGCCTGGCCTCACTGCGTGCCATGGGCACCTCCAGACGAGAACACCGACCCCTTCCCCATAATGGGAATGGGTATCGTTTTCGATCTGATGGGGTAACGCGGAAGGGTCCACCGGCATTCCCGGGTATGCCTGTCCCACGCGGACCGATGAGGATCGCACCCCTGGCGGCCTCTTTCCTCGCTTCGCCTCAGAACCGCACCGCCGCACTCAGGGCTGATGAAATGCACCGGAACGTCCACCTCACCCAGGTCGATCCCGCCACACAGGCCCAGTAAGGGAACAGGTGACCGACGCGCACCTGCCCCCTACCTCCATTGCCGCCCCGGGCGCCGCATCGGACAGACCCCCGGACAGGTGTGGCAGTCACTGATCCACCGGCTCCCGGAGCACGCATATGCCCTGATCCCCGCAGAGATGCGCCGCGCAAAGCCCCGCACGCGGGCGTACGCAAGGCCGCTCACGCCCGGCGACTTGCGTCAACACCCGTATAAAGGCAAGGGTGTTCGGCGACCCCCCGCCCCACCCGGCCCACGGCATATGCCAGAAGCAACAACGTATCGAGTGTTGCCAAATCCCTTACGGGCTCCCTCGGCCTGTGCAACAGTCGTGTTCGGTCCACCCCCATGAACCGGCCGTGCCATGCCTGTATCGGAGTACGAGATGCCGTCCCATACGTTCGCGGACCGCCCCGCCCCCCAGCCGCCCGAGCGAGATGCCGTCGAGGCGTTGATCAACCGCACTCGACGGCTGCGCGGAGACGTGGACGCCGTGCGTCGGGACACCTCGGTCATCGAGGAGGACGACCCCCAGCTGCGCTGGCAGCGCGCGCTCTGCGATCTGGCCGTACACCAACTCGACGACCTCGGCGAGCATCTGGGACAGCTCAAGGACGGCATTCCGGCGCGGGCGGACGATGAACCGGCAGGGGAGACCACCGGGAACACAGCGGACGCACCTCGGCCGGGCTCGCTCCTCAGCAAGGTGGGCAGTGCCGAGTGGAATCTGCTCACCGACGAGGTCAGCTGGTCCGACGAGCTGTATCAGATCTTCGGCAGGTCACCGGAGGCGGGGCCGCTGTCCCTGGACGAACTGCCGTCCCTGCTCCTTGCCGAGGACCAGCCCCTGCTGATGTCGATGGTCACCGACTGCCTGGTCGACGGCAGGCCGATAGACGGCGAATTCCGGATTCTGCTGCCCGACGGCCGGATGCGCACGGTTCACATGATGGGCGAACCCGTTCTCGACGCCGACGGCTGCACCGCTTCGATGTGGGCGGTGCTGCGCGATGTCAGCAAGCTCCGGCGCAGTCAGCACCTCATGAGCCGGACCCGGGACTCGCTGCGGCGTGGACAGCAGATGGCACAGACCGAGCACCGGATGGCCGTGGAACTGCAGGAGGCCGTACTGCCGCCCTGGCGCGGATCGCTCTTCTCCCCCGGCCAGGGACCCGGTGCCCTGGACATCGCCGCCCACTACCTGCCGTCGGAGTCGAGCGACCTGATCGGCGGCGACTGGTACGACGCACTGCAGCTCCCGGACGGCAGGACGCTGCTCACTGTCGGTGACCTGACCGGCCACGGAATCCCGGCCACCTCGGCGATGGCGATGCTGTTGGGCGCGCTGCGCGGTATGGCGATGGCCGGCATCGAGCCGGGGGCCGTGATGGGCCATCTGAACCAACTGATCGAATCCTCGGTTCAACCCGCTCTGGGCAGCGCCGTGTGCTGTCGATTCGACCCGGCGACAGGCACGCTCGCCTGGGCGCAGGCAGGTCACCCCGCGCCGCTGCTCTTCCGCAAGGGAGTGGGGTGCCCACTTCCCACCCCGGACGGGGTGCTGCTCGGTGCGGCATCCCGTGTCTCCTACGAGCAGGACCAAGTCGCCCTACTGCCCGGCGATGTGCTGATGCTGCACACCGACGGGCTGACGCGCCGGACCGACCGGAGTGCCGGCCCGGATGCGCTGCTGGGCCTTGCACCTCGGTTCGCACAGGCCCGTACGGCGCAGGACTGCGTAAGGGCTGTCGTCGAGGAGTTCGGCAGGACCGAACGGCTTGACGACGCATGCGTGCTGGTGGCCCGCGTCGGGGCATGAGGAATCGCAGGACGGCATACAGCCTGCGGATGTGCTGATTCGACTGCTCCGACAGGGGCCGAGCGACGGCATTGCGCCGGTCGACGGCGCCTCGGATCAGATCTGTGAGCCCTTCGGCCTCTTGGTGAACGCACTGTGCGGCAGGGCGAGTTCGATCTCCTCGCGCAGATCCTCGATCTTGGCGTACCCCGCGAACTGGCCGGTGAGCCGGTACATCTCGCGCAGGCGGTCCCAGGTGCGGTGCGAGGAGGTCTCCCCCATCGACACCAGGGCGAGCCGTGCGTACCGGTCGGCCTGCTCGGGGTCGTCGGCGATGAAGCACGCCGACGCCAGCGAGATGTAGTCGAAGATCTTGGACCGCTGACGACCGTTTATACGGAGCTCGAGCGCCTGCTTGGCGTGGCGCTGGGCGGTGGTGGCCGCAGCCGGATCGTGCTCCGCGAGCGTGCGGAACGCCAGGGCCTGCATGCCGTGCATGTCCGCCTCGTCGAACATCTGCATCCAGCTCGGGGGCGGTACATCGCCCTTGTCCGAAACGAAGAGCTCCTCGGCCTCACCGAGAGTGCGCCGCATGGCCTGTCCGCGCCCCATGGACGCCTGGGCCCAGGCCTCGATGGTGTGCAGCATCGCCTGCGTGCGCGGCAGAGTCTCCTCCCCCGAACCGGACTTGGCGAGCTTCATCAGGTCCAGGGCGTCGTCCGGGCGGCCGAGATGAACCATCTGGCGTGCCGCACGGGAGAGCGCCTCGCCGGCCCTCGGCCGGTCTCCGCCCTCGCGCGCCGCGTGAGCGGCGATGACGAAGTACTTCTGGGCGGTGGGTTCGAGGCCCACGTCGTGGGACATCCACCCTGCGAGGACGGCGAGGTTGGCGGCGACGCCCCACAGGCGGCGCTGCAGATGGTCGGGGTGATGGTAGGCGAGCATGCCGCCCACCTCGTTGAGCTGGCCCACCACGGCCTTGCGCTGGAGTCCTCCGCCGCGGGACGCGTCCCAGGCACGGAACACCTCGACCGAGCGCTCCAGGGCCTCGATCTCCTCCGATCCGATAGGGGCGGCCTCGTACCGGTCGAAACCGGCGGCGTCGGCGTACAGGGGGTCGTTCAGGCCGGATGCCACGGCCGCCGGGGCGGGGTCGGAATGCAGCCAGTCGTACATGGCGCCAGTGATGGCTGAGCCAGCGGCGAGCGCGGCGCCCGCGCTCACCAAGCCGCGTCGGTTGAGCATGAGGTCCATTCCCGTGAATTCGGTGAGGACCGCTGCCGTCCGTTCGGGCGCCCACGGCAATCCATCGGGATTCTTCTCCGTCCCGGAGTCTCGCCGTTTCCCCACACGCCCGCGCCGGCCGAACCCGAGGTCCTCGATGGTCACGACACGGCCGAGCCGCTCGGTGAACAGAGCTGCCAGCACTTCGGGCACGGGATCGCGGGGGGACTCCCCCATGTCGATCCAGCGCCTGACCCGCGAGGTATCGGTGGCCAGCTGGAGGTGGCCCATGGCCGCCGCCTGCCGGTTCACCATTCTCGCTAGCTCCCCCTTGGACCAGCCGGCAAGGCCGAACAGGTCAGAAAGGCGGGTGTTGGGTTCTCCGGTCACGTCAAGCCCCCAGGTTCTCGGCTGACTTGACACTAACCCGCTGTCAGTTGCTGAGTGACTATTCGCCACCGTTCGCCAGGGTCCGCCAGATGGTCCACTACCCATTACTCAGTGTCAGGTAGGAAAGCGCCACCCCGCCCGGCAGCCCTAGGTACTCCCCAGGGTGCCGAACGGCCGCCGGCCGGGGCGGCGCACGTAACTTGTCGGCGCACGAAGGGATCTGTCTCGCCCATGTACACAGCATCGTCCTCCGTGTCCGCCCCACCCCGCCCGTTTCGTCCCATGGGGGCGGGCGGCGGGCCGTATCTCGACCCCAACGCCGCATCGCCGGCGTCCGGCATGGGTCGGACCCGGCGGACAGCGGGCCCCGGCGCCCAACCGCTCAGCGGAAGACTCGACTTGTCCGGCCCTCAGGGCGCACAGCTGAGGATGGCCATCGCCTCGGTGCACCGCATCTGTCCGGAGTTCAATCCGGTCCAGGTGCTGCGTCGCAGCGGGCGCTCGGTGCTCATCGTCGGCACCACCGGCCGTGCCACCGCGGTGGCCAAGTGTTTACTGGACCACTCCCCCGTGTGGACCGAGCGGTTCCGGCACGAAATAGCGGCATACCGCGCCTTCGTCAGGCATCGCCCACCGGTTCGGGTCCCCCGGCTCATCGCAGCCGACCCCGAGAACTGCACGCTGGTGATTGAGCGGATGCCCGGCCGGGTCGCGGCGCTGACGAGGCACCCCGCAGAGGCACCGCCCCGCGCGGATGTGCGGGCGGCCCTCGGAGCAGTCAGCCGGATCAATGCCTGGCGGCCTCCGGCGGGTCTGTTCGACGCACCGCTGGACTACGCCTCACGCATCGCCAGGTATCACGAGTTGGGGCTCTTCACCGACCGCGATCTGGGCGACCTGCAGAAGTTGCTGCACGGTCTGGCCCATGCCGGCGGCCGAGGAGGCATGGGCCAGTTCTGTCACGGTGACGCGCTGCTCTCCAACATTCTCCTGCCTCCCACCGGCCCGGTGCTGGTCGACTGGGAGCACGCGGGCTGGTATTTGCCGGGCTACGACCTGGCGACGCTCTGGACCGTACTCGGTGACGCACCGGCGGCGCGCCGCCAGATCAGCCAGCTGGCTCAGGCAACGGGTGCCGCGGCACGGGATGCGTTCCTGGTGAACCTCATGCTCGTACTGACCCGGGAGATCCGGACGTACGAGACGGCTGTCCAGCGCGCCATGAAGGAAGGGGCTCCTTCGGGTGGCGGGCAGGCCCGGCAGGGCGCGCTCTCGTCGAGCGAGGAACAGCGACTGCTGCTGCGCCGGTTGCACGACGACTGCGCCATGGCACGGCGCGCCGTGCGTGCCGCAGTGGGCACACGCTGACCGCGCCGAGCCGGAGAGCCTGACCGACGGGGGACGTATGCTGCGGGACCGGTGCCGACACACCGGTCCCGCAGCGCGCAGAACAGATTGCGCTCAGCGCACCCGCTCCACATCCACGTCGGACGCCTTCACGAACGCGATGCGGTGCCCGATCTGGACCGTCAGGTACTTTTGCGCGCCAGTGAAGTAGGTGTGGTCGTACGGCTTCGACGCGTCGATCGTCGGCGCGTAGTAGTACCCGGTGGGCGCTTCACCCCCACCGGGGAATGCCTGCCCCGCCTTGATCGTGTACACGAGAGGTGTGCCCACGGACGGCTTGACGAAGTCCGAGGGGTACTCCCCCTTTTCCGGGTACGCCACCCCGTACACCGGCACCTCGGCCTTGCCCTCCTTCGGCCGGACGACGTGGCCGAAGGTGGGGGTGGTGACCCGGGTACCGCTCGGGGTGCGGAACCACGCCTTCTGTCCGTACCACCAGATCGCCGTCCAGCCCGGGGCTCGTTCCGCGACGACGGCCTGCTGGGTGGCGCTGATCTTGCTGCCCCAGTCGGCGGCGCAGTTGGTGCCCGCCACACCGTCCGGGTGCAGCCCCGGGTCGGAGAAGAGGGGCGCGTCATCAGAGGGACCGGTGTGCAGCGGGACCGCGCTGCTGCCCTGAAGTGGCAGGTCGACGCCCTTCTCGCAGTCGCGGAATGCCTGCTTGTTCCTGGCGAAGTCGGGGCTGACCGTGACCAGTTCACTGTCCTTGGGGGCACTGGGCACGGTCGGTCTGCCGAGCAGCGCCATGAAGCGGTTCCAGTCCCAGTACGGGCCCGGGTCCCAGTGCATGTTCTTCGTACCGGCGGCGCTGGTCGGCGGAACACCGTCGTGGCCGATGATGTGCTGCCGGTCGAGCGGAATGTCGTACTTCGCGGCCAGGTGACGCACGAGCCTGGCCGTCGACCGGTACATCTCCGGGGTGTACCACTTGGCGCCCTCGGCAGCGACGCCCTCCTGCTCGATGCCGATGGAGTGGGTGTTGAGGTACCAGTTGCCGGCCTGCCAGGCCACGTCCTTGTTCTTCACCATCTGGGTGACATGACCGTCGGACGAGCGCACCACGTAGTGGGCGGAGGTCTGGTTGAGCGGATTCTGGAAGATCTTCAGGGTGGTGTCGAAGTCGACCTCGGTGTCGTGCAGCACGATGAACTTGACCGCGTTGCTGTGCGGCCGGTCCGCGGTGTCGTAATTTCCGTACGTATCCTTGTCGGCCGGATCGCCGGTCTGCTGGTAGGCCGCCGGTACCCAGTCGCACACGAGGCTGCGCGGGCATTCCGGCCGTACCGCGTCCGCGCCGGCCTGCGTCGCGGGGGCGAGAAGTGCGACACTCAGCGCCCCTGCGGTGGTCAGTGCGAGTGCGAGCCTGGTCCTCTGCTTGGACGTCATGACAACCCTTCCTTGGCCTGGCTTGACGGAGCCGTTCCCGGGGCGATCTCAGCGTTCCGTCGTCGGCGGACACTCTGTGACGTGAGGTGATGGTGAGTCAAGAGCACAGCGCTTCGACCGGTCTGAGCTTGTGTGACTATTTCGGGCGGTGCGTGCCCCGGATGGCCGAGGGGTAGCTCTGCCGCCGACAGGACCGGTCCCACCGGACCCGGCGGAGTTCTCGAAAGGCCGAAGCACACATGGCACAGCCCTTCTCATTGCCGGACTTCTATGTGCCGTATCCGGCACGCCTCAACCCTCATGTGGAGGCTGCCAGGAGCCATACCCGGGAGTGGGCGCGCGGGATGGGGATGCTCGAGGGGTCCGGAATCTGGGAGGAGAAGGACCTCGAGTCCCATGACTACGCGCTGCTGTGCGCGTACACCCACCCCGACTGCTCGTCCCAGGCCCTGTCCCTGGTCACCGACTGGTATGTGTGGGTCTTCTTCTTCGACGACCACTTCCTGGAACTGTTCAAACGCACTCCGGACCGCGAGGGCGGGAAGCAGTACCTGGACCGGTTGCCCGCCTTCATGCCGATGGAGAGGGGGGCGGCGACGCCGGAGCCCACCAATCCGGTCGAGGCGGGACTGGCCGACCTCTGGGCCAGGACCGTGCCCGGCATGTCCGATGCCTGGCGGGCCCGGTTCTCCGAGTCGACAAAGAATTTGCTCAACGAGTCCTTGTGGGAGCTCGCGAACATCAACGAGGGCCGGATCGCGAACCCCGTCGAGTACATCGAGATGCGGCGCAAGGTGGGCGGCGCACCGTGGTCGGCGGGGCTCGTGGAGTACGCGGCGAACGCCGAGGTTCCGGCGTCACTGGCCGATGCGCGGCCGCTGCGGGTGCTGCGGGACGCGTTCTCCGACGGAGTCCACCTGCGCAACGATCTGTTCTCGTATCAACGTGAGGTCGAGGACGAGGGCGAGAACAGCAATGGTGTGCTGGTCCTGGAGACGTTCCTGGGCTGCTCCACCCAGGAGGCCGCTGAGGCGGTCAACGACCTGCTGACGTCGCGGCTCCAGCAGTTCGAGAACACGGCCCTCACCGAACTGGGGCCGCTCTGTGCGGAGAAGGGGCTCACGCCGGACGAGACGGTCGCCGTACTCGCGTACGTCAAGGGGCTTCAGGACTGGCAGTCCGGCGGCCACGAGTGGCACATGCGCTCCAGTCGCTACATGAACGGCGGCGGTACGGGTGAGACCGTGCCCGGCTTCGGGATGGCAGCCGTCTCCATCCGTCTCACGCCCCGTTCGGAGTCGGCCCGACTGCGCAGCCACACCCATGTGCCGTACCAGCACGTCGGCCCGTCCTTGCTGCCCGACTTCGACATGCCGTTCACTACGACGCTGAGTCCGCACCTGGACGGTGCACGGGTACGGATCGTGGACTGGTCGCACCGGATGGGGCTGTTGGCGGCGCAGCCTGGTGTGCCGGGTTCGCACATCTGGGACGAGGAGCGGCTCATCGCGACCGATCTGCCGCTCTGCGCTGCGGGGTTGCACCCCGACGCCACGCCGGACGAGCTCGATCTGTCCTCGGGATGGCTGACCTGGGGAACGTACGGCGACGACTGGTTCCCGGTGGTGCACGGCCGGACGCGTGACCTGGCCGGGGCCCGGCTGGCCAACGAGCGGCTGTCGCTCTTCATGCCGCTGGACGGCGCGTCCGCGCCGGAGCCGGTCAACGCGCTGGAGCGGGGCCTGGCCGACCTCTGGGAGCGGACCGCGGGCCCGATGGAGGAGAGCGGGCGCCGGGTCTTCCGCGAGGCGGTGGAGTCGATGACCGCGAGCTGGCTGTGGGAGCTGGCGAACCAGGCGCAGAACCGGATCCCCGATCCGGTGGACTACATGGAGATGCGCCGGGCGACCTTCGGTTCGGATCTGACGATGAGCCTGTGCAGGCTGGGTCACGGCAGGAAGGTGCCGGACGCGGTCTATCGCAGCGGTCCGCTGCGCTCCCTGGAGAACGCGGCGGCGGACTACGCCTGTCTGCTCAACGACCTGTTCTCGTACCAGAAGGAGATCGAGTACGAGGGCGAGGTGCACAACGGCGTCCTGGTCGTGCAGAACTTCTTCGGGGTGGACTATCCGACGGGAGTGGCGATCGTGGACGATCTGATGCATTCGCGGATGCGCCAGTTCCAGCACGTCGCCGAACGGGAACTTCCTGTGCTGTACGACGACTTCGGCCTGGACGCGGAGGCTCGCGAGGTTCTCGCGGGCTATGTCGTGGAGCTCCAGCACTGGATGGCGGGCATCCTGATCTGGCACCGGGACTGCCGGCGCTATCGTGAGGAGGACCTACGGCGGGGCACCGGCGCCCCGTGGCATCTCAGTGGCCCCACGGGGTTCGGTACGTCTGCGGCCCGGGTGACACAGCTGCTGACGGCGCAGGGACGTTTCAGCCCTGCTGGAAGAGCTCCGCAGGCAATGGCTTCAGCAGGGCGTAGAGATCGTCCGTGATCGGCCGGTCCCAGCTGGCGATGGTGACCAGCACACCGTCGCTCCGGTCGAACTGAACACAGGAGATGCGGCTCTCCGAAAGCTTGACCCTGCGCACGATCAGGAGCCCGTCCCCCTGCATGACGGGGACGTCCTCGGTGCCGGTCACCTCGACCGGCTCGTCGTTCTCGAGCGCGAGGAGGAGCTGGGCGACCTCGAACGGTACCTGCCCCTCCTCGGTCTCGCGGGCGGGCGAACCCTCCGGCAGATTACCGATGATCATCGCCGGGCCGCGGCCGCCGAACAGGTCGTAGCGCAGAAAAACGCCCTGACAGCTCCCGTCGGGGGCAGGGAGCAGACCGGCGCCGAGGTTGCCGGGCCAGTCCCCCGGATCCATGGCCAGGACATCGAAGTCCGGGCCCGCGGGTGTGGCGGCGCTACGGCGGCGGAGGAAGGACATGCAGCCATGTTACGTGTCCCGGCTCACGTTGCGGAGCCGGGCACTCCTAGGGACTCTCGTTTGGATCATGCCGGGCTCGCGGGGCCTGATCCACGAAAACTCTAGCCGGACTCCGCGGCCAGCGCTTCCAGCAGCTCGACGGCCTCGGTCGCACGCACGTACGGAACGAACAGGTGGTCGTGGTGGAATCCCGCGACCACGTTGCAGCTCACCCCCGCGTCGGTGAGGGCCAGCGAAACCGCGGCGGTCAGGCCGACGGCATCCAGCGAGGAGTGCACACGGAGCGTGATCCAGCCCGCGACGAAGTCGTGGACCAGTCCGGCCTCCAGCGCCTGCGCCTCGGGAATCACGAGCGTCAGCCCTTCGCGCTCGGTGACGACGACCACCGGGGTGACACCGCCGGGCACCTCACCGCCCGGCACCGTCGTGAAGACGTAGCGACCGGGATTCAGCTCCGGTCGCATGCGGTGCAGCAGTTTTCGAAGATCGCGCTCGCCGGTCATGGGAGCCAGGTTACGGCTCCGGTGTGCGGTGCCGCTCGTGATGGCGGCACCCGCGCACGACCCGCAGCGCGACTCACACGAGGTCGAATTCGCCGTCCCGCGCGTTGATCACGAAGGCCCGCCACTCGGCCGGGGTGAAGATCAGCGAGGGGCTGCCGGGTTTACCGGCGTTGCGCATCGCTATGAATCCCTCCACGAAAGCGATCTGGACATCGCCCGCGCCCTGGCTGCCCGACCGCCAGTCCGCTGTGCTGAGGTCGAGCTCCGGCTTGTCCCAGCCAGCGAAGTGCTGCTGGCCGGTGGTGCTCTCCGTCACGACTTCTCCTCCCGCTCGTCGTCCCGGCCAAAGCCTAGCCACCGCCGACGGCCCGGAACAGGGCGCGGCAGAGCCCTGCGTCATGCGCCGGACCCCGGTGGGCGACGGGGCGAGTAAGCCATTCGGGCACACCATGTATCCATACGCTCACCTTGCGTGGCAGCAGCGGGTCATCGCCCATAGCTTCAGCTCATGAGGAAAAGACACATCAAATGCCTGGTCGGCATCACCGTCACCACGGCTACAGCATGGGGCGCGGCAGTGGTTCCGTCCTCGGCGGCCGCACCGGGAGACCCCCAGGTGGTCCGCCCCGGCGGCTCGATCCAGAAGGCGGTGAACGCCGCCGGTCCCGGCGACACCATCTTCATCCTGCCGGGCACCTACCGCGAGAGCGTCCTGATCACGAAGCCGGGCCTGACCCTGGTCGGCATCGGTGGCCGGACCGTCATCGTGCCGGCGACCACCAAGCCCAAGGCCGCCAACACGTGCGCGGCGGACGGCAACGGCATCTGCGTCGTGGGCACCAAGACCAAGACCGTCAACGATGTCCACATCCGGTCCCTGACCCTTTCCGGCTTCAAGAAGAGCGGGATCTGGGCCTCCTGGACCGACGGACTCACCGTCCGCCGGGTGACCTCCAGGAACAACGGCACCTGGGGCATCGCCCAGGAGCGCTCGACGCGTGGGGACTTCCGGCGCAACACCGTCACCGGCAACGGCGACGCGGGGATCTTCATCGCGAACTCGGTCAGCGAGGAGGGCGGCGCCACCGACACCCGGGGGACCGAGATCCGGAACAACACCCTGAGCGGGAACCGCATCGGCGTCACCGCCCGGCGGGTCAGGAACCTCCTGATCGACGGCAACCGCATCAGCGGCAACTGCAGCGGGGTCTTCGTCGTGGGCGACGAGTCCAAGCCTGCGGCCGGCGCGATGACCATCAGCGGCAACCGGATCCTCGGGAACAACAAGTTCTGCGCGGCGACCCCACGGCTGTCGGCCATCCAGGGGTCCGGCATCGTCCTCACCGGCAGCGAGGCCACGGTCGTACGTTCCAACGTCATCCGGGACAACGTGGGTTCCACCCCGCTCTCCGGCGGAATCCTGCTGTTCAAGAGCTTCGTCGGCGCCCTCAACACCGACAACACGATCACCCGCAACGTCGTGCAGGACAACAAGCCCGCCGACCTGGCCAACGGGGACACCTCAGGAACGGGCAACACCTTCGTCAGCAACGAGTGCGGGACATCCGTACCGGCCGGAATGTGTGCCGAGTGATGGCCCACCTACGCACCAGGAGAAACGAGACGGCATGACCACCGTGAGTCCCACCCCCGACACCACCCCTGTGGCATCCCCCCTCGCCGCACCCGTCGCCCCCGCCGCCGCTCAGTCCCCGCCGCCGGCCATGCGGCTGAGGGAGCTGGCGTTCGGAGCGGCCTGTGCCGCAGCCGTACGGGCGGCGGCCAGGCTGGGCGTTGCCGATGCACTGGGAGACACGCCCACCTCGGCTGCGGAGCTCGCCCAGGTCGTGCACACCGAGCCCGTACCGCTGCAGCGGCTGTTGCGCGCGCTGTGCTGCTACGGAATCTTCAGCGAGACCGGGGACGGAGAGTTCGTCCACACGGAGATGTCCCGGCTGCTGCGCGAGGACGATCCGAACAGCCTGCGGTACATCTCACTGTGGTGCACGGAGCCCTGGACCTGGGAGGTCTGGCCGCGGCTCGACGACGCCGTGCGCTCCGGGACGAGCGTCTTCCCGGAGACGTTCGGCAAGGGCTTCTTCGACTACCTCCACCAGGACGCGGGCGAGTCCGCCCACGTGTTCAACCGGGCCATGACCACGTCCAGCATGCAGTCGGCGCGGGATGTCGCCGAGCTCCTGGACCTCACCGGGGTGTCCTCGGTCGTCGATATCGGCGGCGGTCAGGGGCATGTGCTCGCGAGCCTGCTGGAGAAGCACCCCTCGGTCCATGGAACGCTCCTGGACCTGCCCGGTGTCGTCGCGAAGGCGGACCCGCGGCTCCGGGACGGCGGTGAACTCGCGGCCCGCGTATCGATCGTTCCCGGGGACTGCCGTGAGGACATCCCGGTCGAGGCGGATCTCTACATCATCAAGAACATCCTCGAATGGGACGACGAGAGCACGCGCAGGACCCTGCGCAACGTGGTCAGGACGGCCCGTCCGGGCGCCCGCGTGGTGATCATCGAGAACCTCGTCGACGACACTCCATCGATGCGGTTCACCACCGCCATGGATCTGCTGCTCCTCCTCAACGTCGGCGGCGCGAAGCACACCAGGGAGAGTCTGCTGGGCCGGATGTCCGACGCCGGCCTGCGGGTCGGCGAGGTCCGCCCGGTCAACTCCTATCTCCACGCGTTCGAGTGCGTCGTACCGGACTGAGGTCCAGGGCGGTCCGTGGCACACACAGAGATCGCCCCGGGTCCGGCACACGCGTGCCGGACCCGGGGCGATCCTCGGTGCGTCAGGCGCTGTCGCGCTGCCACCGGTAGAACTGCTGCGCCATCGCGTCCTTCGGACCCCGCCAGGTCTGCGGGTCGTAGGGGCTCACGAAGGCGGTGAGCCGGTCGCTGATGGCCTTGAACTCGGGATGCTGCGTCACCTTGGCGATCTCCGGGCCGGGGGGCCGGTCGGATTCGATCAGGTGCAGATACACGTCGCCGAACTGGAACAGGGTGCGCCTGTTGACGCCGACGAGGTGGGGAAGCTCGGTGTTGTCGGATTCGGCGAACAACTCGGCGATGTCCGGGGCGGATTCAGGCGCCATCCGGGCGACGATCAGAGCGTGGTGCATCGGGCTGCCTTTCTGGTACCGGTACGGCCGGAACCGGCGTCGCGGGCCGGCCGTCGGCGGGCACGGCGTCAGTTGGCCGGGACCGAGGCGGAGCGGCGTTCCCGGTCGCGCTGTTCGATCTTGTCGCGGATGAGTTCCAGCTGGACGCGGGAGTTGCGGTTGATGTTGTCGGTCATCCACGCGTCGTCGACCGGTGCGTCCGGACGCATCGCGAAGTCCTGCCGCCAGTGCATCCGCGTACCGCCGGGAACCTCCGAGTACTCCCACCGGATGTCCATGTGCTGGAACGGACCGGTCTCGACGCGGCGGGCGCTGACGGCGCGCCCCGGCCGGTCGGTGGTGCGCTCCGACACCCAGCTCCAGACCTTGCCGTTGTCGTCCGGGTGCATGGTGAGCCGGAAGGTTGTCGTCTGGCCCTCCCGCTCGATCACCTCGACGGACGCGTACTCGCTGAACAGCTGCGGCCAGCGCTCGAGGTCGTTCGTCATGTCCCAGACGAGGTCGAGGGGGGCGGCGATGGTGATCTCGTTCTCCGTGTGTCCGGACACGTCAGGCTCCTGTCACGAGGGTGTTGTTGACGAGGTCGAGGAACTCGCCGGGGGTCTTGCACCGGTCGGCGTCTGCCGGCAGCGGGCGGCCGAACCGGTTCTCGAGCACGGCCACGATGCCGAGCAGGCCGAGCGAGTCGAGGCCGTATTCGTCGAAGGCCGAGCCGGGACGGCTCTCCATCGCCAGCGGGTCGACCGTGAGACCTGCGCCGTTCTTCATGAGCGTGGCCAGTTCTTCGTAGGTCAGTTGAGCGGTCATGAGGGACTCCTTCTCACTGAGGGGTGTCGGTGGGGTAGCGCAGCACGAGGGCTGCGTTCGAGCCCATGAGCCCGCGGCTCAGCACCAGCGCCGTCCGCAGTTCCGCGGGGCGCGCGCGGCCGGTGACGACGTCGAGGTCGTGGCACACCTCGAAGACGTTGGGCGTCGGCGGGATCAGACCGTGTTCCATCGCGAGTACCGCGGCGGACGTGTCCAGTACGGGCGCTCCGCAGTAGGCACGGCCGGTGCCTGTCTTGGGCGCCGTCACCGGTACGCGCCGTCCGTGCGGGCCCAGCGCGTCGGCGATGGCCAGCGCCTCGGCACGGTCGGCCGAGGGCACACCGAGCGCGTCCGCGAAGACGACGTCGATCTCCTCCGGCGCGCAGCCGGCCTCCTGCAACGCCCCCTCGATGGCGTGCGCCAGTCCCTCGCGGGACTGTTCCCACCGGGACGCACCGGTGAAGGTGGCGGCGTGGCCGGCCAGTTCGGCACGGATCCGGGCCCCGCGGCTGCGGGCCGCCGTCTCCTCCTCGACCACCAGCATCGCGCCGCCCTCGGCCGGTACGAATCCGCAGGCGTCCGAGGTGAACGGGCGGTAGGCACGGGTGGGGTCCTCGCAGGTGCTGAGGTCCTCGTATCCGAGCTGGCAGACGACCGAGTACGGCGCCAGGGGTGCCTCGGCCGCGCCGACGACGACGGCGTCCGTGCCGCGCCGGATGGA
The DNA here is from genome assembly GCF_042736635.1 of Streptomyces sp. NPDC060035. Lineage (NCBI taxonomy): Bacteria > Bacillati > Actinomycetota > Actinomycetes > Kitasatosporales > Streptomycetaceae > Streptomyces > Streptomyces sp. NPDC060035. Next base: position 227,695 of record NZ_JBHWVO010000006.1, read on the forward strand.
ACGTGCGGCATGCATGAGTGCGTCCAGGCCACCGGCCTCGTCGCTGGCCACGACGGCGCACGGCCCCTTGAAGCCGCCGCGGATCGAGATCTGGCCGGTGCTGGCGGCGTAGAACCAGGCGATGGACTGGTACGGGCCGACGTAGCGGGCGCCCTGCCCCCACAGCCGCTGAAGTTCGCGCTGGCCGAACTCGCCGCCGCCGGATCCGGCGGCGGTCACCACGCCCACGCTGAACGGGGAGTTCTCGTAGTCGGCGCGGCCGAGCCGTGCGTCGTCCAGGGCCAGATCGGCGGCAGCCATCGCGTAGTGCGTGAACCGGTCGGTCTGGACGAGGTAGCGCTCCTCGATGAACGCGACCGGGTCGAAGTCCCTGACTTCTCCGGCGACGCGCAGCGGCAGGTTCTCGCAGCCCTCGCGGGAGACCAGGTCGAGGACGCTGACGCCTTCCTGCGTCTGCTTCCAGAAGGCACCGGCGCCGATGCCGTTGGGGGCGACGACACCGATCCCCGTAATGACGGATCGCCGGTGTGTCCGGGTACTCATGGGGTCCTCCCGCCTGATCGGGTCAGGGCGACGGCGGACTGGAATCCGCCGAACCCGCTGCCGACCGAAAGCACGCTGCGCAGCTTCAGTGGCCGTGCGGTGCGCGGCACGTAGTCGAGGTCGCACTCGGGGTCCGCGGTCTCGTAGTTGGCCGTCGGCGGCACCGTCTGGTGTTCGAGGGCCAGCACGCACGCGGCGATCTCGATCGCTCCGATGGCGCCGAGCGAGTGGCCGACCATGGACTTGATGGAGCTCATCGGCACCTTGTAGGCGTGTGCGCCCAGGGCCCGTTTCACCGCTGCCGTCTCGTGCCGGTCGTTCTGCTTGGTGCCCGAGCCGTGCGCGTTGACGTAGTCGACCTGCGAGCCGTCGACCCGGGCATGCGCGAGGGCAGCGTTGATGGCCTCGGCCATCTCCAGGCCTTCGCCGGTGAGCCCGGTCATGTGGTAGGCGTTGCCGAAGGTGGCGTAGCCCGATATCTCGCAGTAGATGGTCGCCCCGCGGGCGCGGGCGTGTTCGAGCTCCTCCAGTACGAGGACGGCTCCGCCCTCGCCCATGACGAATCCGTCCCGGCGGGCGTCGAACGGCCGGGACGCGTGCTCCGGGTCGTCGTTGTTCGCCGAGGTCGCCTTGATCGCGTCGAAGCACGCCACCGTGATGGGGGTGATCGGTGTGTCGGACGCGCCGGCGATGCAGACGTCGACCCGGCCCTCCTCGATGGAGTGAAAGGCGTATCCGATCGCGTCGAGGCCCGAGGTGCAGCCGGTGGAGACGGTCTGGACGGGGCCGTGGGCACCGACCTCCTCGGCCACCGCGGAGGCGAGGGTACTGGGTGAGAAGGCCCGCTCCAGGTGGGCGCCCGCCGGCCGGTGGTCGACGTCCCAGCGCGCACCGCTCCCGCTGACGGCGACGTAGTCGTGCTCGAGGCGGGTGGTGCCCCCCACAGCGGTGCCGAGGGACACCCCGATACGCCAGGGGTCCTCCTTCTCGGGGTCGAGTCCGGCGTCGCTCAGCGCCTCCCGGGCGGCCACCAGCGCGAACTGGACATACCGGTCCGACCGAGCGATCAGGTCCTCGTCCAGGCCGTGGGCCGCGGCATCGAAGTCGCACTCGGCGGCGATGCGCGAGCGGAAGGCCGCCGGGTCGAACAGGGTGATGCCGCGGGTCGCGGTACGACCGCTGGAGAGGAGGTCCCAGAACGCCGGGACTCCGATGCCGCCGGGTGCGACGACGCCGACTCCGGTGACGGCCACACGACGGGTCATGACGCCGCCTCCGTTCGTTCCGGCGGGGCTCCGCGCTCGGCGACGTCCGTCTGCTCGGTGTCCACGTGGCCCAGCTCCGGGCGCGGGGCGAGCGGACCGAGGTGGAAGACCATGCGCGCTTCCACGTCGCCCACGTTGCGGAAGCGGTGGCGGACGTGCGGAGGGATCAGCAGCCCCTGGTCGGGCCGCATCGCGTGCGGTTCGCCGTCCAGATCCACTTCGAGGAGTCCGTCCACGACGTACACGAATTCCTCGGAGTACGGGTGGTAGTGCTCGCCGATGCGCTCACCCGGGCGGACGATGGCCAGCCCCATGAAGCCGCTGGTGGCGCCCACCGCGGTCGGTGTGAGCATGGCGCGCAGGTCGCCTCCGCGCCTGCGGTTGGGCTGAGTCTCGCTGAGGTCGACGATGCGAGGCCGGTGCGTGGTCATGACTGCTCTCCTCCAGGCGCGTTGTTCGATGTGCGGCAGCAATGGGGGCGGTACCCGGTGATGCCGGTGACGCGGTTCAGGACTCGCTGGCCCGACGGTCGGTGATCAGGCTCATCTCTGCCCGGGCGAGGAAGCGCGCGGTCTCCTGGTCGGTCGTCGGCATGCCGTTGGCACCGCCGTCGAGCAGCCGGCCGAGCATGGCCGCCTTTCGGTGGCCGCCGATACCGAGCGCCTGTGCGGGCTGCGCGCCGAGCGGGCCGCTCACTTCGAGGAGCCGCACCACGATGTCGTCGCGCTGGAAGATGGTGCTGCTGTCGATGGGGCTCGCGACGTCGTCCGCCGCTTCCTCGTCCTGGCCGGCGAGCAGCCGGGCCAGCGCCATGCCGCAGCCCTCCTTGGCCTGGTAGAACAGCGCGTGCCGCTGAACGTCCGCGGGCGCGTGCCGGCCGGCCGTCACATGGTGGACGGTCGGGAGTGCTGCCCGGGTGAAGAACATCCGGGCGGAGTCCGGATCGGAGAGGTCCCGGTCCTGCTCCAGGTACGGGTTGATGGCCTCCTCGACGGCCCTGACCTCGGGCTGCCGCGATACGTGGCGCAGCGCAGCCATCAGGTCGCCCTCGACCTCCACCGCTCGTACGACACGGTTTCCATGCATGAAGAGCGAGGTGCGGCGCAGCCGGGTGTTCTCGTCGACCCGTGCCTGCGGGGAGTCGTAGTCGGCGAGGATCTTCGCGACCATCTCCTCCGTCCCCGGCTTCACCGTGAAGGTGAGTGCGTGGCGCACCACGCCGTCACCCAGGCGCGGGGCGGACTGGAGGCGGCCCTTGACGGGCTCGGGTGCGCTCTCGAACGAGGTCCCGGTCTCGCGCAGGACGCTGAAGCGCAGTGACCGGGTGTCACGTACGCAGCCGTGCAGCGGCTGGACCGTCTTGACGTGCTCCTCGCTGTTCACCCAGGCGAGGAAGGGCGGTGCGCTCTCCCACTCGCTGGTGATGAGCCACTGCGAGGGGTTCTCGATGGACTGGCACAGCTGATCGCTGATGTGGCCGGGGACGGATGCCACCTGGTTGCGCAGGTGCTCGTACGCTTCCAGGAACTGCTTCTGGGCACCGTCGTGCAGGTCGAGCAGCAGGACGACGCGGAGCCGTGAGCCGTCGAACGCGGACTGCGATATGCGTTCCGAGAGGGTTGTCATCTTTCGCTCTCCTTCGAGACGGAGCGGCGGCCACGTCCCGTGGCCTCTCGTCATCCGTCGGTTTCGGTGGAAGCGGAGCGGGTCCCTCCCCGCTGATGCGTGTGGTCCGCCCCGCATCGCGAGTTCGCTCCCGCGACTGATCGTGGAACGCTGGTACGGGCGGCGCGAGATTTATGAACCGTTCAGGTGAGGCGGTGACCGAAGACTCCGCACGAGGGCATGGACACTGCATCCGTCGTGCGTCCGAGCTGGAGCAACTGATGAACGAGAACCCCGACCTCCGCGTACCCGTCCTCATCGTGGGCGGCTCTCTGGTGGGCCTGTCCGCCTCCGTCTTCCTGAGCCGGCTCGGTGTCCGCCACCTGCTGATCGAGAAGCACGCGAGCACCTCGACCCACCCCCGAGGGCGCGGCAACAACGTCCGCACCATGGAGCTGTTCCGCACCGCCGGTGCCGAGCAGCTGATCCGGGACGCCGCTTCGGTGCTCGCGGACAACCACGGCATTCTTCAGGCGGGGTCGCTCACCGGCGACGACCAGGAGTGGCTGTTCAAGGAGATCGACCCGGGTGGCGGGCTCGCCCGGTTCAGTCCGAGCGGCTGGTGCCTGTGCAGCCAGAACGACCTGGAACCCGTGCTGGTCACCCATGCCCGTGACCAGGGCAGCGAGCTGCGGTTCTCCACCGAGCTGCTCACGTTCGAGCAGGACGCGGAGGGCGTGACCGCGGTGGTGAAGAACCGGGAGACCGGGGAGCACACCACGGTGCGCGCGGACTACCTCGTCGCCGCCGACGGACCGCGAAGCCCGATCCGGGAGCAGCTGCGCATCGGCCAGTCGGGGCCGGGCGATCTGTTCCACAACGTGAGCATCACCTTCCGGTCCCGGCAGCTCGCCCCGGTGGTGGGTGACCGGCGCTTCATCGTCTGCTATCTGACCAACCCGGAGGCGGACGGGGCGCTGCTCCCGGTGGACAACGAGGAGCAGTGGGTCTTCCACGCACCGTGGCAGCCGGACCGGGGCGAGACGCTGGAGGACTTCAGCGACGAGCGGTGCGCGGAGCACATCCGCAGGGCGGTCGGAGCGCCCGGTCTCGACGTCGAGATCACGGGCAAGGCACCGTGGCACGCCGCAGAGCGGGTTGCCGAGCACTACGGGGCGGGCAGGGTCTTCCTCGCCGGTGACTCGGCCCACGAGATGTCCCCCACCGGGGCGTTCGGCTCCAACACCGGCATCCAGGACGCGCACAACCTGGCGTGGAAACTGGCTGCCGTGATCGCCGGCGAGGCGGGGCCAGGACTCCTTCGGACGTACGAGGAAGAACGTCTGCCGGTGGCGAAGGCCACGAGCGCCCGTGCGTCGGCACGCTCGGGAGAGCACAGCCACCCGGGCTACGCCGGCGCACCCGGTCCGGGCGGCGGGCGCAAGGGCGGCATGCTCACGGTCGCACTCGGATACCGCTATCTCCGGGGCGCGGTGCTCGGCACGGACCCCAGCCTGCCGGTGGTACCCGAGGGAATGGGTCTGGCGGGCGAACCCGGTACCCGCGCACCGCACTTGTGGGTCGAGCGGGGCGGGGAGCGCATGTCGACCCTGGATCTGTACGAGCAGTCGTTCGTGCTCCTGTGCGACGCCGGGCACCCTGACTGGCGGGCGGCGGCGGTTCGGGTCTCGGAGCGCCTGAAGGTCCGTCTGGAGGCCTTCGCGATCGGTTCGGATGCGGGTGCCGATCTGGAACCTGCGAACGGGGCGGACTGGACCGCTGCGCACGGCACGAGCCCCGAAGGTGCCGTGCTCGTGCGCCCCGACGGCTTCGTGGCCTGGCGGTCCGAGGGCGCCGTGGCCGACGCCGAGGCGACTCTGTACGAGGTGCTGTCGACTCTGCTCCACCGCGACTGACACTCACCCGGCGCACCTCATCGACGCACCTCACCCGACGCCGAACGACCTCAGCTCGGTGAGGAAGGCCTCCGGGTTGTCGCTGTGCACGAGATGCCCGGCGTCGACGCAGACGTACTGCCCGCCGGGTATCCGGCGGGCTATCCACACCAGTTGTTCCTGGTCGATGTGGCTGCGGGATCCGCCGACCACGAGCGTGGGGGCGGTGATCTCGGCCAGACGCCCCCGTACCGCCGGGTCGGGGGCGTTCAGCTGGGCGTCGATGGAAGCCACCACCGGCCAGTCGAAGCCGAGTTCTCCGGCGGGCCGCTCGGCCGGCGGGCGGGGCGGGTCGAGCGGGAGCAGGGGCGGGGCGTCCTCGATGACGAGTCCGCCGATCAGCCCCGGGTGCTGCTCGGCGAGCATCAGGGCCGCCGCGCCGCCCATCGAGTGCCCGATCACGATGGCGCCGGACAGATTGCGGACCTCCAGGAATGCGTGCAGGTCGTCGCGGAAGAACTCGAAGGAGTAGCGGCCCGGCCAGTCACTGAGTCCGTGGCCCCGGAAGTCGAGTGCGTACACCCGGTGCCGTACGGCGAGTTGTTCGGCGATCTCCGTCCAGTCCAGACTGTTGCCGCCCCGTCCGTGGGCGAGCACGACGGGCGGGGCCGCGGGATGGCCCCAGACGCGGTACGCGAGCCGGTTCCCGCCTGCCTGCACACTACTGACCCCGGGGTCGAGGAAGGCGGTGACGGTGCGGACGAAGGAGCCGGGGTCGTCCATCCACGGGTAGTGTCCGGCGCCTCGCTGGACGACGAACTCGCTGTGCGGGAAGAGTGCGGCGAGTTCGGCAGCCCGGTCGGGGCTGGGGCCGCCGTCGTACTCCCCGGCGAGGACGAGCACCGGTGCCTGCAGCTCCCGCAGGGCCGCGACGACTGCGGCGGTTTCGAAGCCGTCCTTGGGGTAGTGGAGCGCTCGTGCCTCGGCGTTGGTCTGGGCGGCGGCCTCGGCGGCGTGTGCCCGGGCCTCGGCGTCCCAGCGCCCGTACGTGAACGGCAGGGTGTCGGCCCAGGACCCGGCCGTGTCGCGCCCGGCCCGGATATCGTCCAGCGCGGCCCTCGCCTCGGGGTACCAGGGTTCATGGCTGCGCAGCTCGGAGGCCTGGCGCCAGTCCTCATCGGTGACGGGAATGCCTATGGCGCGTGTGCTGGGAGTGACGAGGGTGAGAGTACGCAGTCGCTGCGGGTACTTCGCGGCGTAGAGCGCCGCCAGGCTCCCGGACGCGGAGTGACCGAGCAGATCGACGCGTTCGAGGCCGAGGTGCTCGCGCAGTGCCTCGACGTCGTCGACGAGCCGGTCGCAGCGGTACGTCGACGGGTCGTCCGGGACCGCGGAGTCTCCGGTGCCCCGCAGATCGAGAAGGACCAGCCGGCACACGCGGGAGAGCCCTCCGAGGTCCCCGAGGTAGCGGGCCGCCCGCATCGGGCCGCCGGGCAGGCAGATCAGCAGCCGGCCCTCACCCACGAGGTGGTAGGCCAGTTCGGTCCCGTCGTATGTGCGGAAGGTCGGCATGACTGCCATCCAAACAGGGCGGGCGGGCGGCTGCGGGCGCATACGCCCACAGCGATCAGACCGGCGCCCCGGAGATCAGCCGGTCACGCTGCCGGCGAGGAGCCGGGCGGCCGCCTGCCCTGCCTGGTGTGCGGGATCGGGCGTTCCGGAGATGGCCGCGGTGACGATCGCACCCTCGGCGAGCAGCACGTACGCGGCCGCGGATTCCTCCGGCCGTCCCGCGGCCACGACCAGTCCGGTGACGTAGGTGCGAAAGGCGTCCTTGTGGCTGCGTGCGATGTCGGCGACGGAGGAGTCGACGGCTCCGAGTTCACCGAAACCGTTGATGAAGGCGCAGCCGCGGAAGCCCGGCTCGGAGAACCACTGGTGGAGCCAGTCGTACACGGCGAGGACCCTGTCCTGCGGTGCGGAGCGGCCGTCGACGTACGCGGCCAGCCGCGCGCGCCAGCGGATGTCCCGGGCTTCCAGGCAGGCGCGGACGAGAGCCGACTTGGAGGGGAAGAGTCCGTACAGGCGCTTGAGCGACACACCCGAGGCGGCTCGGATGTCGTCCATGCCGACCGCCTGGATGCCCCGCTCGTAGAACAGGTCCTCCGCAGCGTCCAGTGCCGCGGCCCGTGCCTGTGCGAGATCCACCGTGACTCCCCTTGCGTGAGAACGTGCGTTCTCCTACAGTACGGCTGCACACCGGGAGAACGAACGTTCTCGCCTTGTGCCGGAGGAGCCTCCATGACCACACAGCCGCTGGTCCCGCCGTTCACACGGGATTCCGCAGTCCAGAAGGTCCGTCGCGCAGAGGACGGCTGGAACACCCGCGAGCCGGAGACGGTCGCCCTCGCCTACACCCCCGAATCCCGCTGGCGCAATCGCTCCGAGTGGGTCACCGGCCGCAAGGAGATCGTCGCCTTCCTCACCCGCAAGTGGGCCCGGGAGCTGGACTACCGCCTCGTCAAGGAGCTGTGGGCGCACGACGGCGACCGGATCGCTGTGCGCTTCGCCTACGAGTGGCACGACGACGCGGGCCGGTGGTACCGCTCTTTCGGCAACGAGAACTGGGAGTTCGACAGCAGCGGACTCATGCGCGCGCGGCACGCGTCGATCAACGACGTGCCGATCGAGGAGTCCGAACGGCGCTACCACTGGCCGCTGGGCCGCAGGCCCGACGATCACCCCGGACTCACCGCCCTGGGCTTCTGACCGGGCACGTCTCCTGAGGGACGTCACCCCTCTTGCCAGGGGCCCGGCATCCTGAATTACTACTCCCAGAGACAGCGACCGAACGATCGGTCGCCCGTATCGGCGAGAGGATCATCCGCATGACGGCTCTGCTGGACGCGGCCGAGCGGCTCGGCCGCGACGAGCTGGAGGCGCTGCAGCTCGAGCGGCTCCGGGCCACGCTGCGGCACGCGTACGACAACGTCGGTTTCTACCGGGCGGCCTTCGACAAGGCAGGTCTGCGGCCCGAGGACTGCCGTTCGCTCGCCGATCTCGCCCGTTTCCCGTTCACCGTCAAGGCCGACCTGCGCGACAACTACCCCTTCGGGATGTTCGCCGTCCCCGAGGACCGGGTGCGGCGCATCCACGCGTCCAGCGGGACCACCGGCCGGCCGACCGTGGTGGGGTACACCGAGCGGGACCTGGACACCTGGGCTGATGTGGTCGCCCGGTCGATCAGGGCCGCGGGCGGACGTCCGGGCCACAAGGTCCATGTGGCCTACGGATACGGGCTGTTCACCGGCGGGCTCGGGGCGCACTACGGCGCGGAGCGCCTCGGCTGCACCGTCATTCCCGCCTCCGGCGGCATGACGGCACGCCAGGTTCAGCTGATCCAGGACTTCCGTCCCGAGATCATCATGATCACGCCCTCGTACATGCTGACCCTGCTGGACGAGTTCGAGCGCCAGGGTGTCGATCCCCGTACGACGTCGCTGAAGGTCGGCATCTTCGGCGCCGAGCCGTGGACCGAGCAGATGCGCCGGGAGATCGAGGAGCGGTTCGCCATCGACGCGGTCGACATATACGGGCTGTCCGAGGTGATGGGCCCGGGTGTCGCGCAGGAGTGCGTGGAGACCAAGGACGGCCTGCACATCTGGGAGGACCACTTCTATCCGGAGGTCGTCGATCCGTTCACCGGTGAGGTGCTGCCGGACGGGGAGGAGGGTGAACTGGTCTTCACCTCGCTCACCAAAGAGGCCATGCCGGTGATCCGTTACCGGACCCGTGATCTGACGCGGCTGCTCCCCGGTACGGCGCGGGTCTTCCGCCGGATGGAGAAGGTCACCGGGCGCAGCGACGACATGGTGATCCTGCGCGGGGTGAACCTCTTTCCGACACAGATCGAAGAGATCGTGCTGCGGACACCGGGGGTGGCGCCGCACTTCCAGTTGCGGCTGACCCGCGAGGGCCGCCTGGACGCGCTGACGGTACGCGCCGAGGCGCGCGCCGGTGCGACGACGGACGAACGTACCGCCGCTGCGCAGTCGATCGCGGCGGCCGTGAAGGACGGGGTCGGTGTGACGGTCGGGGTCGAGATCGTCGATCCGGAGACACTCGAGCGATCGGTCGGAAAGATCAAGCGGATCATCGACCTCAGGGACGCCACCTGAGGCACGGACCCGACCGGTCGGCGGGCCCGACCGGTCAGCGGGCCCGACCGGTCAGCGGGTCGCCGTCAGGGCGGCGAAGACCACGACGTTGCTCCGGTACCCCGACTTCTTGGTGTAGACCCCGCCACAGGTGATCACCCGGAGTTCGGGCCGGGCGGACGGGCCGTAGACCTTCTTGTCCGGGAAGCTCTTCTTGTCGTAGGACTCGACTGCATAGACCGTGAACACGGCGGTGCGCAGGTCCGCCCGGATGATCTCGATCGCGGCGCCCCTGCGGACGGATCCCAGACGGTTGAAGACACCAGGTCCGACACGGGTGTCCACATGCCCGGCGGTGACGGCGGTGCCCACGGAGCCGGGAACGGTGCCGTCGGCGTACCAGCCGGCAAGGAAGGGGTTGTCGTCCGGCGGAGGCTGCAGTGCCCCCGCCGCGTCGAGGGCCAGCCGGGCCATCGGGGCGTCCACGCCGGCGTCGGGGATCCGCAGCCGGATCGGATCCGACGGCGGGAGCGGGTCGACGGCGGGCAGCGCGGCCGGGGCGGTGCGGCTGGGAACGGGCGGCGCCGGGGCGGGAGTCGCGGGGGCGCGAGTCGCCGCGGCGGGCGTGGCCGGCACGGGGCGCAGGGGGGCCGGACGTACGGGTGGCCGGGGTGCGAGCTCCGGTGGTACGGGGGCGGGGCTCACGTAGGCAGGCGTTGCGCGGGTGACACCTACCGGGGCCGTGTAGGCCTGGGAGATCGCCGGCCGCGCGGGAGGGGAGACGGCCGGCGCCGCCGGAGCGCTGCGGCGGGGTGCGGGAGCCACGATGGCCTGGGCGGTCGACGGCTGCGGCGGTTCGTCGTCACGCGTTCCGCTCATCACGAGCGCGGTGCCCGCGACCAGGGCCCAGACAAGATGCTTGACCGCGGGGAACGACTGCGGTGACGTGCTGGACCTGCGCCCGGTTTCCATCTCGTGTGCCTCTGCTTCGCAGCGGGTGGGTTGCTGGGGGAGCCCGCGGGCGCCCGGGCCGGTACGGCATCCGGGGGCCCGCGGTCAGGGCCGGAACACGGTCGGGGCCGAAGCGCCGTCAGACGCCGACGCTCATTCGGCGGCGCATCCTGACCACACCTCCGCCAAGCGCTCCGGCCAGCAGCACACTTCCTGCGGCGAGCTGGGTGCCCTTGTCCGTGGGGGCCCCGAAGCCGGCATCGACACCGCCGCTGGGGGCGCGGTGGGTGATCTTGTACGTATCCGTGATCAAGATCCGTGGCGGACACTTCACGGTCACGGTGTCCGTGCCGGGTTCGGTTCCCTCCGGGATCTTGAACACACCGACGAGCGTGCCCTCGCGCTTACCCGCGAAGAGGTGAAACGCCCCTCCGGCCTCCGATGTGCCCTTGCCGTAGGTCTCCTTGCCGCAGGACCTGGTACTGACCGTGACCTCGGAGCCGGGCGTCGCCCTGCGTGGGCTGATGCGAATGCTCGGCTCCGCGGCGGGGCCGAGGGCGGCAACCGCGGCCGGGGCCGAGAGTCCGAGGGCAGCGACGATCAGACAGATACCGGCACCGACGCGTGTGTTGCGCATGAGGATCCTCCTACGGGAGCAGGGTCCGGCCTGGCTGCGCGGCGCCTCTGCTGTGCTCCCCTCCCGAGGCAACCGACAGTCCGTCACATCCGCAACATGACATGTCGCCGTATACGTCACCCGGGCAGGCGTAGGACGCCGCCCCTGCGTGATCGTTTGCGCAGGTCACCGATGCGAAGGCAGGAACGGCGGAGGAACCGACGTGCGGACGGCGAACGGGCTAAGCGCGGCCGGTGACCGATCGCCCCGAAAAGCGGCGGCGCCTACTCCCCCGGCCTCAGGGTCCCGTGCCGGAAAACCGGTCCCTCAGCTCCCTCTTGAGGATCTTCCCGCTGGCGTTGCGCGGCAGCCCGTCCACGAAGAGGACCTTCTTCGGGGCCTTGAAGTGGGGGAGCTTCTCGCGGGCGTACGCGATCAGTTCGGGCTCCGTGGCCTCGCCACGCAGTACGACGATCGCGGTGACGGCCTCGATCCAACGCTCGTCGGGCAGCCCCACGACGGCCGTCTCGGCCACTGAGGGATGGGTGTAGAGGGCATCCTCCACCTGTCGCGAGGCGATGAGCACGCCTCCGGAGTTGATGACGTCCTTCACCCTGTCGACGACCGTGAAGTAGCCCTGCGCGTCGCGGACCGCGAGGTCGCCGGAGTGGAACCAGCCGTCACGGAACGCCTCGGCGCTCTCCTCCGGCTTGTCCCAGTAGCCCTGGCACAGCTGCGGGGAGCGGTAGACCACTTCGCCCGCCGTACCGTCGGGTACCTCCTTGCCGTGCTCGTCGACCACCTTCGCCTCGACGAAGAGCACGGGCCGCCCGCACGATTCCATCCGGCCCTCGTGCTCGTCGGGGCCGAGCACGGTGGCGAGCGGGCCGATCTCGCTCTGCCCGAAGCAGTTGTAGAAGGCCAGCCCGGGGAGCCGCTCGCGCAAGCGCTCGAGGACGGGTACCGGCATGATCGAGGCGCCGTAGTACGCCTTGCGCAGGGCACCGAGCTCCCGCACGCCGAAGTCCGGGTGGTTGGCGAGCCCGATCCAGACGGTGGGCGGGGCGAACAGGCTGTCCGCCTGCCCTGCCTCGATGAGGTCGAAGATCCGTCCCGCGTCCGGGCCATCGAGAATGGTGTTCTCGGCGCCCACCGCGAGATACGGCAGCAGGAACACGTGCATCTGCGCGGAGTGGTAGAGCGGCAGCGAGTGCACGGGCCGGTCGGTGGCGCGCAGGTCGAGCGCGGTGACAGCGCTGACGTACTCGTGGACCAGGGCGCCGTGCGTCATCATCGCGCCCTTGGGCCGGTCCGTGGTACCTGAGGTGTACAGCAGCTGGACCAGGTCGTCGGCGCCGGGCGCGCGTTCAGGGGTGAAGGGGCGCGGGGTGTCCAGTTCACCGAGGAGCGAGTCCGGTGCGTCGCGCAGTGCGCGTACGGCGTGTCCGTCGGGGATGCGCGGGGCCAGGTCGGGATCGGTGAGGACGAGGGAGCTGCCGGACTGTTCGAGGATGTACGTCAGGTCGTCACCGGTGAGGTTCTGATTGACCGGCACATGGACCAGCCCTGCCCGGGCGCAGGCCAGATAGGCGATCAGGTAGACATCGGAGTTGTGGGCGAAGGAGGCGACCCGGTCACCGGGACGCAGTCCGTGCGCGCCGGTCAGGACTGCCGCGGCCGTGCTGACGGACGCGTCGAGGGCGGCGTAGGTCCAGGACCGCCCGGCGTAGCGGACGGCGATGTGCTCGGGGGAGCGCCGGGCGCTGCGCGCCACGACACCGTCGACTGTGCTGCTGCGTACACCTGTCATGGCGTGATCCTGGGCGGCCGGCCGCCGAGGGTCAAGAGCCCGGATACCGACCAGACGGTTGACAGGTGCACGGGTGGGCTGACTGAGTGACGCTTGGCTGCCCGGGACTCCCTGGCAACCGCTTTTCCCACCCGCACAGTTGGGAGGACCCTTGCCCCTCCGTAACCGTCTGAGACTTCTCGCGGTGTCCGGACTCGCACTGTTCACCGCCGCGGCGTCGCTGCCCGATGCCGCGGCCCGGACCTCGCCCGATCACCGTCCTTCGGGCGGCGGGCTGTCCGCCGTCATCCGCTACACCGAATACGGCATCCCGCACATCGTGGCGAAGGACTATGCGGACCTGGGCTTCGGCAACGGCTGGGCGCAGGCCGCCGACCAGGTGTGCGTACTGGCCGACGGATTCGTCACGGTGCGCGGCGAGCGGTCGGCGCACTTCGGCCAGGATGCCGCCCCGGACGGCTCGTTGTCCTCGGCGACGAAGAATCTCTCCAGTGATCTGTACTTCCGCGGGGTACGCGGGAGCGGCACCGTCCAGAAGCTCCTGAAGGTCCCGGCGCCGACCGGTCCGAGCCACGACGTCAAGGAGACCATGCGCGGCTGGGCCGCCGGGTACAACGCGTGGATCAAGCAGAACCGGATCACGGATCCGGCCTGCCGGGGCGCCTCCTGGGTGCGGCCCGTCACCGCGCTGGACGTGGCCGTGCGGGGATTCGCGATCTCGGTGCTCGGCGGACAGGGCCGTGGCATCGACGGCATCACGGCAGCGCAACCGCCGTCCTCGGTCCCGGCCGTCCCGGGTGTGTCGCCCGAGGAGGCCGCCGGTGCCGCGCAGCAGCTGCTGTCCACGCAGAACGCCGACATGGGTTCCAACGCCGTGGCCTTCAACGGCTCCACGACGGCCGGCGGGCGCGGGCTGCTCATCGGCAACCCGCACTACCCGTGGCAGGGCGGGCGCCGGTTCTGGCAGTCCCAGCAGACCATTCCGGGCGAGCTGGATGTGGCGGGCGGCTCCCTGCTCGGCTCGACGACGATGTCGATCGGGCACAACAGGAACATCGCCTGGAGCCACACCGTCGCCACGGGCGTCACGCTCAATCTGCATCAGCTGACGCTCGATCCCGCCGATCCGACCGCCTACCTGGTGGACGGCCGGAGCGTGCGGATGACGAAGCGGACGGTCACGGTGCCGGTGAAGGGCGCCGCCCCGGTGACCCGCAGCCAGTGGTGGACCCGCTACGGCCCCGTGGTCACCTCACTCGGGGCGGGGCTGCCCCTGCCCTGGACGGCGACGACCGCGTACGCGCTGAACGATCCCAACGCCTCGAACCTGCGCGCCTCGGACACCTCGCTCGGTTTCAGCAGGGCGCGCAGTACGGCGGACATCGAGTCGGCGCTGCGCCGCACCCAGGGTCTGCCGTGGGTGAACACCGTCGCCGCCGACTCCAGGGGACACTCCTTCTTCTCCCAGTCCCAGGTGCTGCCGAGGATCACCGACGACCTGGCCCAGCGCTGCTCCACCGCCCTGGGAAAGGCCACCTACCCCTCCTCGGGACTTGCCGTGCTCGACGGGTCGAGGAGCGAGTGCACGCTCGGATCGGACCCGGACGCACTCCAGCCGGGCATCTTCGGGCCGGGCAGGATGCCGGTGCTCAAGGACGCCCCGTACGTGGAAAACTCCAACGACAGTGCCTGGCTGACCCATGCGGACAGCCCGCTGACCGGCTACGAGCGTGTCTTCGGCACGGTCGGCACACCGCGCTCCATGCGTACCCGCGGTGCGCTCGAGGACGTGTCCTCGATGGCGGAGATGGGCCGGCTGACCGTCGGTGATCTGCAGCGTCAGCAGTTCGCGAACCGGGCTCCCGCCGGTGACTTGGCGGCCGGTGACCTGGCGCGTGCCTGCTCGGCGCTGCCGGGGGGCACAGCGGCCGGCACCGATGGTTCGCCCGTCGACGTGTCGGCGGCGTGCGGCGTGCTGGAGCGCTGGGACCGGACCATGGACACCGGCAGCGCGGGCGCCCTGCTCTTCGACCGCTTCTGGCGCAAGGCAACTGCGGCGGTCCCCGCCGACAGGCTGTGGAAGGTGCCGTTCTCCGCTGCCGATCCGGTCAGGACCCCGAACACCCTGAACGCCTCGACGCCCGGTGTCGCCGCGGCGCTGGCCGATGCGGTGGCGGAGCTACGGGGGGCGGGAATCCCGCTGGACGCACCGCTGGGCCGTCATCAGTTCGTCGTACGCAACGGGAAGCGCATCCCGGTCGGCGGCGGCACGGAGTCGCTCGGCGTCTGGAACAAGACCGAATCCGTGTGGAATGCCGCCGGCGGCGGCTACACCGAGGTATCGGCCGGCTCCAGCTACATCCAGGTGGTCGGCTGGGACGGCAGTCCGTGTCCGGTGGCCCGGACCCTGCTCACGTACTCCCAGTCGTCGAACCCCGCGTCAGCGCACTTCAGCGACCAGACCCGGCTGTACTCGGGCGAGCGCTGGGTGACGTCGCGGTTCTGCGAGAAGGACATCGCACGCTCACCTGCGTTGCGGGTGGTGCGGGTCCACGAGGGGCGCTAGGGCCTTCGTCTCAGCCCCTGACGCATCAGCAGGACGCGTCAGGGGCTGATCGCCAGGAAGACGAACGCGGCGAAGATGATGAGGTGTACCCCGCCCTGAAGCAGCGTGGCGCGCCCCGGTACGACGGTGAGTGCGCCCACGACGACGGTCAGGGCGAGCAGCACCATGTGGGTGGCGCCGAGACCGAGGTGGAGCGGTCCCTCCAGCCAGATCGAGGCGAGTGCGATGGCCGGGATGGTGAGGCCGATGCTGGCCATCGCCGAGCCCAGGGCCAGATTGAGGCTGGTCTGCACCCGCTCGCGCCGCGCCGCCCGTACGGCGGCGAGGGTCTCCGGCAGAAGAACCAGCAACGCGATGACGACGCCCACCACCGATTGCGGCATCCCGGCGGCCTCGACACCCGACTCGACGGTCGGTGATACGGCCTTGGCATCGCCGACGACCGCGACGAGCGCCACCAGCAGCATGACCACGCTGAGCACGGTTGCGCCCCGCCCGGGCAGCAGCGCGGGGTCGTCCAGGTCCGTGCGTGGCCGGCCGTCCTGGGTGAGCGGCAGGAAGTACTCGCGGTGCCGAACGGTCTGTACGGCGACGAACAGTCCGTAGAGCAGGAGCGAGGCGACGGCGGCGAAGCCGAGCTGGGCGGAGGAGAATTCGGGGCCGGGCTTTCCGATCGTGAACGTGGGCAGGACCATGCTCAGGGTGGCCAGTGTCGCCACGGTCGCCAGCGCGGCGCCGGTGCCTTCGGCGTTGAAGACGGCCACCCGGGTACGGACGGCCCCGACCAGGAGGGAGAGGCCGACGATACCGTTGCAGGTGATCATGACGGCGGCGAAGACCGTGTCGCGGGCGAGGGACGAAGCCTCGGGCCCGCCGTCGACCATGAGAGTGACGACCAGGGCCACTTCGATGACGGTCACGGCGACGGCCAGGATGAGCGAGCCGTAGGGGTCACCGACCCGGTGCGCGATCACCTCCGCGTGGTGGACGGCGGCGAGCACCGCGCCCGCGAGGCACAGGGCGACCACGGCTACGGCGGTCGGGGGTAGTTCGCGGCCCCAGCTGAGCACCAGCGCGACCGACGCGATCACCGGTACCGCAACGGTCCACTGGGTGACCAGGGCCCGGACCGTTGCGCTCGCGTTCATGGCCACAGGCTGCCAGAGGTGGCACCGGGGCGCTCGGTGGGACGGCGCAGCGTGCGGGCAGGACGCAGGGGCCGCAGGCTTCGCGATCGCCAATGCATCACCATCCGTACACCCAGAATTCCTGATGTCACGTCAGATTCTTCTGTCCGTCAGAGGCGTACGGGACGGCAGGCGTGACAGTAATCTCTGCTTCGGCAGGAAGTTTCACGCTCGGACGAGATTTCGAAAGTTACTTTCGCGCAAGTGCTTTCCATATCAGGGGAAGGGGTTCCGGATGGCTGGGGACGTGTCGGGCAGGGGAATGAGCCGTCGGAGGCTGGGCGGCGGGATACTGGCACTGGGCGGAGCCCTCGCGCTCGCACCGATGCCCTTCGCGGGAGCAGCGGTGGCCGCCGGGCGCGGGGACGGAGCGCGGGGCACACAGCCGGGAGCTGGTACGGATATGAGGCCGGGGCAGGGCAGACCCACACTGCGCCGCGGTTCGGCTGCGCGCGCCGGGCTGTTGTCCGAGCCGCTCGACCGGCTCGTCGCCGACGCGGAAACGTACCTCGCCGACTCCCCCAAGCATCCCTGGTATGCGGGGGCCGTGCTGCTCGCCGGGCGTGGCGGCACCGTGGCCCTGCACCGGCCCATCGGCAAGGCGGTGCGCTACGCGGCGTACGACGAGAAGACCGACACCGGGGTGGAGTTCCCCGCGGAACAGCAGATCGCGATGGCCGAGGACACGGTCTTCGATCTGGCCTCGGTGTCGAAGCTGTTCACCTCGATCCTGGCCGTGCAGCAGATCGAGCGGGGTCCGCTGGAGCTGGAGGCAACGGTCGCCTCGTATCTGCCGGACTTCGCCGGTGGCGGCAAGCAGGACGTCACGATCCGTCAGCTCCTCACACACACGTCCGGTTTCCGGGCCTGGATCCCCCTCTTCAAGGAGCCGACCCGGGAGGGAAAGCTCCAGCTGCTGTGGAACGAAGTGCCGGCCTCCGCTCCCGGCACGAAGTACCTCTACTCCGACCTCAATCTGATCTCGCTGCAGCTGGTCCTGGAGAAGATCACCGGCCGCGCCCAGGATGTGCTGCTCCGCGAGGAGATCACCGCTCCGCTCGGGATGCAGCGCACTCGCTACAACCCGCCCGCCTCCTGGAAGCCTAAGATCGCCGCCACCGAGGACGCCAGGCTGCCCTGGTCGGGTCTGGAGCGCGGGCTGGTCTGGGGCGAGGTCCACGACGAGAACGCCTACAGCCTGGACGGGGTCGCCGGGCACGCCGGGGTCTTCTCCTGTGCCTGGGATCTGGCGGTCCTGGCCCGTACGCTGCTCAACGGGGGTGTCTACGGCAGGTCCCGGATCCTGTCCGAGGACTCGGTGGAGCTGCTCTTCACCGACTTCAACACCTCGTTCCCGGGCGATGAGCACGGTCTGGGCTTCGAGCTCTACCAGCACTGGTACATGGGTGCGATGGCCACGCCGCGCACCGCGGGCCACACCGGGTTCACCGGCACCAGCCTGGTCCTCGATCCGACGACGGACTCGTTCCTGATCGTCCTCGGCAACTCGGTGCACCCCGTGCGCAGTTGGCGCTCGGGCAGTGCGCCACGGGTCGCCGCGGCCAATCGGATGGCGCGCGCCGTGCCGGTCCGTCCCGCACATGGCCGTACCGCCTGGTTCTCCGGCATGGAGAGCGCCTCGACTGCCACGCTCACGCTGCCCGCGCTGCGTACGGCGTCCGCGCACGCGGTGCTGAGCTGTGCGCTCTGGTGGGACACCGAACCGGCCTCGGACTCCCTGCGCCTGGAGGCGTCGTCGGATTCCGGGGCGACGTGGCAGCCCGTGCCGTTCACGACCGTACCGGCGCACGGAGCGCGGCCCCCGCAGCCCCAGCCGCACCCGGAGGGCTCGGTGTCCGGCTGGTCGGGCCGGGTCTGGCATCGTCTCGAGGCGGACCTGGCCGCCTGGCGCGGCACGGAGGTCCTGCTTCGATGGCGCTACACCACCGACCAGTTGTACGTCGGGCGCGGTGCGTACGTCGACGGCGTACACGTCCGGGACGGCAGCCGCACGCTCTTCGACGGGGACAGGCCCGGCGACTCCGGCCGCATAGAGGCGACGGGCTGGGCTCCTTCCGCCGACTGAGCGCTGGGGCTGGTTGGATGACGGCATGAACGGAACCCAGTCCATAGATGCCCCGTGGGGCGTGTCGGTGTTCGGGGCGGCGAGCGTGGACGCCGCACCCGACCTGGCACGCCTCCGCGTCGCGATCGAGCAGACCAGGAACAAGCCGGGTGAGGCGTTCGCCGCGACCCGCAGCGGTGTGAACCGCATTCGGGAGGTCCTGCGCGGGCACGGAGTGCCCGCGGCCGCCGTGTCGACATCACGGCTCAACCTGTCCTCCCAGTGGAGTTACGGCAACGAGCGCAAGTTCCTCGGCTACGAGTGCACCGCCTCGTTCGTGATCGAGCTGCGGGAACTGGACATCCTGGAGACCGTTCTCATCGATGTCGTCGACGCGGGTGCCAACCAGGTCAAGGGCGTCGAGTTCGATGTGAGCACGAAGAAGGAGCTGCGCGCCCGGGCGCGTACCGCGGCCGTGGCCGCGGCACGGGAGAAGGCCGCCCTGTATGCCGAGGCGGCCGGTGTGCGGCTCGGGCCCGTCATCCACATCAAGGATGTGGACTCCGAGCAGATGCAGAACTACCGCGGCCACAGCCAGCAGAGCGGCGGCGGCGAGGGCGACCTGACGCCCGGCAGGGTATCCGTATCGGCGGGCGTCATGATCGGGCTTTCCCTCAGCAGCGGTTGAGTGCGCGCTACGGCGCGAGAGAAACGAACAGCGAGCGCGGGCCGCCCGGAGGGGCGGTCCGCGCTCCGTCATTGGGGTGTCGAAACTTTCGTAACCATCCATGAACGTCTTTCGTAATGCTCGAGCGTGATTACGAGAGCCCGTGTCGGATGAGATCCGATACGCACCGGAGTCACACCGTCTGTGCAGGTCGCATCACCACCCGCTATCAAATGAGCGGCTATTCGCTCGGAAATATTTCGGAAATGTAGCGTTGACGGCCCGTCACGTTGAGCGCATACTCTCCTTCGCGCCCCAGTTCCAACGCTCGCCTTCCCGCCGTGGGTGCACCCACCGGGCGCACCCACGACGGCTGCACAGCACCTCGAAGTGTCCGAACCACCTTGTCCGGGCGCCCTGTTCGATCCGCCCGGCAACCGGAAGAAGAGGCTGGAAAACGTGATGGCCAAGAATTCCCCAGGCGACACTCCCGCCCGTCCACACCTGCCGGCCCGTGCCAGACGGGCGGTCTCGCTCATCACTGCGGGCGTCCTCGCCGCGGCAGGCGTGGTATCGCTCGCCGGTACGGCCGAGGCGGTCGGCACGCTCGGCAACGCCGCGGCAGCGAAGGGCCGGTACTTCGGCACCGCGGTGGCCGCCAATCATCTCAGCGAGGCGCAGTACGCGTCCACGCTGGATGCCCAGTTCGACTCGGTGACGCCCGAGAACGAGATGAAGTGGGATGCGCTCGAAAGCACCCGCAACTCGTTCAACTTCTCGAACGCCGACCAGATCGTCAGCCACGCCCAGAGCAAGGGCATGAAGGTCCGCGGCCACACACTCGTGTGGCACTCCCAGCTTCCGAGCTGGGTCGGGGGCCTCGGCACCGCCGATCTGCGTACAGCGATGAACAACCACATCACCCAGGTGATGACGCACTACAAGGGCAAGATCCACTCCTGGGACGTGGTGAACGAGGCCTACCAGGACGGCAGCAGCGGGGCGCGGCGCAGCTCGCCGTTCCAGGACAAGCTCGGCAGCGGCTTCATCGAGGAGGCGTTCCGCACCGCCCGCACGGTGGACGCCAATGCCAAGCTCTGTTACAACGACTACAACACCGACGGCCAGAACGCGAAGAGCAACGCGGTCTACGACATGGTCAAGGACTTCAAAGCGCGCGGTGTGCCGATCGACTGCGTGGGCTTCCAGTCGCATTTCAACCCTAATTCCCCCGTACCCAGCGACTTCCAGGCCAACCTTCAGCGCTTCGCCGCCCTCGGCGTCGACGTGCAGATCACCGAGCTGGACATCGAGGGCTCCGGCTCGGCCCAGGCAGCCAACTACACCAAGGTGGTGAACGCCTGCCTGGCCGTGTCGCGCTGCACCGGTATCACCGTCTGGGGTGTCACGGACAAGTACTCGTGGCGCAGCAGCGGTACCCCGCTCCTGTTCGACGGCAGCTACAACAAGAAGCCGGCGTACGACGCGGTGCTCGCCGCGCTCGGCGGATCCACCGGTGGCGACGACGGTGGTGGCGGCTCCGGCAGCTGCACCGCCACATACACCCAGACCGCCACGTGGAACGGCGGGTACAACGGACAGGTGACCATCAAGGCCGGCAGTTCGGCCATCAGTACGTGGTCGGTGCCGGTGACCGTGGCCTCGCCGCAGAAGGTCAACGCCACCTGGAACGGCTCGCCCACCTGGGACACGAGCGGAAACGTCATGACCGTGAAGCCGAGCAACAACGGGAACCTCGCCGCGGGTGCCTCGACGAGCTTCGGGTTCACCGTCGCGACGAACGGCAACACCTCTGCGCCCACAGTCGGTTCCTGCACCGCCTCCTGACCGGAGTCGGCCACCGGCCGGAACGGGGCGCGTGAAACCCGCACCCACCCGTCCCGTTCCTCATCACCGCCCCGCCCGGTCCCGAGACCTGGCGGGGCGGTTCGCCGTCGCCGCTACTTGATCAATACACCTGGGCCTCGGCGAGGGCGGGAGCGGTGGACGGTGCCGGCACAGTGGGCGTCGCCGGCGCCGGTGCCGTCGATTCCCGTATCACCAGCCGGGGCCTGATCAGCAGCGACCGTCCGGCGGCCGGGGCCGAGTCGATCCGGGCCCGCAGCTGCTGGAAGGTCTCGGCCGCCATCTCCGGAAGCGGCTGGCGGACCGTGGTCAGCGGTGGTTCGAAGAGATCGGCGAGCAGGATGTCGTCGAACCCGACCACCGAGACGTCCCGCCCCGCGCGGAGCCCGGCATCCTTGGCGCCACGGCAGATGCCGATCGCACACATGTCGTTGATCGCGACGAAGCCGGTGGGCGGGCAGGGCCGCGACAGCAGTTCCCGGGCCGCGTTCCGGCCCAGCTCGGCGGCGTCCTTGTCCCCGAATTCGGTGGTGTCCGCGCCGGGCCACACGATCGCGTCTGCCGGGTCGAGGCCCGCGGATTCGAGCGCGGCCCGGAAGCCGCGCAGTCGCTCGCGGCGGTTGACGCTGTTGACCGACCCGGAGACGAACGCCAGTCTTCGGTGGCCCAGTTCGATCAGATGGCGGGTGGCGAGCTCGGCGCCCATGGCGTTGTCCACACTGATGCTGGACAGCGACGCCGGATCGCCCGCCTGCGCGGTGCGGTCGAAGGCGACCATCTTCAGTCCCCTGCTGAGCAGCGGGGCAACGTGGTCGAGCGAGGGCAGGGAGGAGCACAGGACCACCCCGCTGACCCCGTCGGCGAGCAACTCCTCCCCGTACTTGAGCTCACGGGCGGGATCACGCTCACTGTTGCACAGCAGTACGTGGTAGCCCTCGGCCAGCGCGATGGCCTCCAGCTCTCTCGCGAGCGCCCCCCAGAAGGGGTTGGCGACCGAGGGCACGATCAGGCCGATGACCTTGATACGGCCGGTGCGCAGCATGCGTGCCGCCCGGTTGGGCCGGTAGCTGAGCTGCTCTATCACCTGCTCCACACGAGCCAGGGTGGCCGCCTGCATACGGTCCGTACGTCCGTTGAGAACGTTGGAGACCGTGCTCGCGGAGACTCCTGCTGCCTCCGCGACCTGATGGATCGTTACCCCGCTCATGCCACCTCCGGTTCGGAACGCACTGCTGCGCTTAGTGTACCGATTTACTGAACGAGCTCCACCGGTACACCCGTTAACATCCCTGAAAATTCTTGCGCATCAGCTGTTGACGCCACTCTCGAGACGTTCTTAGCATCAGTGCATCGATTTACCAGTACTTCCCAGCCATGTCCGGGGAGTAGTCGCTGGATCGATCCACTGACTCCACCTCAAAAGGGGTGTCCCATGGAACTCAACAGACGATCTGTGCTCGCTGCCATCGGCGCGGGTACCGCCGCTGCCGCCCTCGCCGGCTGTGGCGGCGGCTCCACGGCTGCCGGTTCGGCCGACGGCCCCGCCGAGGGCGAGATCACGCTGCTCACCCCGATCTACGAAGGTGCGAAAGGCAAGATCCTGCTGGAGCAGGAGATCCTCGGCGGGTTCCGGAAGAAGTATCCGGACGTCAAGGTGAACGTGGACTACACCACGTACACCCAGCTCAACGAGAAGATCACCACCGGTCTCGCGGGCGGGCTGTTGCCCGACGTGCTGATGATGGGCGTCGGCTGGATCCCTCCGTTCGCCGCGAAGAAGGCGATCGCCGAGCTTCCGGAGGCGCTCGCCACCGCACACGACTACGAGAAGCGCGTGCTGGAACCGTCGCGCTACGACGGCAAGCTCTACGCGCTCCCCGTCGTCCTCGACACCCGCATCGTCGTGTACCGCAAGGACCACTTCGCGGCGGCCGGGATCAAGAAGACCCCGGCCAACTGGGCGGAGCTGCGCGCCGTCGCGAAGCAGTTGACGAAGGCCGGCCGCGTCGGATTCGACCCGTTCTCCATCGAGCTGCGCCAGTGCTGGGAGACCTTCCTCTTCGCCAACGGCGGCCAGTTGTTCAGCTCGGACGGCAAGAAGGTGCTGTTCACCGATGCGCGCGGCGTCGAGGCCCTGCAGTTCTTCAAGGACCTGGTCAAGGACGGCTCGGCGGACTACGCGAAGAAGACGGATACCGGCGCCCCGTCCAACGTACAGACGGGCAGGGCGTCGATGATGATGTCGACGAGCGCCCTGTGGGTGCAGGCCAAGGAGCAGAACCCGGAGCTCATCGAGGGCGACAAGCTCGGCTCGTTCGTCCTGGCCAACCGCAGGCCGGCGATGCTCCAGGGCGGCACGCTCGTCACCCAGTCCGCGCGTTCCAAGCACCCGGCCGCGGCCCGTGCCCTCGTCGAGTACCTCGCGACACCCGACTCGATCCTCGGTGCGGCGAAGCAGCGTGGCTCGGTACCCGGTCTCCGGGATCTCAACGAGTCCGGGTACGTCAAGGAGAACGAGTTCGTCGATCTCTCCCTGCAGAACCTGGAGCACGCCGTCTCGGAGGGCGGCACCGCGGCCTGGATGGAGATCCGCGAAAAGATCAAGCCGACGCTGGAGCCCGCGATCGTGGGCGGTCAGTCCGCGAAGGACGCCATCGCGGAGCTCGGCCGTCTCGCCGAGGCCGCCATCGGCCGGATGTAAGGACCCGACACTGTGCCACCAACATCCGTAGTGAAGGCGCGGCCGGCGCGGCCGCCTTCCTCTCCCGAGACACCGAGGACGAAACGTTCCGGCCGGGTCCCCACAGGCCCGGGACGCCGTCGGCGCCGTGCGGGCATGCTCATGGTGGCGCCGGCGCTGCTGCACGCGTCGCTGTGGATCGGTCTTCCGGTCGTGGTCTCGGTGGCCCTGGCCTTCACGAAGTACGACGTGCTGACGGCGCCGGAGTTCGTGGGTCTGGGCAACTTCCGGGACATGCTGGACGACGCGGTCTTCATCAAGTCCATCGGCAACACGCTTGTCTACACGTTCTTCACGGTGCCCTTCGGCATGGCGCTCGGCCTGCTGGTGGCACTGGCTCTGCATACCGGTCTCAAGGCACGCGGCATCTTCCGTACCGCTGTGTTCCTGCCCCAAGTCACCGCGACCGTCGCGATCGCCCTGGTCTGGCTGTGGATCTACAACCCCGGAAACGGACTGCTCAACGCCCTGCTGTCGTTCCTTGGCATCGAAGGGCCCGCCTGGCTCTCCTCGACGACATGGGCGATGCCCTCGGTGATCCTGGTGGGTATCTGGCAGGGCATCGGCATGAAGATGCTCATCTATCTCGCCGCGCTGCAGTCCCTGCCGAAGGAGCTGTACGAGGCGGCGTCGGTGGACGGGGCGTCCAAGGTCCGGCAGTTCTTCTCGATCACGCTGCCGCTGCTGAAGCCGGCGACGTTCTTCGTGCTGATCACCTCGATGATCACCGCTTTCCAGTCCTTCGACCAGATCTACATCCTGACCGACGGCGGCCCCGCCAACAGCACCACGATGATGACGTACGAGATCTACAAGTCCGCCTTCAGGGAATTCCGTGTCGGCTACGCCAGCGCACAGTCACTGGTGCTCTTCGTCCTGCTGATGGGCTTCACCCTGGTCAACAAGCGGATCATGGGAGGCAGTCGTGGCCACAGCTGAGCTGCAGAAGCCGGCACCCGCTCCGAGGGTCGTGGCCGAGAAGAAGCCGATCTCCGGCAGCCGGATCGCGCTCTACGTGACGCTGTCCCTGGTCTCCCTGTTGATGGTGGTGCCGTTCGTCTGGATGGTGCTCACCTCACTCAAGACGCCCGTGGAGATCGCGTCGCAGGATGCCGGACTGCTTCCGGAGCACTGGAAGTTCGGGAACTACGCCGACGCGCTGAAGGCCGCGCCGTTCGCCACGTACGCCCGCAACAGTCTCCTCATCGCGACCAGCCACACCGTGCTCAACGTGCTGATCGCGTCGATGGCGGGATACGCCCTGGCGCGCATCAGGTTCCGCGGCAGCGAGATGATCTTCTATCTCTTCATCGCGGCCCTCATGATCCCCACGTACACCAAGGTGCTGCCCGAGTTCCTGATCGTCCGCTTCATGCCGCTGGCCGGCGGGAACGACATCCTCGGCCAGGGCGGCAGCGGCTGGCTGGACAGCTGGTGGGCGCTCATCATCCCGGGGGCCGTCACGCCGTTCGCGGTCTTCCTCTTCCGGCAGTTCTACCTGGACCTGCCGGTGGAGCTGGAGGAGGCGGCCCGGCTCGACGGGCTCGGCGAGTTCCGGATCTACACCCGGATCATGAGCCCACAGGTCAAGCCCGCTTTCATCACGGTGGCGCTGCTGACCTTCGAGTCCTCGTGGAACAACTTCCTCTGGCCGCTGCTGGTGACCCACACGGACAGCATGCGGGTGATCCAGGTCGGACTCTCCGTCTTCAAGACGGAGAACGGCACCCAGTGGCACTTCCTGATGGCCGGCACCACGCTCGCCACCCTTCCCATGGTCGTCCTCTTCCTCATCGGCCAGCGCTACTTCGTTCAGGGCTTCGCAACCGCCGGTCTCAAGTGACCGGTTCCGGCCCCTCGTGGGCCGGTCACCGAAAGGGCTCCACCCATGTCTGCTGAACTCAACGGCTCCCGCGCACTGGTGACGGGAGCGGGCCACGGCATCGGCCGTGCCATCGCCGTCGCCCTGGCGGAGGCCGGCGCCGACGTCGCCGTCCACTACCACTCCTCCGCCGAGGAGGCCGCGAGGACGGTCTCCGAGATCGAGGCGCTGGGCCGCAGGGCCAAGGCGTTCAAGGCCGACGCGACCCTGAGCGGCGAGGTGGACACGCTGGTCGAGGAGGCCGCCGGATTCCTCGGCGGTCTGGACGTCCTGGTCTGCAACGCGGGACATCTGATCGGCCGCGAGAAGATCGCGGACATGTCGGACGACCACTTCGACCAGGTCATCTCCGTCAATCTGACGTCGACGTTCCGCACGGTGCGGGCAGCGCTGCCGTATCTGACGCAGTCCCCTGCCGGGCGTGTCATCACGATGTCGTCCCTGGCCGCGCACAACGGCGGCGGCCCCGGCTCGGTCGCCTACGCGGCCGCCAAGGCAGGCATCCGCGGCTTCACCAAGGGCCTGGCGAAGGAGCTCGCGGGTACGGGCATCACGGTCAACACCGTCGCACCCGGCTTCATCAAGGGCACCGCCTTCCACGAGACGTTCACCGCTCCCGAGGCCCAGCGTGCGATGGAGGCCGGCATCCCGGTCGGCCGGGCCGGCACGCCGGAGGACGTCGCCCACGCCGTCGTCCACCTGGCCTCGCCCGCCTCGGGTTTCCTCACCGCCTCCACGGTGGACATCGACGGTGGCGTGTGGCCGCGTTGAGGCGGATCGCCCGGGAGCGGGGCGGATGGTGGCACGCGTACGTCTGCCCGGCGCACGGGGTGGAACTCGACCACGGTGATCTCCTCGGCGGGGTCTTCCCCGAGGACGGCGCGCGCTGCGCGCACGGCTGCCGGGTGGACACGGAGGCGGTGCGCGGCGCCTGGCTGGTGCTGTCGCACCAGGCGTGGGCGCGGCATCTGCGGGTGCTCGCGCATCGCGGCGAGCGGACAGAGGCGGTGGCGCGGCTCGTCGAATACTCCGCCGTGTACGCCGGTCTCGCCACGGAGCGGCACGGCGAGGCGCAGACGTGGATGCTGCGCGGCCGGCTCTTCCACCAGGCGCTGACCGACGCCATCTGGGCCGTCACCATCGGGCACACCGTGAGCACGCTCGCCGGGACGGGCGCCGAGGAGCTGGCGGCGGTCCTGCCGTTGCTCGACGACCTGGCGCAGGCGGCGCTCGACGCCCGCGACGTGCTGACCGGTCAGGGACACCTCGCGTCCAACTACACCGCGTGGCTGAACGCGGCAGGCGTCGCCACGAGCCGGGCGGCCGCTGCGGTCCGCGGCCGGGAGTGGGACGGTGCGAAGGAGTGGCTGGAGGGCGACCACGGGCTGTACGCACATCTGCGGGTGGCGGTCGCCGGGGACGGCTGGGAGTGGGAGGGCAGCACTTACTACCACGGGTTCGTCCTGCGTGCGGCCCTGCTGGCACTGCGCTCCACCGATCCGGCGGCGATCCCGTCCGATGTGGTGGGCGTGCTGGCCGGGATGACGGACGTGCTGGCAGCGATCGCGACGGACGGCGGCATTCTTCCCGCACTGCACGACGGCCCGTATCTGCGCCGCCCACTGGCTCTGGAGTGGCTCGAACTGGCTGCGCTCGCACAACAGTTGGTGCCGTCCGAGGCGCTGGGAGCGGTGGCGGTACGGGCACGGGCCGAGCTCGGCGACCACGACGACGGGCTGGACCGGGAGCTCGGCGGCTGGTTCGCCGGACCACCGCTCCCCCGCCGGGCGGCGCCCGGTGCGGTCACCGTGTTCCCGTCGGCGGGTTACGGAGTGGTACGAGCGGCGGGCATCCACACGCTGCTGGACTTCGGCCCGCACGGCGGCTCGCACGGACATCGCGACAAGCTGTCGCTGTACCTGTACGGGGAAACCACCCCGTGGCAGCCGGACCCCGGCCAGGTGCCTTACGCGCACGCCGAGTTCCGTGATCTGTACGCGTCGACCGAGGCCCATCCGGCGTTCCGGGTGGACGGCGAAGAGCAGGCGGAGTGCACCGGGGTGCTCCTGGATTCGGACACCGCCTCGGTGACGGCCGAGGTCACCAGCGCGTACGAAGGGGTGCGCGCGGTACGGCGGGTGGCGGTCGGCGGCTGCTACCTGGTGGATCTGCTGACGGTGACGGGCCGGGAGGCGCACCGGGTCACGGCCCAGCTGCGCCCGGGAACGGCGCTCGACATCCAGCTGCAGGCTGCCGGTCCCGTGCGCACCACCTGGTACGGCGACGAGACCCTGCACGGCTGGCACACCCACACCGCTGGGGTGCCGGTTCGTCCCGTGACCCGGCCGGGCCCCGGTCCTGCCGACGATCCGCAGCGCATGCGCACCCGGGTCGACTTCACCGCCGAGGCGCAGCAGGTCACTTTCGCCTCGGTGTACCAGGCGGCATCCGCGGGTCCTGCAGTGACCGATGTGCGACTCGACGGCGAGGAGCTGACGGTGGAACTGGCGGACGGCTCCACCGCGCGCTTCCGGACGGAGGGCTGAGCCTTGCTGCTCTCCGCCACGCCGCCGCCGGGCCCGCGCCCCGCGCAGGAGGTCCGGCTGCGGGAGGAGGCCGCGCGTCATCGCGGCCTCACCCCGCCCCGCACCCATCCCCTGGCCAGCATCACCTGGCTGGGCCCCGCCGCCTCCAACCCGGCTCTGGCGTACCGCACCACCGGCGACAGCGCGCATCTGGAGGAGAGCCGGCGCTGGATCGAGGCGGCGGTGCGGCTGCCGCACTGGGGCCGGGCCCATATGCCGGACCACGACCTGGATGCGGGCTGGCTGCTGCATCATCTGTCGCTCGCCTACCGGTGGGTGGGCGACGAACTGCCGGACGGTGTAAGGGCGCTGCTGCGGTACAAGCTGCTGCTGCAGGGCCGCCGGATGTACGAGTTCGCGGTGGCGAGCGAGGGCCGCTGGTGGTCGTCGTCGTACTGGCAGAACCACAACTGGATCTGCTACGCGGGCCTGGCGACCGCCGGCTACGTCCTGGGCAAGGAGGAGTGGACCGAACGCGCCAAGGACAACCTCGGCACGGTCCTGGACCTGCTGCCGGCCGACGGTTCCCATGCCGAAGGCGTCGTGTACTGGCGCTACGGGGTGCCTTTCCTGGCGATCCATCTGGATCTCCTGAAGGAGGCGGAGGGTGTCGACTGGTGGGAGCGCGGCGGATTCCTCGCGAACACATTCCGCTACCGGCTCCATCAGACGGCGCCCGGTTTCGCGTTCAACGTCGATCACGGCGACTGCCACGACCGGCGCAGCGGCCACAGCGCGGGGCTGTACTACCGGCTCGCCGCCCAGTACGGCATCGCGGAGGCCCAGTGGATGGGCGATCTGGCCTCGGGCGAACTGCTGTGGCAGGAGGCGGCGGAGAGCGGGGTGCGGCCGGGAATCCTGCCGGAGGCCTCCCTGGAGTACCTCTGGTACGACCCGTCCGTAACGGCTGCCCGGCCCACCGAGACCCGTGCGTACTTCCCTGATCTCGGCCTGCTCGCGGCCCGCACCGGATGGGACGACGACGCCACGCTGGTGTCGTTCAAGGCGAGTCCGGGCGGTGGCCGCACCGCATGGGAGACCTCGGCGAAGCACCGGGCCGAGCTGGGCTGGGAGACCCTGAACCAGGGGCACCATCACCCGGATTCGGGGTCCTTCGTGCTGATCTCGCAAGGGGCGTTCCTCGCCGTGGACGAGGGCTACAGCAACCGCAAGCGGGCGGCGCACCACAATCTGCTGCTGGTGGACGGACAGGGGTACGCGGACGAGGGCCGCTACCACGTCTACCAGGACATTCCGTACGAGCGACAAGCCAGGCAGCGCGATGTGCTGGTGGACACCGAGGCCGGCTGGGCGCACGCCACGGCGGAGATTGCCGCGATGTACGACCCGTCGCTCGGCGTCCGGCGCCTGGACCGCACCTTGGTGTTCACCCCGTCGGGGCGGCTCGTGCTGCTCGACCTGGCCGAGGCGGAGGAGGAGCGCCGGTGGACGTTCCTGCTGCAGACCGACCGCCCGACCGAGCCGCAGCCGGACGGCAGCCGGCTGATCAGGTCGGGCGCGGCCACCGCCCTCGTGCGGCAGTTCGCGCCCCACGACGCCTCGGTCACCTGCGAGGTCACCGAGGTGGAGGCCAATCCGACGTCCAGTACGCCTGAGCTGCGTCTCACGCGGACACTGCACACACTGCGTTCGACGGCCCCGCGGTCGTCGGACGGTCTCTTCCTCACCGCCATCACGCCCAAAGGGGCATCGGCCGACGAGCAGATCGCGTGCCTCGACGGGCGGGGCGTCACGTTCACGGAGGCCGGGGAGACCGTCCTTCTGTCTCCCGTCGCCCGACGGATCCGTACCTCACGGGTGAGCGCCGACGCCGCCGCCGTGCTGATCTGCGCCGACGCTGCGCCGTGTGTCGTGCGGTGCACGCGTCTGGAGCTGGACGGGCACGTGCTCCTCGATGTGCCGGAGCCGTACACAGGAAAGGTCGGCTGATCATGCAGGCAACCCTCTCGTCCGGCTGGCCGACACTGTTGCGGCGTCTGGAGTTCATCGCGTACCCGGCCGTCGCCGGGGCCGCGTGCACCGTGCTGTCCCTGGGTGTCGTGACCTGGCTGCCCGCACTCGCGGCCATGGGGCACGCGTTGCAGTTGTGGCGTGCGGAAGGGGACAGCCGCGTGTTCGTCAACGCGTTCGCCGCGTTCCCCCGTTACTGGAGCGCGCTGTGGCGGCACGGATTGCTGTCGACGGCGGCGGCGGTCGTCCTCGGCACGAACATCGTGTACCTGCTGTCCCGTTCGGAGCCCTGGACCTTCGTCGTCCTCGCCGCGCAGGCAGGCATCGCCGCCGCGCTCGTCATCCATCACATCGCACTCGCCGCCGAGGCCGGACGGACTCCGCAGGGCTCGGTCCGCACCTGGTCGGCCGGGGCGCTGGCGCTCGGCTTCGGGTCTCCGGCCCGGGGCACCGCACTGCTCGGCGCGGTGATCTCCGCCGTACTGCTCTCCCTCGTCGTACCGCTCGGCCCGCTGCTGCTGGGCCCCAGCATCCCCGTACTGCTCGCTCTGTCCTTCGCTGATCCCAGGAGGCACACCTCATGAGCCATGCACTGCGCACCACTCTGGCCGCCGCGCTCGCCGCAGGCACCTCGCTTCTCCTCCCGGCGCCGGCCGCGGCCGCCGAGGCGGCGACGGCGTACTACGTCTCGCCGTCCGGCAGCGACGCCAACGCCGGTACGTCGGCGGGGGCGCCGCTCGCCACGATCCAGAAGGCACTCGACCTGGCCCCCACGGGCGCGGTGGTGAACCTCGCGGCGGGCACGTACCGGCAGGACGCGGTGACCAAGCGCCCCGGCGTCACGCTCACCGGCCCGTCGAGCGCCGTGGTGAAGGGGGCGGGCGACACCCGGATCATCCAGGTGCAGCACGACTCGACGACGCTGAGCGGCTTCACCGTCGACGGGCTGCACGGCTCGTCCACCGAGGTGGGCGGCTACCGCCTGAAGCTTATTTATGTCATGAGCACGACTCCGGGCAACGGGGTGGGCGCCCTGCACATCACCGGAATGACGCTCAGGAACGCCGCCGACGAATGCCTGCGGCTGCGCTATCTCGTCACCGGCGCGGAGGTGAACGACAACACGATCACCAACTGCGGAGTCGCCGACTTCAGGTTCGGCGGGGGCGGCAAGAACGGCGAAGGCATCTACCTCGGCACGGCCCCCGAGCAGCAGGGCGCGAACGGCGCCCCGGACGCCGCGGCGGACATCAGCAGGAACAACCGCATCCATCACAACACCATCGCCACCCAGGGCAACGAGTGCGTCGATGTGAAGGAGAACTCGACCATCAACTACGTCGAGTACAACGACTGCAGCGGCCAGAAGGACTCCAGCTCCGGCGGTCTCGACGCACGCGGCAGCGGCAACATCTTCCGCTACAACACCGTGCACGACAACGTCGGGGCCGGTATCCGGCTCGGTGGTGACACCGCGACCGACGGCATCGACACGAGCGTGTACGGCAACACCGTCACCGGCAACGCGGGCGGCGGCATCAAGTTCATGCGCACCCCGCAGGGCCCGGTGTGCACCAACACCATGAGCGGCAACACCGGCGGCAACGCGGTCGGCACCTACGCGAGCGCGTACGAGCCGACCGGTGCGTGCCCGCAGTGACCGGCCGGGGGCCCGCGAGACGCGGGGTACTGACGGCGGCGGCCGCGGGAGTGGCCGCGGTGGCGGTCGCCGCGCCAGGAGCCCAGGCCGCACCGGCTGCCCGGGACAGTGACAGCGGCGTCGGAGGATCGCGCTGGGCCACGTCCTGGGCGACGGCGCAGACCGCGCCGACCGAGACCGATACCGTGGCCGCCCGCGGGCTCACCGACGGTGTGTTCACGGCCGTCCTGCGGCTGTCGGCCGGTGGGCAGGTGCGTCTGCGGTACGGGAACGCCTTCGGAGCAGTACCGGTTCTGATCGGTCCGGCAACGGCCGGCGGGCGCACGGTGACGTTCGGCGGGAGGCGGCAGGCCTGGCTGGCCGCAGGCGCCTCCCTGACCAGTGATCCGGTCGACGGGCTGCGCGTCCCGGCGGCCTCGCGACTGACGGTGGAGACCCGGCTGCCCGGCCCCACCGGGCCGCTGTCCTTCCACCGCAACACGCATGCCTCGCACACCGTCGACGGGGTGCGCACCACCTCCGTGTTCCTGCTGACCGGCGTCGAAGTGACCGGCGCCCACGGTCCCGTCGTCGCCGTGCTCGGCGACTCCATCGCGGAGGGCGTCGGCACACCCGACGACGCGGACCTGCGCTGGCCGGACCAGCTGGCCCGACGGCTCCCCGGATCGGCCGTCGCCAACCTCGGCATCAGCGGCAACCGGCTGCTGCTGGACGACGCCCGGTTCGGGCCCGGCGGGCAGGCACGGTTCGACCGCGACGTCCTCCCACTGCCCGGGCTGCGCACCGTACTCGTCCATCTCGGCATCAACGACCTCCAGCAGCCGCCCGCCCAGACGGACCCCGCGCTCGTCCTGGCCGGCTACCGCCAGCTGGTGCTGCGGGCCCGGAACTCGGGGCTGCGGATCGTCGGCTCGACCATCACCCCGTTCGAGGGGTGGACCCGCTGGACGCCGCAGCTCGACGCGGTCCGGCAGCAGATCAACCGCGCGGTGCGCACCGGCCGACTGTTCGACGCGGTCGCCGACTTCGACAGCGCGCTGCACGATCCCGCACAGCCGTCGCGCCTGCTGCCCGCGTTCGACAGCGGCGACGGCCTGCACCCCAATCCTTCCGGTCACGCCGCGCTCGCCGCGGCCGTCGGCCGCCGACACCTCCTGTGAGGGCCCGAACCATGAATCCAGGCACCGGCAGAGGCACCACACGACGCACCGTCCTGGCCGGAGCGGCGGCGCTCGGCGCAGCCGTCACCCTTCCCCTCACCCTTACCTCCGGGGCCGCGCACGCGGCTGCCGGCGACGCGGCCGCACTGCGCGCCCGCTGGCACACCCTGCTCACCGGGGGCACCGGTCTCGACCTGACGGACCAGCAGATCGCGGCGGCCGTCGCCCGGACCGGCCGGGCTGCGACCACGGCCGCACAGGGTCTGGACCCGGCCCGCGCCGACGGCCTGTTCGCCGACCTGACCAGCACCACGCTCTCCAACCACGTCACCACGTCGTTCAAACGTCTCGCCACGATCGCCACCGCGTGGGCGGTGCCCGGCACCCCGCAGTACGGGGACGCGGCCCTCGGAGACCTGCTGCTCTCCGGCATCGACTGGATGCTGACACACCGTTACGGCCCCGAGCACACCCGGTTCGACAACGACTGGGACTGGGAGATCGGCTCGGCGCTCGCGCTCAACGACGCGTCCGTGCTGTTGTACGACGTGCTCGGCACGGAGCGTCTCACCCGGATCACCGAGGCCGTGCGGCACTACACACCCGATCCGAACCTATGGCGGGCGGACCGGCAGATCGCGACCGGTGCGAACCGGGTGTGGATCTCCACCGTCGTCGCGGTCAACGCCGTCCTGCGGAACGACGGGGACGCCCTCGCCCGGGTCCGCGACGCTCTTTCGGACGTCGAGGGTTCAGGTGCCAACAGCGTCCTGGCCTTCAACGACCGCGCGGACGGCTCCGCGGGCACGGGTGAGGGCTTCTACTCGGACGGCTCGTTCCTCCAGCACTACGAGCACCCGTACAACGGCGGCTACGGCAAGGAGCTGCTCAACAACCTCTCCCGGCTGCTGAACCTGCTCGCGGGCACCGACTGGACGGTCACCGACCCCGAGCTCGACAACGTTCGCGGCTGGGTCGACGACGGCTTCGACCCCCTGCTGGCCCGGGGCGATGTGATGGCGTCGGTGTGCGGCCGGGAGATCGCGCGTCCCAGCAAGCAGGGCCACGCCTCGGCGCAGACTGTCATCGAGGCGGTGCTCCGGCTGATCCCGAGCTTCCCGGGCGAGACGGCCGACCGGTTCACCGCGCTGGTCAAGCAGTGGATCGCCGAGGACACCTACCGGGACTTCCTCACCGCCACCGATCTGGCCTCCCTCGTCGCCGCCCGTCGGATCCTCGACTCGCCCGTCCCCGCGCGCGGCCCACTGGTCGCACACAAGCAGCACCCGAGGATGGACAAGGCGGCCCACCACAGGCCGTCGTTCGCGCTGGGCATCTCGGCGTACTCGAGCCGGATCTACAACTACGAGTCGATCCAGAACGAGAATCTGCACAGCTGGCATCTCTCCGACGGCATGGTGCTGCTGTACACCGACGACCTCGGGCACTACAGCGAGGACTACTGGCCCACCGTCGACCCTGCCCGGCTGCCGGGCACCACGGTCGTCGCGGGCCGGCCGGCGGACGCGGCGGGGCAGCGCACGACGAGCGCGGCGGACTGGGCGGGCGGCACCGCGCTGCCGGGGACGACGCTCGGCGCCTACGGCATGGAACTGCGGGCGTACGGAAGTTCGCTGCACGGTCTCAAGAGCTGGTTCTGTCTGGATGACGTGATCGCGTGCGTCGGCTCCGGCATCACGGCGGATGCGGGGCCGGTGGAAACCGTCGTGGAGAACCGCAAGCTGCGGGACCCGCACGCCGCGCTCCTCGTCAACGGAAAGGCCGCCCCGACCGACGCCGGCTGGTCGGCGCAGCTCGACGGGGTGCGCTGGCTGCATGCCGAAGGGACCGGAGGCTACGTCTTTCCGAAGCCCGCCACGCTGCGCGGCCTGCGTGAGGAACGCACCGCGACCTGGCGGGAGATCAACCTCAAGTACGGCACGGACACTCCCGTGACCCGCCCGTATCTGACGCTGTGGCAGGACCACGGGGCGGCTCCGGCCGGCGCGGGCTACTTCTGGCTGCAGGCCCCGGCCGCCTCCGCCTCCCGCACCAGGCAGTGGGCGGCGGCGCCCCCGGTGGAGCTCGTCTCCGACTCGACGGCGGTACACGCCGTACGCCGTCGCGCGGACGGTCTGCTCGCCGCGAACTTCTGGGCCGCGGGCACGGCGCAGGAACTGACTGCCGACGGACCCGCCTCGGTGCTGGTGCGGGCGGACGGCCGGACGGTAACGGTGGCGCTCTCGGATCCGACGCAGCTGCGGTCCTCGGTGGTCGTGGACCTGGCCCGGCGCGGCCTGACGGTCGTCGCAGCGGACCCGGGCGTACGCGCCACCTCTACCGGCCGGGGCATCCGGATCAGCGCCGACACGGCGAACCGGCACGGCGCAACCCTCAACCTCACCCTGAAGAGGAGCTAGACCGTTGCTGTTCGACATGCCCCTGGAGCGGTTGCGCGAGTACCGGCCGCAGCCGGAGGAACCGGCCGACTTCGACGCCTTCTGGGAGAAGACGCTCACCGAGACGGCCCGGCACGGCCTGGACGTCACGTTCGTGCCGTACGACGCGGGATTCACGACCGTGGACGTGTTCGACGTGACGTTCAGCGGCTGGGGCGGCCAGCCGGTGAAGGCCTGGCTGATGCTGCCGCGCGTCCGCTCGGGACCACTGCCGGCCGTGGTGCAGTACATCGGCTACAACGGTGGCCGCGGCATCCCGTACTCCTGGCTGACCTGGAGCGCGCTCGGCTACGCCCACCTCGTCATGGACAACCGGGGCCAGGGCGGCGGCGGCAAGAACACCTCGGACACCCCGGACTTCGGCCCGGACGGGCACGGATCGTCCTCCCCCGGGTTCCTCACCCGTGGCATCGAGGATCCCGGCCGCCACTACTACCGGCGGCTCATCACCGACGCGGTACGGGCCGTCGACGCGGTGAGGGCCCACGAGTCCGTGGACCCCTCCCGCGTCGCGGTCCTCGGCGGGAGCCAGGGCGGCGGCCTCGCCCTCGCCGTGGCCGGGCTGCGCGAGGACGTGGCGGCGGCGGTCGCCGATGTGCCGTTCCTGTGCCACTTCCGGCGCGGGTCGCAGATCACGGACGCGGGACCGTACGCGGAGATCGCCCGCTGGCTGTCCGGGCACCGGTTCCGCGTCGAGGAGGCGATGGAGACCCTGTCGTACTTCGACGGGGTCAACTTCGCGGCGCGGGCGACCGCGCCGGCGTGGTTCTCGGTGGGACTGATGGACCGGATCTGCCCGTCCTCGACCGTGTTCGCCGCCTACCACGCGTACGCCGGTCCGGCCGAGATCGAGGTGTTCCCGTACAACGGCCACGAGGGAGGCGCGGAGTACGACCTGCCGCGCAAGCTCGCCGCCCTGCGCGGCGTGTTCGGTCAGGCGACGGTGAGCGGGGACCACTGACGGCACCGGCAGTTCGTCACCGGCCCAGCGCCGCCATCGCGGCGTTGTGGCCGGGGACCCCGCTGACCCCGCCGCCGCGCACCGCGCCCGCCCCGCACAGCAGGACGTTGGCGTGTGCAGTCTCGACGCCCCAGCGGCCGGTGCCCTCGGTGGCGTACGGGAAGGACAGGTCCCGGTGGAAGATGTGGCCGCCGGGCAGCCTCAGGTCCTCCTCCAGGTCGAGCGGCGTCTTCGCCTCGATGCACGGCTCACCGTTGCCGTCGAGGGCCAGACAGTCGGTGATCGGCTCCTCCAGATGGGCGTCGAGTTCCGCGAGGGTCGCCTTGAGCAGGGCCGCGCGCGTCGCCTCGTTGTCCGCGGTGAAGAGCCGGGCGGGGGTGTGGAGCCCGAAGAGGGTGAGGGTCTGGTAGCCGCGGGCCGCGAGGTCGGGGCCCAGGATCGACGGGTCGGTCAGCGAGTGGCAGTAGATCTCGGACGGCGGGGCGGCGGGCAGCCGTCCCGCCGCCGCGTCGCGGTAGGCGTCGGCCAGTTGCCCGTAGCCCTCGGCGATATGGAACGTTCCGGCGAACGCCCGGTGCGGGTCGACGGAGTGGTCACGCAGCTTCGGCAGCCGCGTGAGCAGCATGTTCACCTTCAGTTGCGCCCCCTCGGCCGGGGCCGGCGGCTCGTCACCGAGGAGAGCCGCCAGCGCCTGCGGCGATGCGTTGACCAGGACCCGGCGGGCGCCTAGGACCCGTTCTCCGGCGGGCGAGCGGACGGTGACCTCGGCGTGGGTCCCGTCGGTCTCGATACGGGTGGCCTCGTGCAGCACCCGGATCTCGGCGCCCGCCGCGCGGGCCGCTCCGGCCAGGGCATCGGTGAGCGCGCCCATGCCACCGACCGGGACGTCCCAGTCGCCGGTGCCGCCGCCGATCACGTGGTAGAGGAAGCAGCGGTTCTGGAGCAGGGACGGGTCGTGGGCGTCGGCGAAGGTGCCGATCAGGGCATCCGTCAGCACGACGCCGCGTACGAGGTCGTCGGTGAACCGCTCCTCGACGGCGACCCCGATGGGCTCCTCGAACAGCGTGCGCCAGGCGTCCGCGTCGTCGATCCGCGCCCGCAGTCCGTCGCGGGTCGGCAGAGGCTCCGTGAGCGTCGGGAAGACACGCTCGGCGACCCGCTGCATCGTCGCGTAGAAGCGCTGCCAGGCGTCGTACTCGCGGTCGTCGCCGGTGAGTTCCGCGAAGGACGCCCGGGTGCTGTCGCCGCCGACGAGCAGTCCGGTGGCCCGCCCGCCGCGCACGGCCGGGGTGTACGAGGAAACCGTGCGCTTGCGGACGGCGAAGTCGAGGCCGAGATCGCGGACGATCTTCTGCGGGAGCAGCGAGACGAGGTACGAGTAGCGGGAGAGCCTGGCGTCGATCCCGTCGAAGGGGCGGGTCGATACAGCCGCTCCCCCGGTGCTGCCGAGGCGCTCCAGGACGAGGACGGACTGCCCGGCACGGGCGAGGTAAGCAGCGGCGACCAGACCGTTGTGGCCGCCGCCGACGATCACCGTGTCGTAGCTGTCGTGCGCGGGTGTGCCGGGTGTCTGCGTCTGGTCTGTGGGCATGGACCCTTCGTAACACGGAACGATCATCCCTGGCCAGAGGGCCGGAAAGTGTCGGCGTCCCGGGGCCGGAGGGGCCGGCAGGGGTGCAGCCGTCAACCGGCCGGCGGGGCCGGTCGTGGACAGCGGCAACGGCACGGACGTCGAGATCCCGGTGATGACCGACGAGGAGTACCTGGGGGAGCCGGTGCCGGACCCTGGTAGGTCCGCCTGCGGTACGCGGGTCCGGACCGCGCGCGACCGCTCCGGCCTGCACGAGGGGCCGGGGACGCGACACAACGTCCTTCCCTCGCCGCCCTTCACCACCACCGCGTGGCGAACTGCTGCATCACGGGCCGAGATCGCGCTGCTCCGCTACCTGGACCGCTGGCGGAGCACCTGACGCCCGCTCAGTGCGGCGGTACCGCGCGCTGCTGGCGCAGGGCCGCGACCCGCCGGTACAGGTCCACCGCTTCGGTGCTGCGCCCGAGCTGTTCCAGGCAGTGCGCCTCGTCGTTGCGGCTGGCGAGCGCGTCGGGGTGGTCGGCGCCGAGGACGCGTTCACGGGCCTCGGCCACCATCCGGTAGTCCGTGAGGGCGTCGGCCCATCGGCCGAGCCAGCCCAGGCCGACGGCGACCTCCCGGCGGCTGACGAGCGTGTCGGGGTGGTCGGGGCCCAGAGTGCGTTCCCGGATCGCGCACACCTCACGCGATTCGACGAGTGCCTCCTCCCAGCGCGCCATCCGCCCCAGGTTGACGCCGAGTCCGTGCCGGGCGCGCAGGGTCTCCGCGTCGGCGGCTCCGTCGACCCTGGTTCGGTCGTCGACCAGTGCGCGGTACAGCTCGAGCGCCTCGGCGCTGCGGCCCAGTCTGCCGAGGCTGATACCGACCTCGTAGCGGGCGGAAAGGGTGTCCGGGTGGTCGGCACCGAGCGCCACGGCACGGGCCTGCGCGACATCGCGGTAGGTCTGCAGTGCCTCCGGCCACCGGCCCAGCTGACCGAGTGTGTACGCCACTTCGTACAGCGTGACCAGGGTGTCCGGGTGGGCCGCGCCGAGGAGGCGGCTACGGGCGTTCGCCACGTCGCGGGCCATGCGGTACGAGTCCTCCAGGCGGCCCAGCCTGCTGAGGTTGAAGGCCAGGTTGTGGCGGCAGCGCAGGGTGTCCGGGTGGTCCGGGCCCATCGAACGCTCCCGGGAGGCGAGCACCGCCGCGTACACCTGATGGGCTTCGAAGTGCCGGCCGAGCTGGCCCAGGACGTACGCCGTCTCCTGCCGGGCCGCAAGGGTCTCCGGGTGGTCGGGCCCCAGGGTGCGTTCACGTCCGTCGGCAACCCGGCCGAATTCACGCAGAGCATCCGTGGCACGACCGGTACGGCTGAGGGTGAATCCGACCTCGTACCGGCTGGAGAGGGTGTCGGGGTGGTCGGGGCCGAGCGCGTGCTCGCGTTCGGCGGCGACCGCGCGGTGCACCTCGCCCGCCTCCTCCCAGTGGCCGAGGCGCCCCAGGTTGAGGCCCGCGCTGTGCCGGCTGGCAAGGGTGGCGAGCAGCTCCGGCGACGGGGTGGGCCGATCGGGCCTGGCCGCGGGAAGACTGCCGGGGAGAACCCGCAGGTCGGTTCCGGTCGTCCAGGAACCGGTCAGGCCCATGGAGGGGTCGATGGGCGCTGTTCCCGGCGGTATTGCGCCGGTCGCCTTGTGACCGGTGGTCATGTTGCGGGTCCAGGAAGGCAGTCCCTGTCCGCGGCCCGCGGGCCGGTGAGCGGGGTGCAGGACGGGGGCGGGCGGGGCGAGCCGGACCCTCCCGGTGTCCTGTCCCTGCATCTGCTCGCCGGTGCGTCCGAGCGCGATGCGCCTGCGCAGGTCGCCGGCGTCGACGGGCCGCTCCTCGGGAGTCTTCGCCAGCAGGTCCAGGACGACCCGCTCGAAGAACCCGGGAAGTTCGGCACGGTGGGTGCGCAGGGGTTCGGGCTGGGTGTCCCGATGTCCGACGAGGACCGCCCAGGCGTCGTCCAGGTCGAACGGCGGTACGCCCGTGGCGATCTCGTACAGCACACAGCCCAGCGAGTAGAGATCGCTGCGGTGGTCGACCTCACCGCCGCTGATCTGCTCGGGTGACATGTAGTGCGGTGTGCCCATGGCGATGCCGGTACCGGTGAGGCGTGAGGTGAAGCCGATGTCGTGGCCGAGCCGGGCGATGCCGAAGTCGCAGATCTTCACCGTACCGTCGGCGAGACGCATGATGTTGGCGGGCTTGAGGTCGCGGTGCACGATGCCCTGCTGGTGGGTGTAGCCGAGGGCGTCGGCGACCTGTTCCGCGATGTCGACGACGTCGGGCACCGGCAGCGGGTGCTGTTTGTTGTCGTCGAGGAGCTGGCTCAGGTTGCGTCCCTCCAGGAGCTCCATGACGAGGT
This sequence comes from Streptomyces sp. NPDC060035, assembly GCF_042736635.1. Classification (NCBI taxonomy): domain Bacteria; kingdom Bacillati; phylum Actinomycetota; class Actinomycetes; order Kitasatosporales; family Streptomycetaceae; genus Streptomyces; species Streptomyces sp. NPDC060035. The sequence continues at coordinate 268,286 of NZ_JBHWVO010000006.1, forward strand.
AGAGGACGCCCTCCCACTCACCGAAGTCGTGGACGACGGTGACACCTCGGTGCTGGAGCGCCGCGGCGACCCGTGCCTCGCGGCGGAAGCGTTCGCGCAGGATGCGGGTGAAGGACGGGTCGTGCTGGGGCCCCATCGGTTTGAGGCACTTGACTGCCACCTGGCGGCCCAGGGATTCGTCGCGGGCACGCCACACCTCGCCCATGCCGCCGCGCCCGATCAGATCGAGCAGCCGGTACCGGCTCTGGATCAGCCTGGTGTCCGCCATCGCCTGCTGTCGCCCCCGTCGCGTCGCCTACTGCTGCGCCCTCCCCGGCCCGTCCAGTATGGCGGCCTGTCTGCGGAGTTTGTACGGGGCAGGGCGGCTGCCGGGGCCGAGTCGTGCCATCGCCTTCACCATGTGTCCGGGTGGCAGGCACCAGCGGAGGCGTGCGGGGATGCAGCGCAGGGAGGTGCCGGTGGTGCGCAGGCGACGGTCGACGGCTTCTGGGGGCGGCGCCGGCCTGCCGTACAGCTCGTGGGCGTAGGGGGGCAGGGAGTCGTAGGCGAGTGCCGCCACGCGCCGCCACAGAAGTGCACGCGCCGGGGTCAGCAGGGCGTGGACCGGCGGGTTGCGCAGGAAGTCGTCGACGTCCAGCGCTTCAGGACCGGCGGCGAGTTCGGGGCGGACACGCTCGAAGTAGGCGGCGAGTGCGGCGGTCGTGGCAGGGACGCCGGAGGCGTCGAGGCCGACGAGGCGGGCGCTCTCGCGCTGTTCGTCGATGTACCGGTCGGCCTGGGCGTCGGTGAGCGGGAAACCGGAGCGGCGCTGCACCTGGAGGTAGGAGTCGACCTCGGCGCAGTGCACCCAGAGCAGAAGTCCGGGTTCGTCGATGCCGTAGCTCTCGCCGGTCGCCGGGTCGACGGCCTTCAGCAGGCGGTGGATCTTACGGACCCGGGCGCCGTACCTCTCCGCGGCCGGAATGGTGTCGTAGGTGAGGGTGCCGACGAAGTCGGCGGTGCGCATCAGGCGCCCCCAGGCGTCCTTGCGGAAGTCGGAATTCTGCATGACGCCGCGTACGGCGCGCGGGTGCAGCGCCTGGAAGTAGAGGGCGCGTACGCCGGCGACCCACATCATGGGGTCCCCGTGCATCTGCCAGGTCACGGAAGAGGGACCGAACAGGCCCGGGTCTGCGTCGCTCATCGGCTCGTACCTTCCCCTCGGCGGTGGAACGGGGAGGCCTGGCGGCCGGGTTCGTCGTGCCGGGGTGCGAGCGTCCTCGGATAGTCGTGAAACGTAGTATGACGCCCCGGCACCCCATACATGCATACCGCAACTGCGCACGTTCCGGGGAGGGGTGCGGAGCCATGGCGAGATGGGGACTGGTCGTGGAGCAGAACCTCGGGTACGGCCGGCAGGGGCGGATGTGGTCGGCCGGGGTGATGGATCACGTGGAGGGAACCCGTGCGGAGGCGCTCGCCGTGCTCCGGCAGCGGGCCGAGCGGTTCGAGCCCGTCCATCCGGCCGATCCGAGGAGCCGTGCGCTCTACCGGGAGGCGGACGGTTTCCTCCTGGTCGTGGAGGGCGTCTGGCAGCCCTCCACTGCCGCTTCACAGTGGTCGAGCAGTTGTTTGACAGCGCCGCCCCGGAGACCCGGGACGAGCCGGACCCCGAAGCGGTACCGGACCCGGCACCCGCTCCGGAGCGCCGCGCCCCGGAGCCTGCACCCGAGCCCGGACCGCCGCGCCCCTGGGACGCCGACGTACCCGAGGTGCCGTCCTGGCTGGGCCGTGACGACCTGTCCTGAGGCGCTCAGCGTTGTCCTGAGGCACTCAGCGTTTGACGGCCCGCAGGACCACGAACTTCGGATCGCCGGCCACCGTGGAGCAGTTGCCGAACGTCCGGCGCAGCTGGGTGTGGTAGCCGAGATGCCGGTTGCCGACGACCCACAGCTCGCCGCCCGGGCGCAGCGCGGCACGCGCTCCGTGGAACATGGTGCGGGCCGTCGCGTCCGTGACCGCCTGGTGGGAGTGGAACGGCGGGTTGGTGAGGACGAGGTCCACGCTTCCCGGGGGCACGTCCGCCAGCCCGTCGCCGACCAGGAAGTCCGCCTTGGCGTCCGCTCCCGTGTTGGCCCGGAAGGTCGCCTCGGCGGAGGCGACCGCTTGGTACGACTCATCGATGAAGGTGACGGACGCGTCGGGGTTGGCGAGCGCGGCGGACGTACCCACGACACCGTTCCCGCAGCCGAGATCGACGACATGGTCCGGGCCCGTACGTCCGGGCAGATGCTTCAGGAAGAAGCGGGTGCCGATGTCCAGGCGCTCGGCACAGAAGATCCCGGCGTGATTGGTGACGGTCAGGCCGGAGACCGCGCCGACGTCGTCGGGCAGGTCGTAGTGGTACGGCCAGGGGCTGGGGGTCCGGGGCAGCGCCGGATCCGGCGTGCAGAAGATGAGCCGGGCCTTCTTCACCGCGAGCGACGTGCGGGTCGGTCCGATGATCCGCTCGAACAGTTTGAGGGTGGAGGTGTGGATCTCCTTGACCATGCCGGTGGCGATGACGACAGTGCCGGCGTGGACGGCGGGCGCGAGTCTGCGCAGCTGGTCCTCGAGGAGCGCGAGACTCTTCGGCACCCGGACGAGCAGGACATCGATACGCTCCGGCGGGGTGTCGCGCGCCGACAGCATCCGTACGGAGTCGGGTGCGGCACCGTTGCGTGCCAGATTGGCCAGGGTCGCCCGCTGGGCAAGGTACGAGTCGGTGATCTGCACGGGACGGTGTCCGGCCAGCGCGGTCGCGAGAGCGCCCCAGCGGTCGCCGACCACGGCGACCTCGCCGGTCAGATCGACCGGTTCGTCTCCCTCCGGGCCCTCCAGCCTGCGCAGCAGATACTCGTCGGCGGCGTCCCAGGCTCGGAACGGATCGCGCGGGTCCTCGGGGAATCGGGCGAGATCGAGTCCACCCTGTGACGTAGTCAAACGATTCATATTGCGTTCAGGCTAACCGAGTGGCGGGAAGCACCCCGCACGCTCCCCGCCCGGGGATCCTACGGAAGCTGCTTGTCGATGGCCGACCGGCCCTCCTCGGCCAGCCTGCGCTGCGCCCATTGCAGGGTCTCGGGGGTCAGATCCCGCCCGGAGGCGAGCACCAGATCCTCCGCCGCGGGCTGATCGCTCCCACCGGTGTGCAGCAGACGGTCGGGGGTCACCCCCCGGACCTCCGGCACGGGTACGGATACGGATTCGGACTCTTCGCTCATACCGCCTCCTCGTCCTTGCGGTAATTCTCGCGCCGGGGCGGCGTCGCCGCATCCGATGCCGGGCCGGCCGGGACAGCACAACGTCACTTGACTTGCACATGATGAATACGCAACGTTCACACGACCGGCACGGTACGTGTGGAAGGCTCCCGGCTGACCAGACATCACATGGCCGCCGTGGCACCGCTTCTCCGCCTGCCCTCATGGCGGCGGCGCGGTTCCCGCAGCTTCGGAGAGGACACCCCACATGTCCAGTCGTCGCCGTTTCTACGCGCGTCCACTGTTGGCAACAGCTGCCGCGATCGCCGCGATCACCGGCGTCGCGGCCACCGCACCCGCCGCAACCCCCAAGGACGTGACAGCCGCCCCGGCGTCGCTCACCGCCCTCGACGACACCTACTACCAGGACGCCCTCGGCAAGACCGGCGCCGCGCTCAAGAGCTCTCTGCACACCATCATCAGCGACCAGACCAAGCTCTCCTACAGCCAGGTCTGGGACGCGCTCAAAGCCACCGACGAGGACCCGTCCAACTCCTCCAACGTCATCCTCCTCTACACCGGCCGCTCCCAGTCCAAGAGCGACAACGGGGGCAGCACCGGCGACTGGAACCGCGAGCACGTCTGGGCCAAGTCGCACGGCGACTTCGGCACGGCGACGGGGCCCGGCACCGACATCCACCACCTGCGTCCTGAGGACGTCCAGGTCAACTCCATCCGCGGCAACAAGGACTTCGACAACGGAGGCAGCGCCGTGTCGGGAGCGCCCGGCAACTACACCGACGGCGACTCCTTCGAACCGCGCGACGCGATCAAGGGGGACGTCGCCCGGATGATCCTCTACATGGCCGTGCGGTACGAAGGTGACGACGCCTTCGCCGACCTCGAGCCGAACGACAGCGTGAGCAACGGCTCGGCCCCGAACATCGGACGGCTCTCCGTGCTCAAGCAGTGGAGTCAGGAGGACCCGCCGGACAGCTTCGAGCAGCACCGCAACGACGTCATATTCGACGCGTACCAGCACAACCGGAACCCGTTCATCGACCACCCTGAATGGGTCGAGGCCATCTGGTAGGAGCTCAGCCGGGGCCGGCCAGGGCCTGTGCGCAGCGTTCGACGGCCTCCTCGCGGGTGCCGTAGCGCGGCAGGTCCTGGCCGGTCCGCTCCCGGACGAGGTCGGGCGGGCCCAGCCGGTTGCCCGGGTCGACCACGGCAGCGCGCCGCCCGTCCTCGACCAGACGGGCCAGACCGGCGTGGAGCAGGGTGAGGGCCACGGTGTCGGCACCGGTCACTTCGCACAGATCGAGCACGACGGAACCGGTCTGTTCCGGACCCGACTCGTCCAGGGCGAAGAGCACACGCTCCGCGGCGGTGAAGTCGAGGGCGCCCTGCGCCGCGACGATCCCGACCCGTTCGTGCAGGGCACGCTCGCGCCCGCTTGCGGGGGCCGAGGGCAGCACATCGGCGGTGGTGGCCAGCGTGACGGTGGACCCGGGGAGCGCCGGGTTCCTCATGAGGTGGAGCCCGAGCCGCTCCGACAGGGCGCCGAGCGCGGCATGTCCGCGTACCGAGGTACCGGCCGCGTCCAGCAGCGGGCTGTAGGTGGCGAGGCCGAAGCGTGCCGGGCCTGCGGCGATCAGCCCGCCCGACACGCCGCTCTTGGCCGGCAGCCCGACCCGCAGCAGCCAGTCGCCGGAGGCGTTGTACATCCCGCAGGTGGCCATGACCGCAAGGACCTGCGCAGCGACCGCTGGGGAGACGACGCATTCGCTGGTGATCGGGTTGACGCCGCCGTGCGCGAGCGTGGCGGCCATCACGGCGAGGTCTACGGCGGTGACCCGCACCGCGCACTGCCGGAAGTACGTGTCCACAGCGGCCACGGGGTCGACGCGCAGGGTGCCCGTGCTGCGGATCAGATAGGCGAGCGCCCGGTTGCGGTCCCCGGTCTCGGCCTCGGAGACGTACACCTCCTCGTCGACGTCCAGTCGGCGTCCGGCGAACCGGCTGAGACAGATCAGGATGCGGTCGAAGGCGGGGGCGTCCGGGGTGCCGGGCACCAGCGCGGTGGTGACGATGGCTCCGGCGTTGACCATGGCGTTGGCCGGCCGCCCGGTACGGGGTTCCAGGCTGATGGCGTTGAAGGCCTCGCCGCTGGGTTCCGCGCCCACCCACCGGCCCACCTCCTCGAGGCCGAGCGAGGACAGAGCGAGCGCGTAGACGAACGGTTTGGAGACCGACTGCATGGTGAAGGGAACGTCCGCCTCCCCTGCGCTGTAGCAGTGGCCGTCCATGCTGACGAGCGCCAGCCCGAAGTCATCCGGGTCAGCTCTCGTCAGCTGCGGAATGTAGTCAGCACGTTCTCCACCGCGCACGCCGACGAACCGGGCGTGCAGCTCGCGCAGGGCGTCCGTGACGGCGTCGGACGCGGTCATCCCGGATCCGTCCGGGCGGAGAAGACCGGCCTCCCGTAGGTCATTCCGCGTCGTCACCGAAGATCTGGCGGAGCTTGGCCTCGCGCTCGGTGTCGAGGTTGCTGTGCAGCAGCTCGGCGCCGCCCCCCGGGAGCGACTCGCCGATCCGGCTGGGCACCTCGTTCATGGTGAGCAGGAAGAGCGCGGAAGTCCCGGGGGTCACCTTCTGCTTGACCTCGGCGATGAAGTCGTCGTCGATGCCGACATCGGCGAGCTTCCCGCCGAGCGCCCCGGCGGCGGCTCCGATGGCTGCGCCGAGCAGCGGCATCAGGAAGATGAGCCCGAACAGCATCCCCCAGAAGGTGCCGCTCAGCGCACCCGCGCCGACGAGGTTGATCAGCTGCTTCGTCTTCGGCTTCGAGCTCTCGGCCGGCCATGTCACGACGGCGGCGTCCAGGATCTTGAGCAGCCCTTCCTTCTGGAGGGACTTCAGGGCCGTCTCCACGTTCTCGGCGCCCTCGGCCGACTGGAACTTCCACACGGTGAGCGTGGACATCGCATACCTCCGGAGAGAAACGGAATAACTCGCTCATATTAGGATCAAAAGGTATTAATTGACTCGCCGAACGACCCCGCACCGGTCGAACGACCCGCACCTCACTGTGGGGGCGGGCACCAGCACCCCGAACCCTCCGGGAGGGAACGATGGATACGGACGCCCTGACCGCCGGTCTGCTGCAGGAACTGAGAGCGACCAGGCCCTATCCGGCCCTGTCCCTGACGATGCCGACCCACCGCCGGGCGCCCGAGAACGCCCAGGACTCCGTGCGGCTGCGCAATCTGGTGGCCGAGGCGGGCAACCGGCTGGAGGGCGACCCCCAGGTGACCCGCGAGGCCAGGTCCGCCGTGAAGGCCCAGCTCGAGCGAGCAGTCGGCGAGGTGGACCAGCGTCGCGCCCTGGAGGGTCTGGTCATCCTCGCCGACGCCGACGAGTACCAGATCTGGCAACTGCCGCGCACCGCACCCGAACGGGTGGTCCTGAGCGACACCTACCTCACCCGCAACCTGGTCGCGGCAAAGGCCCGGGCCCAGCTGTTCTGGGTACTCGCCGTCTCCGCCGAGCACGCCACGCTGTGGTCCGGCACGAACGACGACCTGCGCACCGAGCAAACCGGCGGATTCCCTCTCACGGCTCCGCACGAGGCACCCAACCCCCAGCGCGAGGAACGGATCGGCGACACCCCGAGCACCTACAGCAGCGAGGATGCGCGCAACTTCCTGCGCTCCGTCGACGAGAAGCTGCGCGGGGTGCTCGCGGCGGACCCGCGGCCGCTCTTCCTGGTCGGCCTCGCCCCCGCACTCGCACTGCTCGACGGGGTCGGCGAGGGCTCCAAGTCGGCGGTCGGCAGGGTCGCCAAGGGGACGACCGCGGAGACGACCGCGGCCGAGCTGTTCAAGGATCTGCGCCCCGCACTCGAGGACCGGCGGAAGCAGGCCGCCTCCGAGATCCAGGGCAGGCTCGACAACGCTCGCGGCAGCCGCTCCTTCGCCGGCGGCCTCGACGAGGTGTGGGCCGCGGTCCGGGAGGGCCGCGCCGGACTGGTCGCGGTGGAGGAGCACTTCCAGCAGACGGTCAGGGTCACGGACGAGCACCTGGAGCCGGTGGACGCGACGGTGGCCCGGACGGCGGACGGCCAGGTCCGCGAGGACATCGTCGACGAGCTCATCGAGGCGGCACTGGACAGCGGCTGCGAGGTGGCGTTCGTCGCGGACGACTCCCTCGCCGACCACGGCCGGATCTCGGCAATTCTGCGTTTCTGACGGCGGCGGTGCGGGGACAGCGTCGGCACCTGGCAGGAGTTCCGCATCCACGGTTCCGCCCAGGACATCCACTCCGGCACCCCGGTCGCCCTCCGGCAGAAGCAGGGCACCCGCTGGGTCCCTTCCCCGCCACGACGAGGACCACCGGCAGCAACGGCTTCAGCCTGCGAATGCAGCTCGGCACCAAGGGCGAGAACGCGCTCCGGATCATCGGCAGCGGCGCGGTCTCGCCCTTCGTCCGCACAACGGTGCGCCGAGCACACGAGCCTCCGCGCAGACAGCCCGGCGCCGAGCACACCACCTGTCGGGCCGACGCACCCCGGCCGGCCCGCCTCTCAGCGGGCCGGGGTGCTGCCACCAGTTATGACCGCCCCCTAACGGGCATCCGGCTCGGGGCCGTACCAGACGGTCGTGACGTTGCAGAACTCACGGATACCGTGCCCGGCCAGCTCCCGCCCGTAGCCGGAGCGCTTCACTCCGCCGAACGGCAGTGCGGGATGCGACGCGGTCATGCCGTTGAAGAAGACACCGCCCGCCTCCAGGTCGCGCACACAGCGGCTCGTCTCCCCCGGGTCGCTCGTCCAGACGTTGGAGCTGAGCCCGAAGGGGGTGTCGTTGGCGAGATCCACGGCCTCGTCCACGTCCGCGACCCGGTAGAGCGTCGCCACCGGACCGAAGGTCTCCTCCCGGTGGATGCGCATGCCGGGAGTGATCCCGGCCAGAACGGTCGGGGAGTAGAACCAGCCCCGGTCGAGGCCACCGCCCAACCCCTCGGGCCGGCCACCGCCGCACAGTACGGTGGCGCCCACACGTACGGCGTCGTCCACGAGCTCCTCCAGGTCGGCGCGGCCCTGTTCGCTGGCGAGCGGTCCCACATCGGTGGACTCCTCCAGCGGGTCTCCGACCGCCAGGGCACGCATCCCGGCGGTGAACCGCTCGGCGAACTCGTCGTAGACGTCGGCATGGACGATGAAGCGCTTCGCCGCGATGCAGGACTGCCCGTTGTTCTGTACGCGAGCGGTGACCGCGGTATCGGCGGCCTTCCGGATGTCCGCCGACGGCAGGACGATGAACGGGTCGCTGCCGCCCAGTTCCAGCACGGTCTTCTTCACCTCGTCACCCGCGACGGAGGCGACCGCCCGGCCGGCCGGTTCGCTGCCGGTGAGGGTCGCCGCCGCGACCCGGGGGTCGCGCAGGATCGCCTCGACGGCACCCGAACCGACGAGCAGTGTCTGGAAACAGCCGGCGGGGAATCCGGCCCTGGTGAACAGGTCCTCGAGGTACAGGGCGGTCTGCGGCACGTTCGAGGCGTGCTTGAGCAGCCCGGTGTTGCCCGCCATGAGGGCGGGCGCGGCAAAGCGCATGACCTGCCAGAGCGGGAAGTTCCACGGCATCACCGCGAGGACGACGCCCAGCGGGCGGTAGTGCACATGGGCCCGCGATGCCCCGGAATCCTTGACGTCGGCATCCTCGGGGTGTTCGTCGGCGAGGAGGCGCTCGGCGTTGGCCGCGTACCAGCGCATCGCCTTGGCGCATTTGGCGGCCTCCGCACGGGCCGCCTTGACCGGCTTGCCCATTTCGGTGGTCATGGTGCGCGCGATGTCCTGCTGGTCCTCGTCGAGAAGGTCGGCGGCCCTGTTCAGCAGGCGGGCCCGGTCGGCGAAGTCCGTGGTCCGGTAACTGCGGAACGCACGGTCGGCGGCGGCGAGCCTGCGCTCGGTCTCCTGCTCGTCCAGTGCGTCGAATGTCGCGAGCGTTTCGCCGTTCGCGGGATTGACCGTCGCGATGGGCATGACAGTGACCTCCTTGCATCGGTTCTTCGACCGTGCCGCGCCACGCCCTGCCGCGCAACGCGGCCCCGTGGTGCACACGTACCCGGCCGGCGCGGATCATGCGTGCGCGAGGCACGCAGTCCGCGCCGGCCGGGCGGGCACCGGGTCGCCCCTCACACGAGGACGGGCACGGGGACCGGTCGGCTGCGGGACGTGCGGCCACCGGGGAGCGGCGTACGCGGCAGCAGTCCGGTGGTCCGCGGCGTCTCGGCGTACCGCGTGAACCAGACCACCTTGCCGTCGGTGGTCCGGCAGGTGCCCCAGCTGTCGCTGAGGGCCATGACTCGGCTGAGGCCTCCGCCACCGCCACTGAGAAGCCTGGGCATCCGGGAATCGTTGTCGGCCACGGACACCGTCAGATGGCGCCCGGTCCAGCGGAGTTCGACGACGCACGTGTTGCCGTCACCAACATGCCGCTGGACGTTGGTCAGGAGTTCCTCCGCAGCCCGGCACACCGGCCGGACGTGCAGGTCGAGACTCCAGTGACGAAGGTGTGCGGCAACTATGCGCCGCAGCTGGGAAATGCGCTCTGCCGACACCTGTAGTTCGACCAGATAGTGCCGGTCGAGTGGAACGGTCATCGTCGAGGCTCCTCACCACGAGGCCCACGTACTTCACCCCGTCTGTACCAACGACCCCCGAACACGAAGCGTGAGCAGTGATCACTGCTGGGTCACTCATCAGGGTGACGCGAGGGAGCCAGTTGCGCAACCGAGGGACATGGCGCGCTGCTCAGGGAAGGTAGGGCAGCAGTTTGTCCGGGGTGAGCGGGAGGGTGCGCAGCCGCGCCCCGGTGGCGTGCCGCACGGCGTTGCCGATGGCGGCCGCCGTACCGACGATGCCGATCTCTCCGATGCCCTTGCTGCCCATCGGGTTGAGGTGGGGGTCGTCCTCGTCGATCCAGTGCGCCTGGATGTCGGGGACGTCGGCGCAGGACGGCACATGATAGGAGGCCAGGTCACTCTCGGTGAAGTCCCCGAAGACCGGGTCCATGGTGCTGCCCTCGGTGAGGGCCATGCCGAGACCCATCACCATGCCGCCGATGAACTGGGAGCGTGCTGTACGGGAGTTGAGGATGTGTCCGGCGGCGAAGACGCCCAGCATCCGCCGCACCCGGACCTCGCCGGTGAGGGAGTCGACCGCCACCTCGGCGAAGTGGGCACCGAAGGCATGCCGTGCGTACGGGGACTCCTCCGCCGTCTCCTGCCCGGTGTCGGCGGTGACGGTGATGCCCTCCGGCGGGACCGGCCCGGCGAGTCCGGCGAGCCGGGTCAGCAGGGCGGTGGCCGCCTTGTGCACCGCCGAGCCCCAGGACGCCGTGCCCGAGGAGCCGCCGGCCACGGAGGCTGCGGGCAGGTCGCTGTCGCCGATGTCGATCCGGACGTTCTCGAGCGGGGCGCCCAGTGCCGAGGCGGCGATCTGCGCCAGGACGGTGCGGGCGCCGGTGCCGATGTCGGTGGCGTTGACCCCGATGCGGAACGAGCCGTCCGGCGCGGCGTGCGCGGAGGCGGCGGACTTCGAGACGAGCACGGGGTACGTCGCCGAGGCGACCCCGGTGCCGAGCAGCCACGGTCCCTCCTGCCGGGCGGCGGGGTTCGGGTCACGGTCGTACCAGCCGAACCGCCGGGCACCGTCGTTCAGGCAGGCTGCGAGGTTGCGGCTGCTGAACGGGCGTCCGCTGTCGGGTTCGGCCGCCGGTTCGTTGCGCAGGCGCAGTTCGACCGGGTCGATGCCCAGGGCGCAGGCCAGCTCGTCCATGGCGGATTCCAGGGCGTACATTCCCGGGGCCTCGCCCGGTGCGCGCATCCAGGAGGGGCTGGGGACGTCGAGTGCGGTCACCCGGTGCACCGTGCGGCTGTGGGGCGAGGCGTACATGACGCGTGCGGGTACGGCGGCCTGCTCGACGAATTCCTTGATCGTCGAGGTGTGCGTGACGATCTCGTGGGAGACGGAGGCCAGTACTCCGTCGCGGTCGGCGCCGAGCCGCACGCGCTGAACCGTGGGCGCACGGTGGCCGACGACGGCCGCCATGTACCGGCGGGGCAGCGCGAGTTGGACCGGGCGTCCGGTGTGGCCCGCAGCCATCGCGGCCAGCACGGCCTGGGGGCGCGGGGTGCCCTTGGATCCGAAGCCGCCGCCGACGTGCTCGGAGATCACGGTGATGCGGTTTCCCTCGATCCCCAGCGCCCGGGCGAGGCTGTCGCGCACCGTGGTGGAGCCCTGGCTGGAGTCGTGGACGGTCAGATGTCCGTCGGCCCACCGGGCGGTCGAGGCGTGCGGTTCCATGGGGTGGTTGTGCAGGCCGGTGAGCGTGTACGTGGCGTCGATCCGTACCGGGGCGCCTGCGAACGCGGCGTCGGCGTCGCCGCGTTCGCGTACCGCCGGGTGGCCCCCGTTGGCCTGCTCGGGTGTGTAGAGGCCCGGGTGGTCCCCGGTGAGGACGACGTCGTGGCCGGTCGTCCTGTACTCGACGCGGACGGCCGCCGCGCCGGCCCGGGCGGCTTCGAGGCTCTCGGCCAGGACGAGGGCGACGGGCCAGCCCCGGTGCGGAACCCGGTCGTCCTGGAGGACGGAGAGGATCGGGTCGTCGGGTTCCTTCAGCCGCGGCGCGTTGTCCAGGGTCAGGACCGTATGCACTCCCGGCACGGCGAGGGCGTCGGCGGTGCGGGTCGCGGTGACGTGCCCGCTCGGGACAGTGGCGGGGACGATCCACGCGTACAGACAGCCGGGCGGGGTGTGCTCCGCGGCGTATCGGGCTGTGCCGGTGACCTTGTCCCGGCCCTCGCGGCGGACGACAGGTGCGCCCGGCGGCTGGAGTGCGTGGCTCATGACGGGTGTCCTCGGTTCGTCGTAGTGCGGGCCGGGCGGCTCAGCGGGACGGTGCTGCCCGGGTGGTGAGCTCGGTCAGGGCCCCGATCGCCAGATTGCGCGCGAGGACCACCTTGAAACCGTTGTCCCGCAAGGGCCTGGCGGCGGAGAGTTCGGTGTCCACCGCCTGGGCGAAGGTCTCGTCGGTCGCGGGTGCGCCCCGCAGCACCTCCTCCGCGGCCCGGGCACGCCACGGCCGGTGGGCGAGCCCGCCGAAGGCGAGCGACGCCTGCTCGACACGGCCGTCGCGGACGGTCAGTACCGCGGCGACGGAGGCCAGCGCGAAGGCGTACGAGGCGCGGTCGCGGGCCTTGCGGTACAGGGAGAGCGCGCCGTCCGGACGCGGTGGCAGCACCACTTCGGTGATCAGCTCGCCGGGCCTGATCACGGTGTCCTGGTCCGGGTTGCCGCCCGGCAGCCGGTGGAAGCCGGTGACGGGCACGGTCCGTTCGCCCTCGGGTCCGTGCAGCCGGACGGTGGCGTCGAGGGCCGCGAGGGCGACCGCCATGTCCGAGGGATTGGTGGCGACGCAGTCCTGCGAGTGGCCGAGCACCGCGAGATCGCGGTGGGCACCCTCACGGGCCGGGCAGCCGGAGCCGGGAATCCGTTTGTTGCAGGGCTTGGAGACATCCTGGAAGTACGGGCACCGGGTGCGCTGGAGCAGATTCCCGCCGGTGGTGGCGGTGTTTCGGAGCTGCCCGGAGGCACCGGCAAGGAGAGCCTGCGACAGCGCGGGGTAGTCGGTCCGTACATCGGGGTGGGCAGCGAGGTCGCTGTTGCGTACGGTCGCACCGATCCGGAGGCCGCCGTCGTCCGTCCGCGTCACCCGGTCCAGCGGGAGCCGGCTGACGTCGATGAGCAGACCGGGCGACTCCACGCCGAGCTTCATCAGGTCCACGAGGTTGGTGCCCCCGCCGAGGAAGCGGGCTCCGGGGCGCTCGGCACCGGCACGGACGGCCTCGGCCACGGAGCCGGGGCGCAGATAGGCGAAGGGTTTCACAGGGCCACGTCCTCGATCGCCCGGACGATGTGGGGGTACGCGCCGCACCGGCAGAGGTTGCCGCTCATCCGTTCGCGGATCTCCTCCGCGCCGAGGGGCGCCCTCTCCTCGGGGGCGGTTGCGGTGCGCGGGGTGACATGGGAGGGAAATCCGTCCGCCGCCTCGCCGAGCATGCCGACCGCCGAACAGATCTGTCCGGGGGTGCAGTAGCCGCACTGCAGTGCGTCCCTCTCCAGGAAGGCCGCCTGCAGGGGGTGCAGCCGGTCACCGTCGGCCAGCCCTTCGACCGTGGTGATGCGGGCACCCTCCTGAGCGACGGCGAACAGCAGGCAGCTGTTGGCGCGCCGGCCGTCGACGAGTACGGTGCAGGCGCCGCACTGACCGTGGTCGCAACCCTTCTTCGCACCGGTGAGTCCGAGGTGTTCGCGCAGCGCGTCCAGCACGGTGGTGCGGTGATCGAGCGTCAGCGTCCGTGCGGTGCCGTTGATGTGCAGGGTGAAGGTCGATCGCGTGCCCGGAAGCGGACCCTGTCCGGCGTCCGCATCGTCCTTTCCGGGGATGGGGTCCATGGACTGGTGCCTTCCGGTTTCGGGTCGTGCGGGCATCACGCGGGACCGCGGCTCTCCAGTCGCAGCCTGATCTCCTGTTCCTGGTCCCCTGCCGCCGTCCCCACGACCCGGACGGCGAAGGTGTCCGCCAGGTGCTTGCGGAGACGGTCGACCGCCCAGTAGCCGCCCTGCGCTTCAACCGTCACGGGCGCGGACAGCTCTGCGGGCCGGGCGTCGGCGAGCGTCTCGGACACATCGACGGTCGCTGTCCACACGGTCGGGCGCGTCGTCGACGCGTCCTCGGGTGTGTCGCTCGCCGGACGGTCGGAGACGAAGGCACGGCGCAGCACGTCGAACACGGTCCGTGCGTCCTCCTTCGGGCAGCCGGTCACCGCCACCACGACGTCACCGCTCTCCCGGTGTTCCTGTGCCTGTACGTCCGTGCTGTTCACAGTGATTCCTTTCGACTCCGAGGAAGGCGATACCGCGGCCGGCGCGGATGGTCACGAACCGGTCGGACAGTGCACTCGTGCGGGTGAAACGGGGGCCCACATGGAGGGCCCCAGGTGATGGCCGGCCGTGGATGACGACGCGGTACGCGTGGTTGCGGATCCTGCGCGCAGGCGCGTACGCCGCCGCGGTCGGACGAGCTGCCGAGGCCTGCCACGGGGCACGCCTCTTCCCGGAGGATCACGACGGGTCGGGCAGGGGTGGCAGCCCGGCGGCCGAGCGGATCGGGTACTCCATCGCGCCCTCCAGCGGTCCGGGGTTCACTCCAGGCTCACCCCGCGGCTGCGGCTCGGCGACACGAGCAGGTTCAGCCGGCGGAGTACCTGGGGCAATGAGCGGGCCGGCCTGCCCCATCGTGATCGTGTATCCGGTTCGGACCACGTGAAACTCTTTCACCAGGACATCGTCACAAAATATGAATTACTTTCACTAACCGTCTGTTATCCATCCCTCGGGGTATGCGCCATGCATGGACGTAACAAACGGAGCCAGGGATTCTCTCGCCGTCACCCTCGCCGGGCCCGGCACAGTCGGGGTTGTCGTCGGCATCGCAGGACTTGCCGTGGTGGTCCTGCTGATCGGCGCCTTCTGGTGGGGCATGCGGCGCCGGGACGAGGAACTTCCGCCTCCCCGCCCCGAGGAGCAGCCGCACCGCCCCGATCACCGGACGGAGATCCGGGAGAGCGACAAGCACGGCTCGGACAGCTTCCCCGAGAACGGCCGGGGCCTTTCACCGTACGAGCTCGGCGACCACGGCAATGAGGTGATCCCGCCCGACCCCGATCGCCCGCGTGACTGATATGCGCACGCCCCGGCCTGCCGGGCGTCTCCTGCCGCCACCTTTTCGCCACTTCGGCGGCGAGGAGGTCGTGTGTTGCGGGAGCGGCCGGTGCACATGAGGCTGGTGCTGGCCCCGCGGCACCGAAGAAGTCATGCCGCAGAACCGATAAGGCAGTGCGACCATGACCGCAAGCGAACCGGCGCCGCTGACCGGCGCCACCGCGCCGTGCTGGGTCCATCTCGTGACCCAGGAGCTGGGGGCCGCACAGCGCTTCTACGGCGCCGTCCTCGGCTGGACGTTCCGCACCGGCCCGTTGGGCAAGGACTACGCCATGGCCCGTTCGGACGGTGTGCCGGTGGCAGGCATCGGCGCAGTCGCCTCCGCCTACCAGGTGGGCGTGGCCTGGACGCCGTACTTCTCGGTCCGGGACGCCGATGTGGCCTCGGCCCGCATCCGCGAACGCAGCGGCACGGTGGCGGTGGGCCCGCTGACCATCGGCAAGGGGCGCGCCGTCCTGGCCGCCGACCGGGACGGCGCGTCGTTCGGCGTCTGGGAATGGACGGGGCGCGCGGCCTCCCTCGCACCGTCCGGGCACCGGGCGCACGCCTGGCTCAGGCTGCGCACCAGGAACGCCTTCGACGCCGCGATCTTCTACGGCGAGGTACTCGGCTGGGAGAGCGGGGCACCCGGCTGCTGCGAGGTCTCGTACGTCAAGGAGGAGGTGCTCGTGCGCTGCGACGGCCGCCCGCTGGCCCGGATCAGCTCCGGGGCCGTCGAGGCCGCACCCGATCCGATGGTGCGCCCGCACTGGCAGGTGCAGTTCCCGGTCACCGACGTGGCGGCGACGGTCCGCCTCGCGGAGCAGCACGGGGGCACGCTCATGGAGCGGCGCGGTGTGCCCCACGGCAGCGAGGCGACGCTGCGCGACCCGGACGGCGGGCTGTTCACCGTGACGGACGTACGCAGCCCCGCCGGGACCGACGACGCCTGAACGGGTCACCCGGCCGAACCGGAATCCCCGTCGTCCGGTGACCGGCCGTCGTTGCCGGGCTTCGTGTTCCCGCCCCGGGCGATGGCCCACAGCGGGAAGACGAACCAGCAGGCCAGGAACCACAGTGCCATCGCGCCCACCAGCCACAGGGCCAGGACGTTGTGGAGCGCCACCCGAAGGATGAGCAGCAGGGTGGAGCACATCGTGCAGAAGAGCAGTCCGAGCCCGAGCTTCGTCAGGCGCGAGGCCCAGGCCACGGTCTGCGGCTTCATCCGTCTGCCGGTGAGCAGCCGGTGGTAGGACACCGGCCCGATCAGGGCGGCGGCCGTGGCCGATCCCATCATGACGGTGACGACGTAGATGTTCCGGTCGGTGGTGGAGAGGTCGGCGAAGCGGGGCTGGAAGACCACCGCCAGCAGGAAGCCGAACAGGATCTGCACGCCGGTCTGGGCGACCCGCAGCTCCTGGAGCAGATCCGTCCACTGCCGGTCCGCCCGCTCCTCCTGAGTCTCCTCACGGCCGCTTCCGACCGCCGCGCCCCGTTCCACGCCCTTGCCACCGGCGTCCGCCGATATCCGTCCCATCGGTGCCTCCACCACGTCGAGTGGGTGGTACTGGTGCCCCGCGGCCGCGATGCGAATCCTTTTCGGCGACAAAGCGGTGGTGTCCCGCCGGGTACATCGCGGTCCGGGCTCTTTCCGGCAGCCCGGCTTCGGATTGCGGACGGTACCCTCGCCCGTGCTGTCCATGGTGGCACCCACCTGGGAATTCACCACGTCGGACGGACCGCGTCCGCCCTCGCCCGTCCGGTGCGGACAGCGGCCGGAGAACGGCTCACACGGGGCGGTCACAGGCCAAGCCCTCGACGCACCGTAACGACTCGCCTAGGATCGTCGGTACGGCATCGCGCGTCGGTCACCGTCCGGGTGAGGCGTGGAGGTAGCCCGTGAGATGCCCGCTGGAGGCATTCCACAGTGTCAGTCGAGTTGAATCACACCATCATTCATTGCCGGGACAACCGGGAATCCGCCGATTTCCTGGCGCATATTCTGGGGCTGAACACCGGAAGGGAATGGGGACCCTTCATTCCGGTGGTTCTCGCGAACGGCGTCACGCTGGACTTCGCGAGCATTCCCGCTGAATCGATCACCGCGCAGCACTACGCGTTCCTCATTTCCGAGGCGGAGTTCGCTACGGCCTTCGAGCGGATCAAGGCCCAGGGAATCGCGTACTACGCCGATCCGCACCGGAAGCTCCCCGGCGAGATCAACCACAACGACGGTGGGCACGGGATCTACTTCCCCGACCCCAACGGGCACGGGATGGAGCTCATCACCCGCCCGTACGGCGGCTGGTCGTAACAGAACGCCTGCACCGCATCGGACCGGCCGGGCGGCTCCGTCAGCTCTCGACCGGGAGGGTCAGTTCCGGCCGGTCCCACATCACCGCCGGCGGGCTGGCCGCTACCGTGCCGGTGCGCTCCGCACCCACGCTGCGGTAGAACCCTTCGGCCGGCGGATGCGCGACCACTCGCACCTCACTCAGTCCCGCGCGGCGCGCCTCGTCCCGCAGGTGATTGATGAGGAGGCGCCCGATGCCCAGCCCCTGGGCGTCGTCGCCGACGAACATCAGGTCGAGTTCGGGCGGGGAGACGACCAGCGAATAGAAACCGAGCACGCGGTCGTCCGCGCCGACGGCCACGAAGACCCGGTGCGTCTCGATGTAGTCCGGGCCGACCCGGTACCCCGCGACCATCGGCGCGTACGGCCCGTCGTAGGCGCGCGAGGTGGTGACGAGACGGGTGAGCCGCTTGGCATCCCGCGCGACGGCCCGCCTGATGCGGACCCCCGCGGGGCCGGCGGACCCGCCACGCCGGTAGGTAATGCTTGAGCTCATGCAGCGAGTATTACGCACCCGTGAGACCGGGCGGGCACGGGGCTGGGGCCCAGGGGGTGTCCGCACAGTCCCGCCGTGCGCCCGAAGGCGTGGCCCGCGGCGTCCGGCGCATCGTGGCCCGCGGCGTCCGGCGCGCCGTCGCAAGGCGGAGGACCGGCCTCGCACCGGACGTACTCGGCCGGTGCGACAACGCGGCGCGCGTGCGTGCCGGGCGTCGCGGGCCAGGCGGGACCTTGCGGACACCCCCCCTGGGGAATCCGGTCAGCCCCGGCCCCGCTGCTCCCGCCACTCCCCCACGACGGCCTCGACGTCGAAGGGCGCGAGGTTCAGCGGCGGGCCCTCGGGCGGCATGAGGAGCGCCTTGCGGATCTTGTCGTTGACCTCGGTCAGAATGCGCCGGACCTCGGCTTCCGTCCTGGCACCGGAGACCGCCTCCCTGGCGTCCTCCGCCTCTTTCCGCAGCGTCAGCGACGGCGGGAGCGCCGAAAGCCCCTCCCGCTGCATCTTGGCCTTGATCCACCACGTCTCGTCGTAGGGCCGTTCGAGACCGGGGATCGGCTTGCCGAAGCCCGGCAACGCGGAGAAGTCGCCGCGCTGTTCGGCCTCGCGGATCTGCTTGTCCACCCACGATTCGAAGCTGACGCCGGTGGGCTTGCGCTCGGTCACCGTGTGCCCCTCTCGGAACTCGTCCGGCAGGACTCCGGGTTCGGGCCGGTGCCGGCACATTCCACGATACCGACCAACCGTCCGCATGAACTCCGTCAGGCGGGTACACGACGGTTTGCGCACCGCCCGGCACATCGGCCGGGCCCGTCCGAAAGGGGTTGACGAGAGTGGGACAGCACGACGCACCGACCGCGAACCGACAGGAGCGCCAGTCATGACGACCGTGGTGATCATCGTTGCCGTCGTCCTGGTGGCAGTGCTCGGCTACTTCCTCGTCCGCGGCCGGACGGGCGGCGGCCAGGGGCTGCGGCGTCGCTTCGGACCCGAGTACGACCGCACGGTCGACCGGCACAACGGCGACACGAAGGCCGCCGAGCACGAGCTCGCCGAGCGCGTCAAGCTGCACGGTCACCTGGAGGAACAGCCCCTGTCCCAGGAGACGCGTGAGGCCTACGCCGCCCGATGGACCGCGGTGCAGGAGCAGTTCATCGACTCGCCCACCGAGGCGATCGCCGAGGCCGACGCGCTGCTGGCACAGCTCGCCCGGGACCGGGGCTTCCCTGACGGCTCCCGCTTCGAGGAGCAGACGGCAGCCATCTCGGTGCACCACGCGGAGCATGTCGACGGGTACCGCAAGGTGCACACGGCGGTGCGCGGCCAGGGCGACACGGAGGAGATGCGGAAGGCGCTGATCGAATCCCGCGCCCTCTTCGACGTACTGCTCGGGCACGCACCCGACGAGCCGGCCCACCCGGACCGGCACCGGACGAACGGAAGGACCTCAGCATGATGCACCGCACCGGACCCACCGACAGCTCTGCCGACGAGGAGCCCCGGACCGCGGCGGAAGCGCGGCAGGCCGAGGCGACACACACCGAGGCACCCCGGACCACACCGGGACCGGGGCACGCCGCGGCGCCAGGGACCGCACCGGAACCGCGGACCGCCTCGAAGGCGCGCCCCATCACGGCCCGGACCGACGGGACACGGACCACGACACCCGGCCCTGACGGGAAGCAGGTGATCAACCGGGGTCCCGGTGATACCAATGTGCCGCCCGCCCCGCGCCCGGCCCCCGCCGCGGCCCCGGCAGGCAGGCCGACCGACCGACCCGAGGTCACCCCGGCAGGCCTGCCGCTGCTGCCCGTCGAGGAGCAGGACACGCTGACCCGGCGTATGCAGCAGGCCGTCTCCGACTTCGTCGAGAGCCCCCGCCAGGCGGTCGAGGAGGCCGAGAGCACCTTCGACCGGATCGTTGCGGATCTGACCGAGGCGCTCGAGGAGCGCAGGCATGTCCTGCGCTCCAGCTGGCAGGCGCAGGACACCGAGGCCCGGACAGAGGAGCTGCGGGTCGCCCTGCAGCAGTACCGTGACGTCGGCGAACGGCTCCTGCGGATCTGAGCGGGACCCCACAACGGCGGCCCGGTGCGGGGTCCTTCGAGGACGTCGCACCGGGCCGCGCCACGTGTCAGACCGGTACTGCCAGGTCGGCGCGCAACCGCTCCACCACCGCCGGGGACACCCGCAGCCCGTCGCGCAGATAGCCGTCGAGGCCTCCCCAGCGCTCGTCCATGGCGTCCAGGGCCACCTCCAGGTAGCGGGGCCGGGCGTCGATGACCGCGGAGGCGATGTCCGGGTCACCGCCCTCGTCGAGGAAACGCTGCACCAGCGGCCCGAAAGCGGCCCGGACCGCGCGGTTCACGGCCAGGAACTCCGCCCGTACGACCTCACGGGGCGCTCCCGCGACCAGCAGGAGGAGCGCGGCAGCCCAGCCCGTGCGGTCCTTGCCGGTCGCGCAGTGGAAGAGCAGCGGTCTCGCCCGCGGGTCCGCGACCGTCTCCACGAAGGCGCGGTACGCGGCCGCCGCACCCGGCGACAGAACCATCTTCCGGTAGGTCTGGGCGAACAGTTCCTCCGCCCTGCCGCCACCGAGTGCGGCCGCTGCTCCGTCCGGGTCGCAGAGCAGCGCCCTGAGCCGGGCCGGGGCGATGCCCGGATTGTCGCCGAGGACATCGGCGACGAACAGCCTGGCGCCCGGCGGCAGCCGGTCGGGCGCCCACTTTCGTTCGTCGGCGGTGCGGAGGTCGACGACGGTACGGATACCGAGTGCGGCCACCGCCATGTCGTGCTCCGGGTCGAATTCGCTCAGCTGGCCCGAGCGCAGAAGGATTCCCTGTCGCAGGCGGCGGTCTCGCCCCAGGGCGATACCACCCAGATCGCGCAGGTTGACGACGGTGGCGGCCGGGACGGCCCGGGCGGTCTGCACGATGAACTGCCTCTTTCCCGACGAACTCCACAGGTCAGGATCAACGTCGCATGGAGCGCGAAAATCGACAAAGGAAAACGCCGGGTACCGGCGGGGGTATCAGTCGGCGAGGATCCTCGTCTTCTGCGCCGCGAACTCGGCGTCGGACAGCACGTTCTGCTTCCTCAGCTCCGCAAGCCGCTCGAGCAGGGTGATGACGTCGTCCCCGCCGCCCGTGGGCTCCCCCGCCACCTCCGCATCCCCTTCTGCGCCCAGGCGCTCATGCGCCACGAGCTGACCCCCGGCCGCTTGGACCGCACGGGTGAGGGGAACCGCCCAGAGGTCCTCACGGACGATCAGCGCGGCCGAGCTCCCCGGCGGCACGTTCCGGCCGAGTGCGTCGATGTTCTTGACGGCGGACAGCCCGGCCACCTCACCGGCGGCCGGCTCGAACGACACCAGCCCGTCGAGGTCGACATCCCGCAGCTCCTTGAAGGCGAGCGTGCCGCCCTCACCGCGGTGGACGAAGGCCAGATCGAGGACCCGCACCGCCTCCGACGCGACCGCGTCGGCCAGAGCCGACGCCATCGGGCCGGTGAGACTGCTGCCGGGAAAGACGACGACGAGGTACTCCACGGGTCCCACGGCCACGACGCGCCCCTTTCCTGCGGTGCTGGAATGCCAGAAGCATAACTTCGGGCATTCCGTGACGCACTGTGAAACTTCACGCTTAAGTGAGCCCAATAACCCCATGACCCATCATTGAGGAGTGAGGCCGGACCGGACCCACTCGTCCCCGGACGACGGATACGCGACGGTCCGTAAAGGATCAAGTGCGTTCCGGAGAGGGCAAGGTCACAGCCGGTGCCACTGCTGCTCGTCAGAGCGCTGACCTAGCATCTGAGCATGACGGTCCTGCCTGCTGACGGGCTCTCTCTGGCCGCCGAGTTCCCTGACCCCTCCCATGATCAGTGGCAGAGCCTTGTCGAAGGCGTACTGCGCAAGTCTGGCAAGGAAGTCACGGGCACGGCCGCCGAGGAAGCGCTGTCCACCGCGCTCGGGGACGGGCTCACCGCCCGCCCCCTGTACACCTCCCACGACGTATCAGCCGACCCCGGATTCCCCGGCTTTGCCCCCTTCACCCGGGGCAACAGGGCCGCAGGCAACATTTCGGGCGGCTGGGACGTACGGCAACGCCACGCGCTGACGGACCCCGTGCGCCTGAACGAGGCCGTGCTCGGCGACCTGGAGAACGGCGTCACCTCCGTGTGGCTGGCCGTGGGCGGGCCCGACGGGGTTCCGGTCGCCGGCCTCGCCCGAGCGCTCGACGGTGTCTATCTCGATCTCGCACCCGTCGCGCTCGACGCCGGCAGCGACTTCGAGCCTGCGGTACGGGAGTTGCTGGCGCTCTACGAGTCGCGGGGCGTTGCGAAGACCGCCGCGCGTGGCAGCCTCGGCGCTGACCCGCTCGGCCACGCGGCCCGTACCGGCGGTGAGCCGGACCTGACGGCCGCCGTCCACTGGGCGCGGCTGTGCGGCCGTGAGTATCCGGGGCTGCGCACGCTGACCGTGGACGCGCTGCCGTACCACGAGGCAGGCGGCTCGGCCGCCGAGGAGCTGGGGCTCTCGCTGGCGACGGGCGTCGCCTATCTGCGGGCGCTGACCGGGGCGGGAGCCTCGGTCGAGGAGGCCTGTGCGCAGCTGGAGTTCCGGTACGCGGCGACGGCCGACCAGTTCCTGACGATCGCGAAGCTGCGGGCCGCACGACGGCTGTGGGCCCGGGTCGCCGAGGTGTGCGGCACCACTGCGGCAGGTGCGCAGCAGCAGCACGCCGTGACCTCGCCCGTGATGATGACCCGCCGCGATCCGTGGGTGAACATGCTGCGGACGACGCTCGCTTGTCTGGGTGCGGGGGTCGGCGGGGCCGACTCCGTCACCGTACTGCCCTTCGATCACGCACTGGGTCTGCCGGACGCGTTCGCCCGGCGCATCGCCAGGAACACGTCGACGATCCTGATGGAGGAGTCGCATCTGGCCCGGGTCATCGACCCGGCGGGCGGTTCCTGGTACGTGGAGCGGCTGACCGATGAACTCGCCGCCGCAGCCTGGTCGTTCTTCCAGACGGTCGAGCGGGCGGGCGGCCAGGCCGCCGCACTGCGCTCCGGCATGGTCGAAGAGCGTCTCGCCGCCACCTGGGCAGCCCGCAGCAAGGACCTGGCGCGGCGCAAGGAGCCGGTGACGGGGGTCAGCGAGTTCCCGACCCTGACCGAGCGGCCCGTGGAGCGCGAGTCCCACCCCGCTGTCCCTTCGGCCGGCGGCCTTCCGAAGGTCCGCCGCGACGAGGCGTTCGAGGCCCTGCGGGCCCGGTCGGACCGCCATCTGGCCGCCACGGGCAGTCGCCCGAAGGTGTTCCTCGCAGCACTCGGCCCGGCCTCGGTGCACACGGCGCGGGCGTCCTTCGCGGCCAATCTCTTCGTTGCGGGCGGTATCGAACCCGTCCACGACCCTGCTTCCGTGGACGCGACGACCGCGGCCGGTGCCTTCACCGCCAGCGGTGCGACGATCGCCTGCCTGTGCTCCTCCGACGCGCTCTACGCCGAGCACGCGGGCGCTGTCGCCGGGGCTCTCGCCTCCGCCGGAGCACAGCAGGTCCTCCTCGCCGGCCGGCCCGGCGAGTACACCGACGTCGACGGTCATGTGTTCGCGGGCTGCGATGTGGTCGCCGTCCTCTCCTCCGTACTCGACCGCATGGGAGTGGCGTGATGCAGACCACCGAGACCTCCGGGACCCCTGCTGCGGGAACCCCGGTCCCGGACTTCTCCGATGTCGCACTGACCGCCGACACCCCCGCCGAGGTGTCCGCCGACCAGTGGCGTGCCGCGGTGAAGGAGTCGACCGGCAGGTCCGAGGACGAGCTGCTCTGGGAAACACCCGAGGGCATCGCGGTCAAGCCGCTGTACACCGGGCAGGACCTGGAAGGCCTCGACTTCCTGGAGACCTACCCGGGCATCGCCCCGTATCTGCGCGGCCCGTACCCCACGATGTACGTCAACCAGCCGTGGACCATCCGGCAGTACGCGGGATTCTCCACGGCCGAGGAGTCCAACGCCTTCTACCGGCGCAATCTGGCAGCCGGGCAGAAGGGTCTCTCCGTCGCGTTCGACCTGCCCACCCACCGCGGCTACGACAGCGACCATCCCCGGGTGACGGGTGATGTCGGCATGGCGGGCGTGGCGATCGACTCGATCTACGACATGCGCCAGCTCTTCGACGGCATCCCGCTGGACAAGATGTCGGTCTCCATGACGATGAACGGCGCGGTGCTGCCCGTACTCGCGCTGTACATCGTGGCCGCCGAGGAACAGGGCGTCGCACCGGAGAAGCTGGCCGGGACCATTCAGAACGACATCCTCAAGGAGTTCATGGTCCGCAACACCTACATCTATCCGCCCGGGCCCTCGATGCGGATCATCTCCGACATCTTTTCGTTCACCTCTCAGAAGATGCCGCGCTACAACTCCATCTCCATCTCCGGCTACCACATCCAGGAGGCGGGGGCGACGGCCGATCTGGAGCTGGCCTACACGCTGGCCGACGGTGTGGAGTACCTGCGGGCGGGTCGCGACGCCGGTCTCGACGTGGACGCGTTCGCGCCCCGGCTCTCGTTCTTCTGGGCGATCGGCATGAACTTCTTCATGGAGATCGCGAAGCTGCGCGCGGCCCGGCTGCTGTGGGCCAAGCTGGTGAAGGAGTTCGAGCCGAAGAACGCCAAGTCACTGTCGTTGCGCACCCATTCACAGACATCCGGATGGTCGCTGACCGCGCAGGACGTCTTCAACAACGTCACGCGCACGTGTGTGGAGGCGATGGCGGCCACCCAGGGCCACACCCAGTCGCTGCACACCAACGCCCTGGACGAGGCGCTCGCCCTGCCGACGGACTTCTCGGCGCGGATCGCGCGTAACACCCAGCTGCTGCTCCAGCAGGAGTCCGGCACCGGACGGGTCATCGACCCGTGGGGCGGCAGCGCGTACGTGGAGAAGCTGACGTACGACCTGGCGCGGCGGGCCTGGCAGCACATCGAGGAGGTGGAGGCGGCCGGCGGCATGGCGAAGGCCATCGACGCGGGCATCCCGAAGCTCCGGATCGAGGAGGCCGCGGCCCGTACGCAGGCACGCATCGACGCCGGGCGCCAGCCGGTCATCGGGGTCAACAAGTACCGGGTGGAGACCGACGAGAAGATCGACGTGCTCAAGGTCGACAACTCCTCGGTGCGCACCCAGCAGATCGAAAAGCTCCGGCGGCTGCGCGAGGAGCGCGACGAGGTGGCCTGCCAGGACGCCCTGCGCGCACTGACGGCGGCGGCCGAGCGGGACCCGGGGCCGGGCCTCGAGGGCAATCTGCTGGCGCTGGCGGTCGAGGCGGCACGGGCGATGGCCACGGTCGGCGAGATCTCGGACGCTCTGGAGAAGGTGTACGGAAGGCACGCGGGCCAGATCCGTACGATCTCCGGCGTGTACCGCAAAGAGGCAGGAGAGTCCCCGTCCGTGGACCGTACCCGCACGCTGGTCGACGACTTCGAGGAAGCCGAGGGACGGCGTCCGCGCATCCTGGTCGCGAAGATGGGCCAGGACGGCCACGACCGCGGCCAGAAGGTGATCGCGACGGCCTTCGCCGACCTGGGATTCGACGTCGACGTCGGCCCGCTGTTCCAGACGCCGGGCGAGGTCGCCCGGCAGGCGGTCGAGGCGGACGTGCATATCGTGGGCGTCTCGTCGCTGGCCGCCGGGCACCTCACGCTGGTACCGGCGCTCCGTGAAGAACTGGCCGCGGAGGGCCGGGAGGACATCATGATCGTGGTGGGCGGGGTGATTCCGCCGCAGGACATCGAGGCGCTGCACGAGGCGGGTGCCGCCGCGGTGTTCCCGCCCGGCACCGTGATCCCGGACGCCGCCCACGACCTGGTCACGCGGCTCGGTGCCGCGCTCGGCCACGAGCTGTGAGCCGCTGACGGATGCCTCCGAACATCGACGTCGACGCATACGTCAAGGGTGTGCTCGACGGGAAGCGTGCGTTGGTGGCGCGCGCGATCACTCTCGTCGAGTCGACCCGCCCCGATCACCGGGTGCTCGCGCAGCGGTTGCTGAGCGAGCTGCTGCCCCGTTCCGGGCGGGCCAGGCGCATCGGGATCAGCGGGGTGCCCGGCGTGGGGAAGTCCACGTTCATCGATGCGCTCGGCACCATGCTGACGGGGCTCGGGCACCGGGTCGCCGTGCTGGCCGTGGACCCGTCGTCCAGTCGTACGGGCGGTTCCATCCTGGGCGACAAGACCCGGATGGAACGGCTGGCGGTGGACGCCCGGGCGTTCGTACGCCCCTCCCCCACCGCGGGGACGCTCGGCGGGGTGGCCAAGGCGACCCGTGAGTCCATCGTGGTGATGGAGGCGGCGGGCTATGACGTGGTGCTGGTGGAGACGGTCGGGGTCGGGCAGTCGGAGACGGCGGTCGCCAACATGGTCGACACGTTCCTGCTGCTCACGCTCGCCCGTACCGGCGACCAGCTGCAGGGCATCAAGAAGGGCGTCCTGGAGCTGGCGGACGCCATCGCGGTCAACAAGGCCGACGGCCCCCACGAGCGCGATGCCCGCTCGGCGGCACGTGAACTGGCGGGCGCCCTGCGGCTGATGCACCCGGTGGACGCGGCATGGACTCCACCGGTACTGACCTGCAGCGCCCGGGAATCGACCGGTCTGGACGCGCTGTGGGAGCGGCTGGAGCAGCACCGTACGCTCCTGGACACCACCGGGCGGCTCACCGCCAAGCGCCGCGAGCAGCAGGTGGACTGGACGTGGACGATGGTCCGCGACGAGCTGTTGGACAGTCTGCGCAGCCATCCGGCGGTGCGTGCGCTCGCCCCGGAGCTCGAACAGCGGGTACGCGGAGGCGAGTTGACGGCCACCCTGGCCGCCGAGCAGATCCTCGGAGCATTCCGCGGGGATGCGGTGGATACGCCGGACACGGCCGGCGGCAGGAAACCGGTAGACGGCTGAGCGCCGGTCACGCAGGGTGGGTGCGGTGACCGCTGACACCGCACCCACGACCCGTTCCAGTGAACTTCTCGGCTTCGCGCCCGATGCCTGGGTGCTCATCGTCAACTGCGACGACTTCGGGATGTAGCACGCGGTCGACTCCGCCGTGATCGCGTCGATCGAGAACGGCATCGCGGCCTCGTGCAGCCTCATGGTTCCGTGCCCATGGGCGCTGCACGGCATGCGTCTGCTCCGGGAGCGGCCGGAGATCCCGTTCGGGATCCACCCCGTGCATCCGGGGCCGGGCAACGAGGCGTCCCGGGCCATCGACGGCGGCCGGCAGGTGCGCAGCATGGACTACGACGTCCTCACCTCGCCCGCGGCGCGCGGGATCCTGCGGCAGGAGGCAACCGTGGTGAGCGACCACCGCACGATCCAGCGGGTCCGGTCCAGCACCGGCGGCGCGAGCTGAACCGGGCCGCCCTCTTCCCTTACCCCTCCCTGCGTGTGCTACGGTGCGATCAGCACGTGTGTACGCCCCGAATTGGGCGCCGGTGCTGTTTTCTCTCACTCCCGCTGTTGCGCCCGCCCTCGAGTGGCCGGCGATCCAGCTTCTCCGCACCACTTCTCCTGTCCGGTCCGGGCCTTTCTGCCCGTCACACGGGGCGTGATTCCGCCGCCTCCGCTTCGCCGGACTTCTCATTCGCCATGTCCGCGAAAGGACCCACTCATGACCAGCACACTCGAACGCCCCGTCACGCAGCAGAATCAGCCCGTCCGCACCGCAGGTGTCCTCGACACCACGAACAACGGACATGGCGTGCTGCGCACCGACGGCGGCCATCCCTCCCCCGGTGACATCCAGGTGTCGCCCTCACTCATCCGGCAGTACGGCCTGCGCAAGGGCGACGTCGTCGGAGGAACCTGCGAACGGCCGCGTGCGTTGTCCCGGATCGACTCGGTCAACGGCCGTGCGGCACAGGAACTTCGGGGCCGGCCGCACTTCCGCGACCTCACCCCTCTCCACCCCCGGGAGCGGCTGCGCCTGGAGACGCCGGACGGCGGACCTGCCACGCGCATCGTCGACCTCATCTCCCCTGTCGGCAAGGGGCAGCGCGGCCTCATCGTCGCGCCGCCGAAGACCGGCAAGACCGTGCTGCTGCAGCAGCTCGCCGCAGCCGTCGCCATCAACCACCCCGAATGCCATCTCATGGTCGTCCTCCTGGACGAACGCCCCGAGGAGGTCACGGACATGCGCCGCTCCGTACGCGGCGAGGTGTACGCCTCCACCTTCGACCGGCCTGCGAAGGAGCACATCGCGCTCGCGGACCTCGCCGTGGAACGGGCCAAGCGGCTCGTGGAGCAGGGCCGGGACGTCGTGATCCTCCTCGACTCCCTGACCCGGCTGTGCCGGGCCCACAACAACGCCGCCGGGGCGGGCGGACGCACCCTGAGCGGTGGCGTCGACGTCTCGGCCCTCATCGGCCCGAAGAAGCTGTTCGGGGCGGCACGCCTGGCCGAGGAGGGCGGTTCGCTGACCATCCTGGCGACCGCACTGGTGGACACCGGATCCCGCGCCGACGACTACTTCTTCGAGGAGCTGAAGAGCACCGGCAACATGGAACTGCGGCTGGACCGCCGGCTGGCCGACAGGCGGATCTTCCCCGCTGTCGACATCACGCCGTCCGGCACCCGCCGCGAAGAACTTCTGCTGCCCGCACCGGAACTGGCCGCCGTACGGGGACTGCGCCGCGCCCTGCAGTCCAGGGACGGGCAGGCCACCCTGGAAGTACTGCTGGACAAGGTCCGTATGACCCCGGACAACGCCACTTTCCTCCGGCAGGTCCAGCACACCGTTCCCGGCGCGTAACAGCTCCGCTCACGACACTCCGGTCACGGCCGCCGCGGCTCCGGATCAGCCCGTTCCGCCCAGCGCCTCGGCGACCAGGGTGCGCGCCTCGTCCTGGACCCTGGCCAGGTGTCCGGCGCCCTGGAAGCTCTCGGCGTAGACCTTGTACACGTCCTCCGTACCGGAGGGACGGGCCGCGAACCAGGCACTGTCGGTGCAGACCTTCAGGCCGCCGATGGCCGCGCCGTTGCCCGGCGCCTCGGTGAGTACGGCGGTGATGGGCTCACCGGCCAGGGTGTCTGCCGTGACCTGGTCCGGGGAGAGCCGGGCCAGTACCGCCTTCTCCTCACGGGTCGCGGGAGCGTCGACCCTGGCGTAGGCCGGGTCGCCGAAGCGGGCGGTGAGTTCGCCGTAGTGCTGGGAGGGGGTGGAGCCGGTGACGGCGGTGATCTCCGAGGCCAGCAGGGCCAGCAGGATGCCGTCCTTGTCGGTGGTCCACACCCGGCCGTCGCGGCGCAGGAAGGATGCTCCGGCGGACTCCTCGCCACCGAAGCCCAGGGTGCCGCCGAACAGTCCGTCGACGAACCACTTGAATCCCACCGGCACCTCCACCAACGGGCGCCCCAGGGATGCGGCAACCCGGTCGATCATGGAGGAGGAGACGAGGGTCTTGCCGATGCCGGTACCGGCGGGCCAGCCGTCGCGGTGGGAGTAGAGATAGCGGATGGCCACGGCCAGATAGTGGTTGGGGTTCATCAGTCCGCCGTCAGGGGTGACGATGCCGTGCCGGTCGGCGTCCGCGTCGTTGCCGGTGGCGATGGTGTACGCGTCGCGCTGCTCGATCAGGGATGCCATGGCATACGGCGAGGAGCAGTCCATCCGGATCTTCCCGTCCCAGTCCAGCGTCATGAAACGCCAGGTGGGGTCCGCGAGCGGGTTGACCACGGTGAGATCGAGCCGGTGGCGCTCCGCGATCCGGCCCCAGTACGCGACCGAGGCGCCGCCGAGCGGGTCCGCACCGATCCGGATCCCCGCGTCGCGTACGGCGTCCAGATCCAGGACGGCCGGGAGATCGTCGACGTACCCGGTCAGAAAGTCGTGCCGTCCTGTGGTGTCGGCGGCGAGCGCCCGGGCGTAGGGGATCCGTCGGACCTCCTTCAGCCCGCCCTCGAGCAGGGTGTTGGCGCGGTCCTGGATCCAGGAGGTGGCGTCCGAGCCGGCCGGCCCGCCGTGCGGCGGGTTGTACTTGTAGCCGCCGTCGGCCGGCGGGTTGTGCGACGGGGTGACCACGATGCCGTCGGCGAGAGCGCTGCCACGGTCCTGGTTGTACGTCAGGATGGCGTGCGACACGGCCGGAGTGGGTGTGTAGCCGTCGTCGGTGTCGATCAGCACGGTGGCCCCGTTGGCGGCCAGCACCTCCAGGGCAGTCACCCTCGCGGGTTCGGACAGCGCATGGGTGTCGGCGCCGAGGAACAGCGGCCCGTCGGTGCCCTGACGGGTCCGGTAGTCGCAGATCGCCTGCGTCGTGGCGGCGATGTGGTCCTCGTTGAAGGCTGCCGCCAGGGCCGAACCCCGATGACCGGAGGTACCGAACGCGACGCGCTGGCCGGGCTCGGCCGGATCGGGGTGAACCGTGTAATAGGCAGTCACCAGCCGTGCCACGTCCACCAGGTCTCCGGGCTGCGCCGGCTGACCGGCCCGTTCGTGAACCATCGGTTCTCCTCTGTCTTCGTCGGTGCATCCACGGCCCCGGACCACCATCACGGGGCGGACGATCATCACGAGTTGTACCCGATACTGCCCCTTCGGCCCCACTCACGGGTACCGCGGCCCGACATCAGTACATCCGGAGCACGGTGCCCGTCCGGGCACTTTCGCGACGATTGGCCGGTTCACGCGGAAGGCACAACGGGACGGCCGCGGCACGGAGAGGCCCACCGCAGGTTGCGTTCGCCGAGGACCCCGATTCGCCCGCCAGGAGCAACTCGACAGCCCGTGGCGGCACTTCAGGAATCTGCGGATTCCGGTATCCAGAATTCCATGACACGTCGGCGGCAGCCTCGACCGGCCGCGCTCAAGAGGAACGCACGGCATTGTCATCATGGGCCACAGTCATGAACAGCAGGAGATGCGGGGCCATGACACGCCGCAGCATTCGGTAATCCGGTGCCATCACTCCTGCTCGGAGCCGATCCGCATCAGCTCGGAGCCAATCCGCATCGGCTGATGTGCGAGTCATGCGTGTTTTCCCGAGCGCTGTCTGTCACAGTGCACTTCGGTTTTACCCCCTTATCTCCGCCGCCATATTCCTTTCCGCCGGTACTTACCCGAGCCGGCTCTTCGGGGGCATGTGAGAAGAGAGCCGTGCGTGCTGCAGAAGAGTTTCACCGAGGAAAGACAACTGACGGTCCTCCATTTGGTCCAGCCGGTGGAGGGGGGAGTCGCACGGGTCGTGACCGACCTCGTCACCGCACAGGTCCGTGCAGGGCTGCGACCGGTCGTGGTCTGCCCGCCGGGCGGATCGCTGGCGTCCGGGGCGGCCGGGGCGGGAGCCCGGGTGTCCACCTGGTCGGCAGAGCGTGCCCCGGGGCCCGGGCTGGGCCGGGAGGTCGTCGCCGCGAGCCGTCTGATCCGGGCGTACGCGCCCGATGTGATCCATGCCCACAGCGCGAAGGCCGGGCTCGCGGGCCGGCTGGCTGTCCGGGGCCGGGTGCCGACGGTGTTCCAGCCACACGCCTGGTCGTTCGACGCCGTGGAGGGCCGGACCGCCCGGCTGGCCCTGAGGTGGGAGCGGTTCGGGGCACGGTGGAGCGACCGCATCCTCTGCGTCAGCGAATCCGAGCGCCGCGCGGGTGAACACGCGGGCGTCGCCGCTCACTGGTCCGTGATCCACAACGGCATCGACCTCGGCCACTTCCGTCCGGCGGGCCGGGAGGCCGCGTTGTCGGCCCGTGCCGCCCTGCCGCTCCAGGAGACCGTCCCGGCCGGGGCTCCCCTGGTCGTGTGTGTCGGGCGGCTGAGCCGGCAGAAGGGCCAGGACGTTCTGCTGCGGGCCTGGCGGCAGACGCAGGTACAGGGTGCGCGGCTCGTCCTGGTCGGTGACGGACCCTGCCACGACGAACTGCGGCGCGCGGCACCTCCCGGCGTGCTGTTCGCAGGAGCGAGCCGGGACGTACGGCCGTGGATCCACGCGGCGGACGTCCTGGTCCTGCCGTCGCGGTGGGAAGGGATGGCGCTGGCCCCCCTCGAAGCGATGGCATGCGGCACACCCGTTCTGATGTCCGACGTCAGCGGAGCCAGGGAGAGCCTGCCGCCCGGTCACGCATCCCACTGCCTCGTGCCGCCCGAGGACCCTGCAGCCCTCGCGACTGCCCTGACCGCTCTGCTGACCGACGCGGTGCTGCGGAAGGAGCTGGGCAGCACGGCGCAGGAACATGCCCGGTCGGTCTTCGATGTCAGAAAGACCGCCGGAGCGGTCCTGAGCCTCTACCAGGAGCTTGTCGGCCCGTCCCACCCCACGACGAGGAAGCGCACCGAGCAATGACGACGGAGAGTGCACCGGTCCCCCGAGCCGGCCAGGCAACAGCCGTACGGCGTACGGCTTCCGCGGTCCGCCCGCCGCACGGCGGTACCGGGCACGCCCGGTCCCTGCGGGCCACCCGGAACCGCAGGAGGTGGGGGTCCCCCTCGGGGCTCGTTGCCGCCGACGGCCTTGCGCTGGCTCTTGCCATGGCGTTGGTGGCCCCCCTCCCGTGGCCTCCGGGCGTCTTCGCACTCCAGGCCGTGGCCCAGCTGCTGCTGCACGCCTACCGGGGGCTGTACCGGATCGGACTGTCCCCGTCGGTTCTGGCGGAGCTGCCTGCGCTGCTCGGTCTTGCGCTGGTCCAGTGGTACGTGACGGCCGAGGCGCTCAGCGCGTACGACCCCCGCTACGGCATCGGCTGGACGGCACTGGCCTGCGCGATCACCGCACAGACACTGCTGAGCTGCGGCACGCGCACGGTGGTCCACCGGTCCCGGCTGCGGTCCGCTGCCCGGAACCCCCAGTCAGCCCTCGTCGTGGGCGACGGGCCACTCGCACACCGGGTCGTCGCGGTCCTGCAGGAGCACACGGAGTACGGGCTGCGGCCGGTGGGCCGGGTGGGCTCCGACGCTCCGTCCGGCGATGTCCTCACGCCCGGTGCGGCACCGTCCGCCGAAGCTCAGCTCCCCGTCCTCACGACCGCGCAGGACGTCGGCCGGGCGGTCATCCAGAACTCCGTGCGGCACGCCGTTTTCACAGTTACGCCCGAGTCGGCGCCCGGCGGGGCCGACCTGCTCGCACAGTTCGTGCGGCACGGCTGCCGGGTTTGGCTGATCACCGAGCAGGGGACGCTCGCCCCCTGCCGGACCGCGCCCAGGCCGGACCATATGTGGGGATACGCGGCTCACGCACTGGACGATGGCCGCCACCGGCCGGCCGGCCACCGGGTCAAACGGGCGATGGACGCCGTCCTGGCCACGATCGCCCTGGTCGCGGCGGCCCCACTGCTGGCCGCCTGCGCACTTGCCGTACGCGCCTGTGACGGCCCCGGAGTCGTCTTCAGACAGGAGCGCGTCGGACGCCATGGACGGCCGTTCATTCTGCTGAAGTTCCGCACGCTGCGCCCGGCCGATGCCCACGAGTCCGCCACCCGGTGGAACGTGTCGGCCGACGGGCGCATGAGCCGCGTCGGCAGGACGCTCCGCCGGACGTCCCTCGACGAGCTGCCGCAACTGTGGAACGTGGTGCGCGGCGACATGAGCCTGGTCGGCCCCCGCCCGGAACGTCCCTACTTCGTGCAGCACTTCAGCCGCATCCACCCCGGCTACGGGGCGCGTCACCGCATGCCCGTCGGCATCACGGGACTGGCCCAGGTGCACGGCCTGCGCGGCGACACCTCGATCGAGGACCGTGTCCGCTTCGACAACCGGTACATCGACACCTGGTCGCTCTGGCAGGACGTATGCGTCCTCGCGCGGACGGCAGGCTCGGTATTCCGGCTCGGAGGCAGCTGAACCGTGACGTACACCGTGACCGCCGCGCCGGCCGCACCCGTCGTTCGATCCGATCCGGCGCGCCCGGTCCTGCGCCGGTGGGCCCACGGATGGCCGCTGCTCCCGCTGATCGCGACGGTACTTCTCCTGGCCGTTCCGGCCGACGGCTCGGGGCCGGGGGCCCTGTACGGCGTTCCCCCGGCCGACCTCGTCTCGGGCGTCGCGGTGCTCGTCTGCCTGGGGCGTCTGCTGTTCCTGCGGATGCGCCCTCTCACTCCGGCCGCGGCCGTAATTCTGGGGCTGCCGGCCGTGGGCCTCGCGGTGGCCACGGTCACCGCGGCCGACCCCGCGGCAGCACTGCCTGGATTCGTCCGGTATCTGCAGATCTTCGTGTTGGTGCCGGCTGCTGTCCTCATCCTGGTCCAGGACGCCCGGGGATTCCGGATCATCACGGGCACGCTCGTGCTGCTCGCGCTCCTCCAGGGCGCGACCGGGGTGTACCAGTACGCCACCGGGTCCGGCGCCTCCTACATGGGCGAGGAAATCCGTGCCGTCGGTACGTTCGGGCCCAGCGATGTGATGGGCATGGCCACGGTGGTCGCCTACGGGCTGCTCGCGGCCGCCGCGTACGCGCTGGGCACCCCCGCGGGTGCGCCCCGGTGGCTGCGTCCTTGTGCACTCTGTGCCGTCGCCCTCCTGATCGTTCCGCTCACCCTGTCCTTCAGCAGGGGGGCCTGGATCGCGACGGTGGCGGGTGCCCTGGCCGTGATCGCGCTGACCGGGCTGCGACAGGCCGTGCGCGCGCTGGCTCTGCTGTGCGCGGCCGGAGTCGTACTCGTCGGCGGGTTCGGCGTCGGGTCCGAGATGATCTCGCAGCGGCTCACCAGCATCACCGAGGTGACGCGCGCCCCCGACCGGTCGGTCAACGACCGGTACACCATGTGGGCCGCCGCAGGCGGCATGTGGCGCGAGCAGCCCGTGACCGGTGTCGGCCTCAAGGGCTTCCCCGCGCACCGCGACGGACACGCCTCGATCGGCCTCTCCTCGGGCAGTGACACCGCGGGCGCCGGGCAGGAATTCCGCAAGCAGCCGCTGCTGTCCCCCCACAACATGTATCTGCTCGTCCTGAGCGAGCAGGGTCTCATCGGCTTCACCGCTCTGGTGGGCACCTGGGTGGTGATCCTGGCCGGTGGGGTGCGCAGGCTGGTCCTCGCCCGGTCCCGGGGAGCCGCGGCCGTCGACTGCGGTCTCGCCGCAGTCGGGCTGATGACCTGGCAGACCGTCGACTTCCTGTACGCGGACATCGGCGGCCCTTCCACCGTACTCACGGGAATCGTGCTCGGACTGGCCGCCTGGTGGGCGCTGGCCGTGCCGGAGAGGGCGACCGGCGCGTGAGCAGAGTCTCTGCGGCGACGGCCGAGAAGGCGAAGGGCTCCGGAACATCCACGCCCGATGGCGTGTCGGGGCCGGGACGGTTCCTCGCCCGGGCGGCCGCCGGCGCCGCCGGGCTGACCGTGATCGCCGCCCTGCTGGGGCTCGTTCGGGACCAGGCCATCGCCCGGCTCTTCGGCGCAAGTCATGCCAGCGACGCGTTCCTGATCGCCTGGACCCTGCCGGAGATGGCGGCCACGCTGCTGATCGAGGACGGGATGGCCCTGCTGCTCGTCCCTGCCTTCAGCCATGCACTGGCCCGACGTGCCGCCGCCGGATCCGCTGGAGACGGCCTCGCGGACGATCCCGTACGGGCACTTGTCGCGGACACCTTTCCCCGGCTGTTCGCCTTGCTGGCCTGCGCGGGCACCCTGCTGGTGCTGGGAGCTCCCTGGGTGGTCGGCGTTCTGGCGCCCGGTCTGAGCGATCCCGGGCTCGCCGTGGACTGCACGCGTCTGACAGCCGTCACGGTGCTCACATTCGGCGTCACCGGGTACTTCAGCGCCGCCCTGAGGGCACACGGGCGCTTTCTGGAACCGGCCGGTGTCTACATCGCCTACAACGTCGGCATCATCGGTATGACGCTCGCGCTGCACTCCGTCTGGGGTGTGCGCGCCGCGGCGGCCGGGGTGGCCGTCGGCAGTGTGCTGATGATCCTGACCCAGCTGCCCACGTTCGCGAAGCTGTTGCTGCTACGGCGGGTGCCGCGCGGCGACGGGCCGCGCCCGGTACGGGAAGGCATCCCGCCGCTCCTGGGTGTCACGGTCCTCGCGCCCGTCGTGCTGTTCGTGGTGGGCCGTCAGTCGCAGGTGTTCGTCGAGCGGTTCCTCGCTTCGTCCCTGCCCGACGGGGCCATCTCCCATCTCAACTACGCGCAGAAGGTCGCGCAGCTCCCGATGGTGCTGTCCATGATGATCTGTACGGTGACCTTCCCGGTCGTCGCCCGGGCCATGGCCGCCGGGGACCGGGACGGCGCCCGCCGGCGGGTCGAGCGCGATCTCGCGCTGGCCGGGACAGTGGTTCTGCTGGGCACGTCGATGGTGCTCGGCTACGCCCACCAGATCGTCGAAGTGCTTTTCCAGCGCGGCGCCTTCGACGCCGAGGACACCGCGGCCACGGCCGGTGTGATGCGGATCTACGCGCTCGGGCTGCTCGGCCACACCCTGGTCGGAACGCTGTGCCGGCCGTTCTTCTCCACCGGGAAGCCCACCTGGTACCCGTTCTGCGCGATGAGCGCCGGACTGCTGGTCACGACGGGGGCCGGTCTGGCCCTGGCCGGCCCGTTCGGCGTCAACGGCATCGCGGCGGCCAATGCCGTCGGCATCAGCACGGCCGCGCTGCTGCTGCTCCTGGGCCTCGGCTCACGCGCGGTCGCCATCCGGGTCCTCGCCGTCGCCGTGTCCCTCGGCCGGCCCGCTGCCGCGGCAGCCGTGGCCGGGGCCACGGGATGGGTGACCGCCCCCGCGATCGCCCATCCGGCGCTCAGCCTGGCGGCAGGCTGTGTCCTCGTGCCGACGGCGTTCCTTCTCACCGGACTTGCCCTCAGAGCTCCCGAAGCCGTTCATCTGCTGGCCCTCACCCGACAGAGGTTCCTTCATGGCCGCTGACACATCCGCACCCGCCGCCGTCCCGCCCGCTTGCCGATCCCAGCCGTGGATTTTCACCTACCACTCGGTGAGCGATCCCACGGACGATCCGTACGGCATCACCGTCTCCGCCGAGCGCCTGGACCAGCAGCTGACCTGGCTGCGGCGTCGCCGCCTCACCGGCGTGGGGGTCGGGGCGCTGCTGCGCGCACACGCCGCCGGCCGGCGCGGGCTGGTAGGGCTGACGTTCGACGACGGGTACGCCGACTTCCTCCACGAAGCGCTCCCGGTGCTGCTCGGGCACGGCTTCACGGCGACGGTGTTCGTCCTGCCGGGCCGGACAGGCGGATCCAACGTATGGGACCCGCTCGGCCCCCGGAAGCCCCTGCTGTCCGAGGACGGCATCCGTGCCATCGCGGACGCAGGGTTCGAAATCGGCTCTCACGGCATGCGACACCTGGATCTGACGGCGCTGACCGACGAGGAGCTGCGCCTGGAGACACACGGCAGCAGGGAGGCGATCCGCGGCATCACGGGGACCGCCCCGGCAGGCTTCTGCTATCCGTACGGCACGGCCGACCGGCGGGTGCTGTCGTCGGTCCGGGACGCGGGGTACGACTACGGCTGCGCGCTCGGTCCCGGCTCCCTCACCGGACCGCTCGCCCTGCCCCGTACGCACATCAGCCACGCCGACCGGGGCGCCCGTCTACGGGCGAAGGAGCTACGGCACCGCCTGCGCCACCGGCCGGGGGCCGCCCCCGCTCCCGTCCTCACCCGGGGGGCCCGATGAAGGCCCTGCACATCATCACGGGCCTCGGGGTCGGCGGCGCGGAGCAGCAGCTGCGACTGCTGCTGCGTCATCTGCCGGTGCCCTGCGACGTCGTGACGCTCACCAACCCGGGCGCTGTCGCCGAGGGGCTGCGCGCCGACGGCATCCGCGTCAGGCACCTGGGGATGAACGGCAACCGTGACCTCACCGCTGTGCCCAGGCTGGCCCGGCTCATCCGCCGCGGGGCGTACGACCTCGTGCACACACACCTGTACCGAGCCTGCGTCTACGGGCGGATCGCGGCCCGGCTGTCCGGGACCACCCGCGCCACGATCGCCACAGAGCATTCGCTGGGGCACTCGGAGATCGAAGGACGGCCGCTCACCCGCGGCACCCGGGCTCTGTATCTGCGCACCGAGCGCCTCGGGGCGGCGACGGTCGCCGTCTCCCCCACCATCGCGGGCCGCCTGCTCGACTGGGGCGTGCCGGCCGCCCGGATCCACACGGTGCCCAACGGAATCGACGCGGCACGGTTCCGCTTCGACAGCGGCCGGCGGCGTGCGACCCGCGCGCTGCTCCGTATCCCCGACGACGCCTTCGTGGTGGGGGGTGTCGGCAGGCTCGTGCCCGGCAAGCGCTTCGACGTACTGATCCGTGCCGTTGCGGCGCTCCCGGGCGCCTGGCTGGTGCTGGCCGGGGACGGCCCCGAAGGCGGATCGCTGCGAGCCCTGGCCACCCGGCTCCAGATCGCCGGGCGGGTCCGTTTCCTCGGGGAGTGCGACACGGGCGGCGACACGGGCGGCCCCGGGATCCCCGCCGTGCTCTGGGCCATGGACACCTTCGTCTCGGCGTCCCGCGAGGAGTCCTTCGGGCTGGCAGCCGTCGAGGCACTGGCCGCCGGGCTTCCCGTCGTGCACAGCGCCTGTCCCGCCATTGACGACCTCCCGGCCGACCGGACACCGGGCGCCACGCGCATCGGCGACGCCGGCTCCCTCTCCTCTCCCGCCGATCTCACGCACGAGCTGACGGCCGCGCTGCGCCACCGGATGGAGAGCGGCGCGCGAAGACTGCCCCCGCCCCCGGCCGTGGACCAGTACGACATCAGGCTCAGCAGCGAGCGCCTCATGGACGTCTACGCGCACGCCCTCGAAACCGCCCCCTCGACCTGGAGAGCACACTCATGACCGAGTCGCCCGAGCAGCAGCCGGCCGCCCGCGGACGGGTCCGCAGACGCCGCCCCCAGTCCGCACGGCCCCGCCGGTGGCCCCTGCCCGCCTGCATCCTGCTCGGAACGGCATCCGGGCTCTCCTACGGGCTGCTCGCCCCGACCGAGTACGCGGCGACCAGTTACGCCATGGTGGCTGCCGACAAGGGCGTCGATCCGGCAGCCGCGCTCGGCTACGCCCAGTCGTACGGCCGCCTGGCCACGAGCGAGGCGACACTCGTCTATGCCCGCGGCGCCGCGGGCGCGCCGGTGCGGGAACTGCGCACCCACGTACGCTCCGAGACCTCCCCCGACTCGCCCATGATCGCGATCACCGGAACGTCGAAGAATCCGCGACGGGCCGCGGACATCGCCAACGCGGTCACCGAGGCCGTGGTCGTCAGCAGCGGTCATGTCGCCAAGGACACCGGGGTAAAACTCGTCAAGTTCTCGCACGCAGTCCCGTCGCCGGAGCCGGTGTCGCCCTCGGTGCCCCTCGGCACCGCTGTGGGCGCGAGTGCGGGCGGGCTGATCGGCGGCCTGGTCCTCCTCGTACGGCCCCGCCCGGGACACCGGAGTGTCCCGGCCCAGGGGACGGCTCCTGCCCAGGCGGGCGGTCCGCTCCCGGCCGACGAACGGGAGCTCGTGCGATGACCGTCGACCTTCATGGCCGCCTCACCGTCACCCTCTGCCGGGACCTGGGGGAGTTCGCCGGACTCTCCGGGGAGTGGGACGCCCTGCACCGCCACTGCTCGACCTCCACACCCTTCCAGAGCCACGCCTGGCTGCACTCGTGGTGGCTCTCCTACGGAACGCCGGGCCGGCTCCGCGTCGTGCTGGCCCGGCGGCACGGGCGGCTGATCGGTGCGGCCCCCCTGATGCTCGTACACCGCCCGATGCCCCTGCTGGTGCCCATGGGCGGTGCGATCTCCGACTTCTTCGACATCCTCGTGGACGACGAGGAGGCGAAGGGCGCGGTCATGGCTCTGGAGCGGGGACTCGAACGGGCCGCCGTTCACACGGTGATCGATCTGCGGGAGGTGCGGCCCGACGCCTCGGCCCAGCTGCTGTACGGGAACTGGTCCGGTGCCAGGAGCAGGCTCACGGACTCGACCTGCATGGAACTCCCCGCCGAGCCCATCGGCGCTCTCCTCGAGCGGATGCCCGGTTCGCGTGCCCAGCGCGCCCGGTCCAAGCTGCGCAAGCTGGACGCTCTGGGGATCGAGTGCCGCCCGGCACCGGAGCAACGCGTGGCAGGCGCGGTCGACACCCTGCTGCGGCTGCACGAACGCCAGTGGCGCGGACGTGGGATCAACCCGGAGCATCTGCGGCCGCGTTTCTGCGAGCATCTGGTGCGTGCGACCCGCCGGATGGTCCGCGACGGCGAGGCATCGCTGACGGAGTTCCTGCTCGACGGCGATGTGGTGGCCGCCGAACTGTCGCTCAGGTCCGCGCACCTGGCCGGCGGTTATCTGTACGGAGCCGATCCAGGGCTCCGGGAGAAGAAGGTGGATGTGACGGCGATGCTGTTGCGCGAAGCGGCACAGCAGGCGGCGGACACAGGACGGAGCGTGCTGAGTCTGCTGCGCGGCTCGGAGCAGTACAAGAACGGCTGGGGTCCCGTTCCGGTCGTCAACCAGCGCCTGCTCCTCGCGCGCTCCGCCCTGGAGCCGCTGCTCCGGCTGCGCGAGTCCCAGGTGGCGGTGCGGGACCGGGCCGTGGAAACCGTGAAGAACCGCTTTCCCACCGCACGTGACTGGCGCAGCCGGCTGAGCGTTCTTCCTGCCGGAGGCCTCCCCGGCATCGGCCGGAGATAACCAGCGATTACGACTTTTGATCCGATCCGTTACCGTCTGTCGATTTCCGCGTTGTCATGGCAGGCCGGCCG
The DNA here is from genome assembly GCF_042736635.1 of Streptomyces sp. NPDC060035. Taxonomy (NCBI): domain Bacteria; kingdom Bacillati; phylum Actinomycetota; class Actinomycetes; order Kitasatosporales; family Streptomycetaceae; genus Streptomyces; species Streptomyces sp. NPDC060035. The sequence goes on from NZ_JBHWVO010000006.1 coordinate 308,865, forward strand.
CGCGATTCTGCAGCCGGTTTCGAACCTCTCAAGGAGAACAGATGTCGCGTATCTCGAAGGTAGCCGCTGTCATGGCAGGTACCGGTGCCCTGATCGCCGGCGGTGCCGGCCTGGCTACCGCCGACGCCGGAGCGGACGCCGTCGCCGCCCACTCCCCCGGTGTCGGTTCGGGCAACGTCGTCCAGGTGCCCGTTCACGTCCCGGTCAACGTCTGCGGCAACACGGTGAACGTCATCGCGCTGCTCAACCCGGCGTTCGGCAACTTCTGCGCGAACGTGTCGGACGGCCGTGACGACAAGGGTGACCACGGCTACGGCCACTGATCTCCACGCCGCACGCCACCGGGCCGCTCCTCTCCGCCGAGAGGAGCGGCCCGGCCGCTTTCCGCCGCCTGCAGCCGGATCCCGCCGGCTCAGACGTAGCTGTAGAGGTGGGCGTGATCGAGGAGCTTTGCGGGCGCCACGTCCCAGGGAGGCATCGGCTCGTCGAGCGCGAAGACCAGGTTGCTCTGCGGATCGTCGGCGGGGAGGCTGCGGGCCGGCAGATAGCGGGAGCGCGGGTGCGTCTCCTGCCAGCGTGCCCAGAGCAGGTCCATATAGGCGTGATGCAGCCAGAAGACCGGGTCGTTGGGAGATGCAGCACCGGCCATCGAGCCACCGATCCAGCGGTGCACCTGGTTGTGGTTGGCCACCCCTCGTATCCCGCTGATCCCCCAGCCTTCGATTCTGTTCCGGAAGCCCGTGGTGCTGACACTGTTCCACGGTGCGGTGTCGTAGACCGGGTCGCTCAGCGCCCGGTCCACGTCCGCCTTGCTGGGCAGGGTGACCGGTGCGGAGGGACGGCCGAAGTTCCGGCGCAGGAAGGGGTCGTTGGTGACCCCCGCGCTGATACGCCAGTTTCCCTCCCCGTACGCGAACGGCCCTGTCATGACCTGCCGGTCACCGGACCTGCCGTTGCCGCCGAGGAAGTCCTCCGCCCAGAGGGAAGCCGCCGGCGTACTGTCCCGCGTCCAGTCCCAGTACGGGATCGATACGCCTGGGTCGACGGCCTGCAGGGCATTCTCGAACTCCAGCAGGTACTTGCGGTGCCACGGGAAGAAGGACGGGCTCATGTGGGCGGGCCGTGGCCCGCTCTGGGCGTCCGTGACGTAGTACTTCTGGTGCAGGGTGACGAACTCGTCGTACCGTCCTGAGCGCTTGAGCTCCAGGACCGCACCTACGAGGCGCTTCTTCTCCGTGCGTGTGAGGTCGTGCTGATTCTTGCGGCTGTACACCCGTGCTCGTCCTTTGGGGTCAGATGGTGTGCGCGGAGGCTGTGGCCAGCTGGGCGGTGCCGATCTCGTCCACAGCCGCTCGGGCTGTCTCGAGCAGTGTCGGGAACGACTCGTAGTGGTTGACCATACTGAGGTAGCTCCCGTCGGAGCGCCTCATCACATGCAGCGGTCTGCCGTCGATACTCACCTCCGTGTGCGCAACAGCGGCCACGGAGGCGGCCCGGCCTGTGTCCGCCTCCCCGCCGGCAGGCACCATGACCGTCGCCGTCCCGCGGATGTCGCGGCCCCGGTACATCTCGGCGAAGCGCTCGAGCTCGGGCAAGCGCACTCCTTCCCCGCTGCGGGCCCGGGTCTCCCCGCTGTCCACGAGAATCGGCGCGAGCGCACCGCCCGTCCCGGCGATCACGCTCGACGTGAAGGCGGCGCGCAGCACGACGCGGCGGGCCGGGCTCCTCCTGCCGGCCGTTGCGCCGCTCGTGCCGGTGGTCGGATCCATGATCTGTTTCCTGCCTCTCGTCCAGACTTCCGAAGTGCCGTCTCTCGAGGTTGACAACGAGGCGGCGCGTGAACGGTTCTCACCGTGCACGAATCACGCGACCGTGGGAATTTTCCCGGTCCGTCCGGCCGCGTCGGCCGCACGGCAGCGCGCAGCGGGCCAGCATGGCCGTCCGAGCTCACGGAGGTTGCATGAACGCGCCGACGCAGGTACCCACGAGCCGCGTGCGCAGAACGGCGGACGTCGATCTGGCCGATCCGTCGTTCTGGCAGCTGCCCCGGCCCGAGCGGCTGTCCGCGTTCGCACTGCTGCGGGAGCTCGACGCACCGGTCCTGTTCACCCCGCGTACGGGCTCGCGCACGCCGTTCTACGCGCTCGTGAAGCACGCCGATGTGAAGGCGGCGAGCCGGCAGCCGCACGTCTTCGCCAGCGCGCCCGGTGTCACCACGCCCGAGCCGGCCCGCTGGGCCAAAGCGGTGTTCGGCAATTCCATGGTCAACATGGACGGCGCCGAGCACGCCGGCCTGCGCAGGACCATCTCCCGCGCGTTCACCCCCCGGCTGCTCGCGGCCGCCGAGGAGAACATCTGCGAGATCGCGCGGCGGCTGGTGGACGAGATGATCGCCGAGCGCCCCGGCGACTTCATGCCCTCGGCTCCCTCCCGTATGCCGTTCGAGGTCATCTGCGACCTGATGGGGATCCCCGGCCGCTCTCGCGCCGAGATCGCCGCCCAGATCGATCAGGCCTCGGAGTACGTAGGAGTCCGGCGCCGGGGCCGCGCCCGGCTGCGGGTGCCGGGCCGTGGTCTGCGCTCCCTGGCCCGCATGCAGTTCGTAATGGCGAAGCTCGCACGCGAGCGCCGCCGCAGGCCCGCCGACGACGTGATCTCTGCCCTGGTCAGCGCGGACGTCGACGGACAGGCTCTGTCCTCCCGTCAGCTCGGCGCCTTCTTCTCCCTGTTGCTCGTGGCGGGGGTGGAGACCACGCGCAACGCGATCGCCCACGGAATGTTCCTGTTGACCGCGCACCCGGAGCAGCGGGTTCTCCTCGAGTCCGACTTCGACCGGTACGCCGACGGCGCGGTGGACGAGATCGTCCGGCACTCGACACCGATCATCCAGTTCCGCCGGACGGTCGCGGCCGAATCCACACTCGGCGGGCGCACCTTTCTTCCCGGCGAGAAGGTGATGTTTCTCTACGCTTCGGCGAACCGGGACAGTTCGGTTTTCACCGACCCCGATGCCTTCGACATCACCCGCTCCCCCAATCCACACCTCGGTTACGGCGGGGGCGGTCCCCATCACTGTCTGGGAGCGCATCTGGCACGCCTGGAGATGAAGGCTCTCTTCCATGAACTGCTCACGCGGCCAGGGAATGTGCGGGCTGCGGGCGAACCGGATCTGGTCGATTCGAATTTCGACAACCGCGTCCGCTCACTCCCCTTCGCCTTTGACTGTCACCCGAATGGAGCGGTCTGATTCTCCGGATGCCGCGAATGGCCCATTCACACGTGCTCGCACAGCCCATTGTTGAACGTTTCTCCTTAGGGTCGAGATCGTCGTAGGTACGCCGAAACCCAAGGAGGAGCCGTGCCCGCACAGCGCCGTCTCATCAATTTCTGGATCGGGACGGCTGTGCTCGGCCTCCTCGTCGGTGGCGCAGTCGTCGTCGAGCGGACCGGGTCGGACTCCGAGGCCGGGAAGGGCACTTCACCTGCTCCGTCCGCGTCTGCCGACACCACCGCCATCGGCGCCTACCTGGACTACGGACCCGACGGCATCCGGCGGATCCCGGAGATGTCGCGCTGGCTCGGCGGGGCGGAGCTGCGTGTCGGGCACAGCTATCTGCCGGGCGACCTGTGGGAGAACATCGAGGGCCGTCCCGGATTCCTCGGAGCGTGGGGGGCCTGGCGGCGTGCGTCCGCGGACCGGTTGTTCGTACTCAACACACCGATGCTGGAACGGAACGAGGAGCGCGTCCCGGACTCGGAGGTGCGCAGGCTCCTGCGGGCGGGTGCCGACGGAGAGTTCGACGAGCACTTCCGCAAGCTGGCCGGCCGGCTGGTCCTGCTGGGCCTCCCGGACACGGTGATCGTTCTCGGATGGGAGATGAACGGCACCACGTACACGCACCGCTGCGGTCCGGATCCCGCTGCGTGGAAGGCGTACTGGAATCGCATCGTCACCACGATGCGGTCGGTACCGGGCCAGAAATTCCGCTTCGACTTCGCTCCGAGCCGAGGGCTGGATGCCGTCCCCTGGACCGAGTGCTATCCCGGCGACGACGTCGTGGACATCATCGGTATGGACTCCTACGACCAGCCGCCGGCCCGGACGTTCGACGACCAGGTGAACGAACCGTACGGACTGCAGAAGCAGGTCGACTTCGCGGCGGAACACGGCAAGCCGATCTCCTTCCCGGAGTGGGGCCTCTTCCGCAACGGCGACAACCCGGAGTACATGCGTCGCATGCTGGCGTGGATCCAGCAGCACAAGCCGGTGTACCAGACGATCACGGACTACTGCCCGCACGGTGTGTGGCAGTGCGCCGAGAACCCCGAGTCGTCCCGGGTGTACCGCGAGATGCTGACCCAGCAGCCGGGGGCCGGCTATCCCACCTCGCCCGTGCCCACGCCGAGCTGGACACTCAAGCCCGAGAAGCCCACACCGACCGTGCCCGAACCGGACACGAACGGAACCGAGTGGTGCTTCAGCATTCCGCTGAGCGACTGGTTCAGCCAGTGGGTGACGGACCGCAGGTACTGCGTGCGCGACTAGGGGTGTCCGCAAAGCCCCTGGAGCCTCATGTCCGGCGGGCGGCCTTCGGCGGCCCGCCGGCCACTCCTCGCATCGTCCCCTCGCCGGGCGGTGAACTCCGAGGCGGCGCTGGAGGGCTCTGCGGGTTCCGTATCCATCGGCTGTCCGCGGGGCCGTGCGTGGACACCCCGGGCCGGCGAAGGCGGTTCCGCCTCGCGGGCCCGGGGTGTGGCCGGCAGGTCAGGCCTTGCTGGTGCAGATCGTGTCGTACGGCCTGCCCGGGCTCGGGAACAGGTCCAACGGATCGGCACCCGCAGGGCATTCCTCGGCCGTCTTCGTCAGGGCCACAACCTTGCTCGCGCCGCTGCCCCCGCCGCCGCAGGCCACTTCCTTGGCCGTATCGTCCACGCAGTCGCCCACCACCAGCTGGCCACCGCCCGCTCCGGCATCACCGGGGTGGTCGCCGGACAGATTGCGGCCGCAGATGGTCTTGCTGGGGAGACCGTTGCTGGCGTCACCGGAGCCGATGGCGACCTTCACGGAGATGATCTCGTCCGTACCGGCCGGACACTCGACGGCACCGGCGAAGAAGGAACCGTCAGTGACAGCAAGGGCCTTGATCGTCGCCTTCGGGTCGTCGCAGTCGAGGCTCTGAAAACTGTCCTTCGACTTGCCGCTGTCGGGTCCCGCGCAGTCGCCGACCTTCCACTCCCGGGCCTTCTGATCACCGCCGCTGGAGGAATCGTTGCAGGCAGTGGTGACCCCCAGGACGAGTGCAAGGAGCAGCACTGCCCTGACGCTCCTACCGGGACTGCGTCGCAATGACGAGCCGGTGCTGCTCCGGGGTCGCGTGCTTCCGTGAACGCTCATAGTGCTGCTCCTTGGGTATATGGCGTGGCACGCAAAGCATTTCGGCGTGGCACACGCATGGTGACGCGCGCCTGACGACGCCTGGAAGGAGCATGGCGGTTCCCGGACTTCGCCGGTCGGCCCGCGCCCAGGGGCAGGGTCGTCCCCGGACCGCGGGCGTGGTGTGAGCGAGGCGCGCCCGGGTGGGATCAGAGGTGGACCATGACGGTCTTGGTCTCGGTGTAGGCGTCCAGGACCTCGATGCCATGTTCACGGCCGAGGCCGGACTGCTTGAACCCGCCGAAGGGAACGGTCCCCGCGCTCATGTCGGCGTAGGCGTTGATCCACACGGTTCCGGCGCGCAGGCCGCTCGCAGTGCGGTGGGCGCGTTCGAGGTTCCTGGTCCATACCGAGGCGGAGAGTCCGTAAATGGTGTCGTTGCCCTGGGCAATGGCGTCAGCGGTGTCGGTGAAGGTCATAAGGGAAGCCACGGGACCAAAGATCTCCTCCCGTACGACGCGGGCGTCGGCACCGACGTTCTCGATCAGCGTGGGCGGCATGTACAGGCCGTGGCCGAGCTCGCCGGACGTCTCCAGGGTGCCGCCCTCTTCGCGGGCCACGTCCAGGTAGGACGACACCCGCTCGAAGTGCTCGGGTGAGGCCAGCGGCCCCATCCGGGTGTCCGGGTGGAAGGGGTCGCCGAGTGTGTACGCCTTCATCTCCTGGAGCAGGAGTTCCCGGAACCGTTCACGGACGGACTCCTGGACGAAGATCCGGGTTCCGGCGACGCAGCCCTCGCCACTGCCCTGGGCGAATCCGGCGACGGCGCCCTTCGCCGCGGCGTCCAGGTCGGCGTCGTCGAAGACGATCGTGGGCGACTTGCCGCCCAGTTCCAGGGTCACCCGCTTGAGGTCCTTGCTGGAGACCTCCAGGATGCGCTTGCCCACGGCCAGTGATCCGGTGAAGGAGATCTTGTCGACGCCCCTGTGGTTGGTCAGGGCCTCGCCCGTCGTGACACCGTCGCCGGTCACGATGTTGACCACTCCCTGCGGCAGATCGGTGGTCAGTAGCAGCTCACCGATCCGCAGCGCGGACAACGGCGACCAGGCGGCGGGCTTGGCGACCACGGTGTTGCCGGTCGCCAGCGCCGGGCCCAGCTTCCAGGCCAGTTGCAGGACCGGGCCGTTCCAGGCGGTGATGGCCCCCACCACGCCCAGCGGCTGGCGCAGGGTGTAGTTGAAGACCGTCGGGTCGGACGGCGCGGTCTGCCCGTATATCTTCGTCGGCCAGCCCGCGTAGTGCCGGAAGACCTCCACGGAGTGGTCCACCAGCCAGCGGGTCATCCACAGCGGGCCGCCCATGTCGAGCGAGTCCAGCACGGCGAGTTCCTCGGCGTGCGCCTCGATCACGTCGGCGATCTGCAGCAGCATCCTGCTGCGCCGGTACGGCGTGATGTCCGCCCACGACGGCGCCTCGAAGGCCCGCCGGGCAGCCGCCACGGCCAGATCCACATCGTGTGGTCCGGCGGAGGCAATGGAGGTGAGGGCGCGCCCGGTGGCGGGGTCGAAGGTCTCGAAGGTGGCACCTGATGCCGGAGCGGTCCACGCACCGTCGATCAGCAGCTTCTTGGCCGGGCCGTCGAGGAACGCGGGGGCCGGACGCGCAGAGGGGTTCAACGTGAGGGGAGTAGTCATGACGGTCTCCTAGCAAAACGAACTGGTTCGTTCTCGTGCTCGACCGACCGTAACCCACCCGCCCCTGCTCTGCAAACGAACCAGTTCGTTTAAGATGAGGAATATGGACAAGGGACAGGCCAGCAGGCGGCGCCTCCTCGATGCCGCCGCCGTCGAATTCGCCGCTCACGGCATCGCCGGCGCGCGCGTCGACCGCGTCTCGGCCGACGCGAAGGTGAGCAAGGCCCAGATGTACGCCTACTACGGCAGCAAGGAGGCCCTGTTCGACGCCGTCCTCAGCGACCAGGTCGAAGGCATCCTCGACGCCGCGCCGCTGACACCTGATGACCTGCCGGGGTACGCCGTCCGCCTGTACGACGCCTATCTCGCACACCCACAGCTCGTGCGCCTGGCCACCTGGGCCCGCCTGGAGCGGACCCCTGCCGGGTACCTGTTCACCGAGGCCGACGAAAGCCCCAAGATCCAGGCCATCACCCGGGCACAGGACTCCGGGCACATCGATCCCACCCTGCCCGCGGCCGATGTGCACTCCATGGTGATCGCCATGGCCATGACCTGGTCACCGGCCGGCCTCACCTACGCCGCGACCACGGCGGACCCCGGCGCCGACCACGACCGCCGCCGCACCAGCCTCGCCCTGGCCGTACGCCGCGCCTTCCGCCCCTGACACGCTGCGCGCGAGGGCAAGCAGCGCTGCCGGGGCACTTCCTGAGGCGTCCGTGGCGGCGGCGCCGGTCCGGCGGCCGTACCGCTCGTGCTCCACGCGCCACTCCGGATCCGCTCACCCCGCCGCTGCGCGGCCTCGCAAACATGCCGTCGAGGTCGACGTACCGGCGGGCGGGATTCACTCCGTCATGTCCGGCGGGCCCGCGGCCGATGCGCCGGCCGTCCTGATTTCCCGGTGCGGAGATCGCCCCGTTGGGCGTCGAGGAACCGAAGTGCCTCATCCATGCGCCACTTGAGAGCGTCGGCCCGAAGGAGATCCAGCACATGGCCCACGTCGAGGCACCCCTCATCCAGCAGTTCGCCGAAGCCGCCCGCCACTGAGCCATCACCTCGGCAACCGACGACCTCAGCGGGCTCGAAGGAAGCCGGAGGTCGCGGTGCGGCCGATGAAGGTGAAGCGGGTGTCGCCGGCGAGGTGCTTCTCCGCTGCGGCGGCGACCCCGGGCCAGCCCTTGTCCATGTAGTCGTCGAGGACGACGACCCCGCCGCTCGCCGTGATGGTCTCGGCCCATCGGAGGTCTTCCCGTACGCCGTCCTCGGAGTGGTCACCGTCGATGATGACCACTCCGTACTCGCGATCGGAGACAGCGGAGCGGACCTCCGGAGCATTGGAGAAGCCGCGGTGCAGGCGGAGTCGCTCAGGGGGCAGACCGGAGAGGGTGAGGTTGGCGCGCACCACCTGTTCCGCGATCGGGGTGCCCGAGGGGTCGGCGCCGACGACATGACCGGGCTGGAGCTGTACGTCGGCCAGCGGGTCGACGATGGTCAGACCGGGAGTGTGGCCCGCCCTGATGAGCTGCCGGGCGAGGCCGGCGGCGAACAGACCGTGCAGGGTGCCGATCTCCAGGACCTCGTCGTTCGGCGGCTTGAGCAACGGGACGGTGGACAGCTTGCCGACGACGTTCATCGTGCCGCCCGCCACCCGTCCGGCACCCAGCGCCTCAAGCACGACAAGAGTGCGGTAGGCAAGGTGGATATGGCGTTCGGCGGTGTCGACACCCGTGACCTCGCGCACCTCGTCGGCCAGTTTCCCGATCTGGGTCCTGGTGGGCATCCGATGGCTGCCCCGTCCGGCGCGGCCGAGCAACAGCTCGATGGCGTAGGTGGTCACGGACACGCCGCTCAGCTGCTGCCGTGTGAGCTCCAGCTCCTTGCGCAGCTCGGCGTTCTCGGCTCTGGCGAGTCGCTTGATCCTGCGGTCCAGCACCGTGACTACCGGGCGCAGCGCCCGCCTGACGGGCGGGGACGTGAGCAAGGACATCGCACACCTTCCGAGTGGGTGGAGAGTTTCGACGGAGGCGTCACGCTAGTAGCGGGAGAATCTCCCCACAGGGGCCACTGGCCGTACACCGAACGACCGACAGGTGAATTCCGGAAACCCGATCACACGCCGCAGAGGCAGCCCGCCGACCTGCTGCCGCTGAACTTCTCGGCGAAGCCACCGCTCTCGCCGGCGGACTGAACCCCGCCGCCACCGACCAACTGTCGGCTGCCGATTTCGTGACGATCCAGGGCCGGCCCGTTGGACCGCGTACGGCCGTGGACAACCTCTTCGACAATGCAGCCCTCGACGGCCGACCCGACGGAACCGTCGATGGGCACCTCACCAAGAAGAGAACGGCACGGCCCGGCTCATCATCAGCGACGACGACCCCGGCATCCCTCCCGGCCGACGCCAGGCGCTGACAGAACGCTCCACCCGCGGCTCCCGCCCCGCTCCGTCGTTCCGGCCTCGGCCCCGAGCTCGTCGAACTGCAGGCCCACCCCCATCGCGGCACCCTCCACCTCGGCCATAGCTCCACCGGCGGGCTCACCTTCACCTTCACCTTCACACCGTGACGCAACATCGGCCGACTCAACTCTGCTGCCCTCACACCTGTCCCCGGGTGATCGGCGCCTCGCACGTGCCGGAATCCACCGGCCGGACCGTTCACCGAGGTTGATCTCCGACGCGGGTTGCCGACACTGCCCACCGGCGAGTTGGTGACCACGGGCCCGAGCGTCCGGCGTTCCACGTTTGCCGACACCTCGCCACTCAGCCGGTCCTACCGCGCTCGGTCTGCCTCGGAGGCGTTCAGTTCGATTCGCCGCAGCGACGGCAGGAGCAGGGGCAGCAGCATGGCAACCACAGTCAGGGCGCCACCGGTAACGGCCACCGCCGCGACGCCGAACGCCGCAGCGAGGAGCGGGGCGGACAGCTGGCCGACAGGGATCGACGCAAAGGACCCGAACTCGTCGTAGGCACCGACCCGGGAGCTCAGCCGTTCCGGGACGTGAATGTGCCAAACCGTCGACCACACAACGGTGAAGAATTCGGCGGCCACCCCGGCAGCGAATGCCGCCGCAGCCAGCCAGAAGGTGTTCGCACCAGTGCCGAGGAGAATCAGCGGTACGGCGACCAGGGTCATCAAGCACATGGCCGGCACCATGGGCCGCCGGACCGTCAGCCTCACCATCACCATGGTGGCGAGTAGTGCTCCGGCGCCGCGGGCGCTCAGCACCAGGCCCCAACCGTCGGCGCCGATCGTGTCGGCGGCGATCACAGGGCCGAGGATGTGCCACACGCCCATGTTGACGGCGTTGAAGACGGCGAAGGCCAGCGTCACCGACCATATCCACGGCCTGGAGCTGAAGTAGCCCCAGCCCTGGCGCAGGTCGCCGAGGATCGTCGGGCCGCCCTTGGTGCGGTGTGGCAGGTCGGGAAGTGACATCCGGGCGAAGCAGGCGGCCGCCAGGAGGAAGGACACGGCGTCCGCAACTATCGCCCAGCCGCCTCCGACGGAGACGGTCAGCAGGCCGGCAGCACTCGGGCCGACCATCCGGGTGATGTTCCTGGCGGAGGCCAGCAGGGAGTTGGCCTGCTGGATGCCGCGTCCGCTCGCCAGCTGCGGAACGATGCCGCGCAACGTCGGGGTGGTCAGCGCCTGGAAGATCCCGTTGAGGGCTGATAACGGCAGCAGGAACGCGGGATGTTGGTGGGTGAGGAGGAGGATCGCCACGCCGGCCTGACTGATGCCGGCACCCAGGCTGGAGAGGCGCAGCACGATGTCGCGGCGGTAGCGGTCCGCGATGGCGCCGCCGAGGATCATCATCGAGATCATCGGAACCATGGAGGCGGTGAGGACCGCGGACAGCCATACCGCGCTGTCGGTGACCTCCAGGACACCGAAGGCCAGCGCGACGGGCGACATGGCGCTGCCGGCCATGGAGATCGACCAACCGGCGAAGAACCACCGGAAGGCGGGGGAACGGAGCGGCTGCCCGGACGCGAGACCGGTACTCGACGACGATATTGCATCGGTTTGAGTCGCTTCGGAATCCCGATTCTCAGGCGTATCTGCTTCGGGCACGAGGGGCGACGATGCCAGCGCGTGCGGGATTTATCAAGCAATTCATCGGAGTGGGTGACCGGCACCCGGCAGGGGTCGTGTCATCCCGACGCAAGGCCCCGCCGCGTTTCGACCGAAGTCGCGGGCCCGGGAGACGGCCGCCTCGAACGTGGCGTGGTCACCGAAAGTGGCGTGGCCACCGTGACGTCGCCCGTTGGATCAAGGGCGAGCGGGGAGCGGCACGTCACGGTATTCGTCTGTGTCTTCGGTGCTTGAGCCGCCCGTACCGGCTGGTCCGCCAGCTGTGGATCGTGCTCTCACTGAGTGCCGTTGAGCACCTCAGTTGACGAGGGCCGGCCCTCGACCTCAGCTTTACCGGTGTTCTGATCGGCCCGCTGCCAGGCAGGGTCTACTCGTTACCTCCATGCCCGGGTGGCCACCCGATCACGCCTTCCGCTTGAACATTACGCAGGGACGCTCCCTCGAACCGGGCACCGGTGACATCGGTCAGTCCGAAAGGGGGCATGCCAGTGTTCACGCTTCCGAGCCTGGCGTCGGTCAGATCGGTGTCGCGCATGTCAGCATCCCGTAGATCGCATCCGGCCAGGCTGACCCCACGCAGTGAAGCCCCGCGCAGATCTGCGCCGCTAAGGTCGCAGAACTTGAACCAGCCCCCGTCCAGGGTGGCGTGACGCAGATCGGCCCCGATGAACGAGCAGCGGGTGAACCGCAGCCGCGACGTGCGAGCGGAAGCGAGGTTCTGGCCGGTGAAGTCCTCACCGTTCACGGCCGCATAGCTGCGGAGCGCGGCAAGTCTTTGTCTCGTGGTCACGGGCTGGGTCACGTGCGCCAGCGTGTCAGCCGCGTCGGTGGCCGTCGCCCGAATTTCCGGCGTTCGCCGCCCGTCGGCCGATCACACAGGTCCGGGCCGATCCGGGTACGGGTACGGCCGCCCGTGATCACCGGTGTGAAGACGGAAGATCATCTGGAGGCCGCAGGTCATGGCATACATCCCGTCTGTCTCCGGGGGCGTTCGAGGGGACCGATGGGACGCATCGCCGGCCCCCGCCCGCCAGGATCGAACCCCGGCGGGTGGGCCGGGCGGTTGGTGCTGAAACTGTTGGCGGGCCTTCTGCGCCAGAACTGCTGGACGACCGCGGAGCGGGCCGGGGATTCAGTCCCGACGCGGTCGCGTCGGCGCACCAGTCAGGGAAGACGGTCGCCGAGAGGGAGGCCGGCTTCACCGCCACGGGACTGGGCTCTGTCTCAACGCGGTCCACTACGACTACCGTCGGCCAATCCCACATCTTGACTCGGCGCTCTCCTGACGGGCTTGCGGCGGATCTTGGGGAGGTACGCGAGAGCCCCGTGGTGCGCCGGCTGATGAGCCCGCCACAGCCACTACCAGCGACGACTCAATTCATGATCACGAAGTGCGTTGGAGTGCTAGCTCGAGTTGGGACCCTGGAGGGATCATGGGCGGCACCCCGGCACGAGCCACCATCAGCGCGGACGCATCGGCAGCGACAGCGACAGCGGGACCGTATGCCGGCCTCACCGCGTGCCCGAACCCCAGACAGGCAGACATTCCGGTGCAGCCAGGACCGACAACGCGCGCCACACTGCATGCCCTGAGAAACAGTCAGGACCTGTGGATCGGCACGTCATGGGGACTTGTTGGTCGCGTCCTGATTCCGGGCCGGCTTCTTCGGCGGGTCGTTCGATTTCGAGGCCGACGACCCGTCGTACACAGGCACCATGACGATGACCTGGCACCTCACCGCAGCCGGTGACGGAACAGAGGTGACCGTCACTGCCACGGACGTGCCACCCGGCATCGACCAAGCGGACCACGAGGCCGGCATCGCCTCCTCACTGGCCAATCTGGCGTCGCACCTCGAAGCGGTCGGCTGACTCGAGTCGGCTGCGCACGGGCCCGCCACGATGCTTTCCCAGGGGGACCGATTGTCAAGATCAGTGGCTCGGTTGTCTCCGTGCAAGCGGGCGTGAGTCTCGGGTCGTTCGACGAGGTTTCCGCATTCGAAGCGGCGCCTGTCCGGACCGGGCGACGAGGTGAGGTGCGCTGCTCGCGCGCCCGCGGGCCTGGGCCGATTCGCCTCGCCTCGTCCTGGCGCCCAGACCGGCGGGCGGGTCGTGACACCACCGCATGGCAAGTTCAAGAACCCGCCCATCGCGGTCATTGCTTGCCGATTCCCTCACCAGAGCATCGACCAGCGGATGGATCGCGCAGGATCTCGCAGGCGCCCCGCAGCTCCTCGACCGCTGACTGACAGCGAGCCCCGCTGCTGAGGCGGTATGGGAGGCCGCGATGGACGCCCGATGCTCAGGCCTGTCTCCTCGATCTTGTCCGGCCGCACCACTCTGTCGGCGCCGCAGAGGTGGGAAGGTATGAGCGTCCGCATTTCGCAACGGGAGAGATCCTTCGGCATGGCCGTCATCCACCGCACCGCCCTTGAACCGACCAAGCTGGAACTGCTCACCTCCTGGCTCCCCTCCTGCCCGTGGTACCGGGGCGGCGCAGGCGAACCGGAGTTGGCCAAGTCCGGCGGCTTCCGGCTGGACGACCCGCAGGGTGAGGTGGGAATCGAGTTCATCGTGGTCACCGACGCCTCCGGCTCCCACCCAACCACCTACCTGGTGCCGCTCACCTATCGCGGTACCCCGCTCGACGGGTCGGAGCACGCCCTCGTCGGCACCATGGAGCACGGGGTGCTGGGGCGGCGCTGGGCCTACGACGGCTGCCACGACCCGGTGTCGGTCGCCCAGTTGTTCGCCCTGATCGAGGGCCGGGCCCAGGCCCAGGACCAGAACACCAGCGACACCCCCGACCGAGAAGTTTCCTGCTCCTACACCGGTGAAGGCGCGACCTCCGCAGCCTTTACCACCACCGCTACGGACGACCAGGAGAGCACCGCGCTGGCTGTCCCGCATGGTGCAATCCTCCGCTTGCACCGCGCCCTACGTCCCGCCCAGGATGGTCCGCCGTTCCTTCCGCAGGGAGCGACCGGCCACATCTCCGGTTCCTGGCGCATGCTGGATGGCACCCGAGCCCGGGGGCTGTTCGCTGTCTTGCACGGGGGCTCCCCGGCCTAGCGGTGTCTTCTCGAACGCTTCGGTTGGTGGCGGACGTGCGCACGCGATACATGATTTCGGTCGGCAGACGGCGCCTGGGAGAGGCTGCTTCCGCATGTGCAGGCCGTCACTGACGCCGCAGGCGACATCGACTGGGACATCAACGTTGACTCCACCTCGGTTCGTGCCCATGAGCACACGGCCGGGGCTCCCCCGATGCCATCATTGCGGGTGTGAGCTTCCCCGACGCTGCACCCAACGCTGACCTGGTGCATGACCGCTGGCGCGCCCGGGAGGCGCCTTACGGCGACGTCATCATGTTCGCCGACGGATCCCTGTCGGTCATGAGTCTCACGCGGTTCTCTCCCGCCGGCCGGCTCCATGACATGCGTGCCGAGGACTGGCAGTGGTGGGAGGTCCTACGGGCCACCGCGTGGACCCCCAGTGAATGGATGGACGTCGATACGACGTTTGCCTCATGCGTCTACGGCGGAAGCCGTGCCCTGGCAGGAGAATCATCGGACCACGGCAGTATCGGCTGGGTCGCCCTGACCCTGGACGATGACCACCACACCCTGGAATGGATCGCGGTCTCCTGCGCGTCCAATCCGTTCACCGAAGTCACTCTGGACGCAACCACAGTGACCGCCACCAGCACCCTGGGCCGCATCTGGACCTTCCCCAGAAGCACCCCCCAGCAGGTGAAGATCAGCGAAGATCCGGCGTATACCTGGTCCTAAGGGCTGTCCCGTGCGCTGATCCACCAGGGATTACGCGACAGCCCTTAGACCATGTCCTATGTGGTGAGGCGGGCGAGAAGCTCCTATAGATCGTCAAGTTGCCTGTGGGATCGTTCGGGTGGTGTGGATCATGTGGGGCAGGTGCCGGTAGATCTCGCGAGCGACGAACCGTTTCAAGCAGCGCAATGATGTCCTTTTTGACCATCGGTGTGGGTGTCGACGCCCCCGATCACCGCTATCTCATCTGCTGTCATGCTGAGTTGCGCTGCCTTTCCGACTGCCGAGTACGGGAGGGCACGGGCCGGTCGGGCAGACGGACAAGACAGTGATGGGACCTCTAGCCAGGCTCCTATGAAGTCACAGAAGCCCGGCCGGCCACGCGCCGGACGGCACCGCCCGGACGGCCGACAATTCTCATCGAGGACAGCCTGAGCGTCAGTCGTTTGGAGAGTCAGGCCATCGGACGGTGCCATCACCCATCCTCACTGTCGTTTGTAGCGGCAGAGGGCGGCGGCGAATCACTCGACGTACACGGCGGACTCGCGCACCCACCAACCGTCGCGACGCCTCTAGCAGCCGCAGCCCGCTGCCGCCCACGGAGGAGGAGACGGAGAAGCGCAAGACGGCCGAGGAGAAGCGGGAGGCCAAGCCGGAGGGTGAGGGCAAGCCGAAGCCGGTTGCGAAGAAGGCGGCAGCCAAGCCCGTGGCCCCGGCGCGGCGAATCGGCGCAGCGGCCAAGAGCACAACTCGCAGGGCTCCCGCACAGAAGAAAGCGGAGCCCGTGGCGGAGCCGGCCAAGAAGACAGAGGCCGCAGCGGCGAAGTGAGGCAAGGGGGCCGGGCCCCCGCCTTCCTGGTGGAACAGCGGGCGCGGCCTGGGACCTTCAGCCGCACCCGCTGCATCTCATGCTCGGCCAGAGGATCTCCTTACGCCCGAACGCGGCGAGGGACGGATCCGCGACCTTGAAATCGGTGAAATCATCAGACATGGAGGCTTGTTGAGCTCAGAACATTGTGGTGGATGTCCATGGCCGCCGTGCTCTTGTTCAGCGTGATGTAGTGCAGGCCCGGAGCGCCCTCGGCGAGCAGACGCCCGGCCATGGCAGTGGCGTGCTCGACACCGATCCGGTGGCCTGCGGCCGGATCGTCACGGGCCGCATCGAGGCGGTGCGCGAGATCCTCGGGGAAAGCCGCGTGCGACAGTTCGGCGAACCGGCGGATCTGGCGTACGTCGGTGGCCGGCATGATCTCCGGGATGATCGGCACGTCGCAGCCCGCGGCGGCCACTCTGTCGCGCAACCGCAGATAGTCCTCGACGTCGAAGAACATCTGGGTGATCGCGTATTCGGCGCCCGCCCTGCACTTGGCGACGAAGTGCCGGATGTCGCTGTCCCAGTCCCGCGAGCGCGGATGCTTCTCCGGGAAGGCCGCGACGCCGATGGTGAAATCCCCCAGGGAACGCACCAGTTCGACCAGCTCACGGGCGTGGGTGAAGCCGTCCGGGTGCGGAGTCCAGGGGCCGTTCGGGTCGCCGGGCGGATCTCCGCGCAGGACGAGTACCTCGCGGATCCCCGCGTCGGCGTACTGGCCGATGATGTGGCGAAGCTCGACCACCGAGTGCCCCACGGCGGTCAGATGAGCCACCGGACGCAGCGTCGTCTCGGCCACGATCCGCCGTGTCAGTTCGACCGTCCGCTCTCGCGAAGACCCGCCCGCCCCATAGGTGACGGACACGAAGTCGGGAGCAAGCGGCTCGATACGACGGATGGCCCGCCACACCGTCTGCTCACCCTTGACCGTCTTGGGCGGGAAGAACTCGAACGAGAACCTGGGCGATGGGATGGTGGATGACGATGTCGTCGGCACAGTCATGACACATGCGCAAGCTGCGGCTCAAAGGATTGGGCCGCGTCACTGCCGTACGTCTGGTCAATGCGGGCGACCAGGTCCGACGAGGTCAGCTTGTACTCCTGGGTGCCGACCGACTCGAGCACGGTGGTCGCCATGGCGCAGCCGAGCCGGGCGGCCTGCTCCTGCGGCCATTCCCACGCCGTGCCGGCGAGGAACCCGGACCGGAAGGCATCTCCCGCGCCCGTGGGGTCGATGATCCTCTCCGTGGGTACGGCCGGCACTCGAAGGTCCGGGGCACCTGAACTGGCGAGGGACACTCCGGCCTCGCCCAGCGTGGTGATCCAGGTACCGACCCGGTCGAGGAGGTCTTCCTTCGCCCATCCCGTACGTTCGATCAGCAGGGCGGCCTCGTACTCGTTGGTGAACAACCACCGTGCCCCGTCGACCAGTTGACGGGCCTGGTCGCGGTCGATCCGGGCCAGCTGCTGGGAGGGGTCGGCGGCGACGGGGAAACCGAGGCGGTGGGCCGTGGCGGTGTGCCGCAGCATGGCATCGGGATCGTCGGCCCCGACCAGGACGAGCGCGGGCCCGCCGGTGAGGCCGGCGATCTCCGCCAGGTCGATCCGAGGGGCTTCGGCCATGGCGCCGGCGTAGAAGGTGGCGATCTGGTTCTGGTCCTGGTCGGTGGTGCACACGAAGCGCGCGGTGTGCAGGGTGTCGCTGACCCGGACCGCGGACGTGTCGACGCCGTGCGCCCGCAGCCAGCTGTCGTACTCGGCGAAGTCCAGGCCAGCCGCGCCGACCAGGACCGGGTCGAAGCCCAACAGCCCCAGCCCGAAGGAGATATTGGCGGCGACACCGCCTCGGCGCACCTCCAGCCGGTCGGCGAGGAACGACAGGGAGACCCGCTCCAACTGCTCCTTGATCAACTGCTCGGCGAAGCGACCGGGAAACACCATCAGATGGTCGGTCGCTATCGATCCGGTCACGGCGATACGCATGGACAGCACTCCTTGAACCTGAGGCCGGGATGGGGGATGGAACGGGTCCCGTGACAGGCGCCACGGGGAAGCGGTGCGCGGCCCGGGGAAGCCGCGCACCGCTGGCTGGTGTGCCGGGGCCACCCCCGGGGTTCCACCTCAGCCCGCCGCCGCTGCCTTGCGCAGGGCGTCGGTGCGATCGGTGCGCTCCCAGGTGAAGTCCGGCAGCTCGCGGCCGAAGTGGCCGTACGCGGCGGTCTGGGCGTAGATCGGGCGGAGCAGGTCGAGATCGCGGATGATCGCCGCCGGGCGCAGGTCGAAGACCTCGGTGACGGCGGCCTCGATCTTCGACACGGCGACCGTGTTGGTCCCGAAGGTCTCCACGCGCAGACTCACCGGCGCGGCCTTGCCGATGGCGTACGCGACCTGGACCTCGCAGCGCGCGGCGAGGCCGGCCGCGACCACGTTCTTGGCGACCCAGCGCGTCGCGTAGGCAGCCGAGCGGTCCACCTTGGACGGGTCCTTGCCGGAGAAGGCGCCGCCGCCGTGCCGGGCCATCCCCCCGTATGTGTCGATGATGATCTTGCGGCCGGTCAGTCCCGCGTCGCCCATCGGGCCGCCGATCTCGAAGCGGCCGGTCGGGTTGACCAGGAGGCGGTAGTCGTCCGTCTCCAGCTTGATGCCCTCGTCGGCGAGCTGCTCAAGGACGTGCTCGACGACGTGCACGCGGATGTCGGGGGTGAGCAGGCTGTCCAGGTCGATGTCGCTCGCGTGCTGCGAAGAGACCACGACCGTGTCCAGACGGACCGGCCGGCTGCCCAGGTACTCGATGGTGACCTGGGTCTTGCCGTCGGGCCGCAGATAGGGGACGGTGCCGTCCTTCCGGACTTCCGTCAGACGGCGCGAGAGACGGTGGGCGAGCTCGATGGGCAGCGGCATCAGGGTGGGTGTCTCGCTGGACGCGTACCCGAACATCAGGCCCTGGTCGCCCGCACCCTGCCGGTCCAGTTCGTCGGCTGCCCCACCGGTGGCGGCGCCCTCCAGCCTGGACTCGTACGCCGTGTCGACGCCCTGCGCGATGTCCGGGGACTGCGCGCCGATCGACAACGACACCCCGCAGGAGCCGCCGTCGAAACCCTTGGCCGAGGAGTCGTAGCCGATGTCGAGGATCTTCTGCCGCACCAGTGTGTTGATGTCGACGTAGGCGGAGGTCGTCACCTCACCCGCGATATGCACCTGACCGGTGGTTATCAGAGTTTCGACCGCGACGCGCGATGCGGGATCGTGCTGCAGCAGTGCGTCGAGGATGGTGTCGCTGATCTGGTCGGCGATCTTGTCGGGATGCCCCTCGGTCACGGACTCCGAGGTGAACAGGGTGCGGGACATGACACTCCAAGGCGGGTAGGTGGGCACGTGGCAGCACGTGGTGCGCTGTGCGCCCTTCGTGACTCTTCGTCTCGTGGTCTCCTGAGCACGGCGGCGCACGTGGTATCGGCCTACGTGCGCGGCCCCTGGTGGGCGGAGTTGGACCTTCTTCGCCCCGTTCCCACCAGAGGCTTCGCGTGTTTCTTACGCCGGGCCGGTCGTGGCGGTACCCTCGGTGCTCTGTCGCTCACCGCATCCGTCGCGTTGCCCGGGGGCCTCAGGGACGGGCAGCCCCACGCGAGATCAGCGGCTCGTGCCGTTGCTACTGCGCCGGTCCGGTCTTGCGGAAGACCCAGTAATCGGCGCCCTCTTCGGCTATGTAGTTGGCGTTCTTCAGCTTGAACTCCAGAGAAGCCAGCTCACTGACCTCGCGCGAAAGGGCGAAGTCCTCGAAACCCGTTTCGGCGGCGTAGCTGCCGCGGGTGGACACCAGGATCAGCCCATCGTTCTGGGCGTACTCGATCAGGGTGAGCAGCGCCGTCGGGCGCACATGACCGAGCGTGAACACGCCGCTGCTGACTACGATGCCGTACTGGCCCAGGCGCTCGTCCCGTACGGGCGCCGCGAGGTCCACGCCACCGTAGACCTTCCGGTACGCATTGGTCTTGCGGGCCTCGGCAGCCATGTTCTCCGAGAGATCGACGCCGTCGATCACGTAATTGCCCAGGGTGCTCAGGACACTGCCGACGAGGCCGGTGCCGCAGCCGGCGTCAAAGATGGTCGTGTCCGGGGCCCCATAGGCGGAGGCGAGCAGGTGCACGAAGTTGGCCGCGACCCTCGGCGCCACCCACTTCTGATCGGCCAGGTCAACGTCGTACTGCGACGCCCAGTCCTCGTAGTAATTCTTGAGCCCTGGGGAATTCTCGAAGAAAACGTGCGACCGCTTGATGTTCGTGAACGAGCTGCTCATGGAATTGTCTCCCTGTCGGGCCGGGCCAACGATCATGACCATTCTTTTCTCGTCCCGCTACGTGACCGCGGGCACGTCCTGTGCTTGCGATTTTTCGCTGTCGCTGTCGCCGCTGCCTCTCGATCGTGAATTCTTCACATCGAACACCATGTAAACGCAGATTCCGGCGAGAACAAACAGGGCGCCGCCGACCTCTGTCCAGGTGGGCATCCGATTCTCCACCGGCAGACTCAGGATCGCTCCGAAAATCGTCTCCGTGGCAAGTAACGGCCCGACCAGTGGTACGGGGATGCCCTCCGCCGCCTTCACCCAGATGTATGTGCCCCACCAGGAGGCGATGACACCCAGGAATACGCACCACGCGATAATCTTGAACAGCGGATATGGCTGAAAAGTTTCGTCAGGCGTGGAGGCAATGGCGAAGGGCAACAGCACCATAGAAGCACCACCTGCCCCCATAGCCACCAAACCCGCCCAAATCATGGGGTCAGGCTTCGTCTCCCAGGTCCGCTGCGACTGGGCGTTGCGGACCACGAAATAGGACCAGGTCAGCATGGCAATAATCGCCAGCAGGATCGCGAAGATTGAGTCGTTCGCGACACCCGAATCCTTCCCCTGAATGAAGTCCGAGACGCTGAGGAGAGTAAGCCCGACGAGGATCAGGATGACCGGTGCGATCAGCTCGCTCCACGACATTCGCTTTTCCGCGAAGTTGCCGGCCACTGCGATCGTGATCGGTGAGGATCCCACGACGACCGCAGTGATGAAGCCGCTGTCCATCGTCGCAGAGTAGGAAACGCAGATGTAGAAGACGAAGTACCCCACGAAACCGATGTACAGGCCGAAGAGAATCCGCCGGACCGGCATCAGCCTGAGCTGGCTCCGGCCTCTGTACAGGGCATAGAGACCGCACAGGCCGAACAACGAGTACCGGCCGGTGACCAGGAGTAGCTCACTCGCGGGCTTGACGGCGGCCGGGGCGACGAAGGCGAAGGCCCAGAGCAGGGCGGCCGTCAGCGCGGCGATCACGTTTTTCCGTGTACTTCCCATTACAGATTCGGTTCCAGTGTGCGAAGTTCATCGGAGCCGAAGCCGTTCTGCCTCAGCCAGTCCGGGTTGTAGATCTTTGAGATGTACTTGTTTCCGCTGTCCGGCAGGACCGTGACGATCGTTGCCGGCTCCGCCAGTGACCTGGCGACCTGGACAGCGCCCCACACATTCGCCCCCGAGGTGCCGCCGCACATGAGACCCTCACGTTTCGCCAGGTGCTGGCACGTGGCGAAGGCATCGGCGTCGGTGAACTGAATCACGTCATCGATCGCCGAGAAGTCCATGCATTCCGCCAGATGGTCCTCACCGGCGCCCTCGACGAAATACGGAGCGACCTGCGAAGGATCAACGACGCCATCTCGGAAATAGCGGTGATAGATGGAACCGGCCGGATCGAGCAGCACGGACCTCACCGACGGATTCTTCAACTTCAGGAACCGGGAAGTCCCGGAGATCGTTCCTCCTGTGCTCCCCGATGCGACGAACGCCGTCACCGAAGGACCGAGCGCATCCCAGATCTCAGGACCCGTCGAGCGGAAATGGGCCTCCGCGTTGAGGGGGTTGTCGTACTGATTCAGCATGAACGAGCCCGGCGTCTCGGAGTGGATTCTCCTTGCGCACGTCACGTAGTGCTTCGCGGAACCGGGCGCAGCCGAGGTCGGACAGACGATCACCTCCGCCCCCATCGCGCGCAGGGCGTCCTGTTTCTCCTTGCTGACCTTGTCAGGCATGGTCAAGATGGCGCGGTAGCCACGTGTTGCCGCGATCATCGCGATCGCCGCACCGGTATTTCCGGAGGTATTCTCCACGATCGTCGCGCCCGGCTTGAGCAGGCCGCGGTTCTCTGCATCGGCCAGGATGTAGCTGACGATGCGGTCCTTGATGCTGCCTCCCGGGTTCATGAATTCAACCTTGGCGAATATCCGAACATCGGCCGGAATATCAAAGGTCCTCAGTTCGACGAGGGGCGTCGTGCCAATGCTCGACTGGATATTCATGCCGACTCCTTACTGAGTGGCGCTGCGGGAGGAATTTATCCAGGCATGACGGGTGAATCGAAAGGGCGGGAACAGGGTGCGGTGGAGCGTCATTTCGTCGGGTATGTCGCAGAGACCGGTGAGGCATCGGGCACCGTGATGCGGGGTTCGTGCACGGCGGGGACGCACGGGAGGTGACTCCTTCATCGCCATCCCCAGGGCAAGACCTCGCCGGTGTCTTTCCGGATGCCTCACCGGGTCTCTGTCAACGTGCCGAAGGTGCGGAGAAGCAGGGTCAGAGCGCGGAATCCGGGATCTTGACAGAGTCAAGAATCGCGACCGTATGACCCACCCTTTCACCCTTCTCCACCAGAGCCAGGGCATCCACCGCCGATATCTCGTACGGCGACAGCTCCTTCTCGATCTGCAGAGCCTGCGCACCAGCTGCCGCGACGGAAATTCCCTCGAAGGCCTCGCGCAGGACGTCCACCGGGTAGAAGTGGAACGGCCCCAGCCCTTCCCGTTCCCACTGGGCGAATCCGCCGACCACCTCGTGCGGCTCGGACTGGACCTTCCACGTGTACGTCAGGATGCTGCCGTTGTATCCGGCCGCTCCGGAGAGAGCCAGAATCTCGGACAGCGGCACGCGCGCACCGATCGACGACAGCGCGCGACCGCCGACCCGAAGGACCGGATGTGCCTGCTGCAGAGCAAGGTAGTGGAGCGTTACAAGGTTCTTCTCGGCGAAACCGGGAATCTCCTCACTGCGCTCCGCGATGAAGGTCGAACTCGTCTGGCCATCAGCCAGATCACCGCTCCCCATCATCGGGATATTGGGGAGATTCTCATAGATCACATCGACTTCCGACACCTTGCCGACCAGCGGGGAGAGTATGTCCCCGGCACCTCCGATCAGTTCGACATCCTGACTCAGGAGGTTGCTCTGAATGTTTTCCCTCGCATGTGCGAGAACATCTTCGTGGAGGTCGGTGAAACCAACGGTACGTGCTTGCAATATCTCTACAGCTGCCAGGACGTCCAAGCCTGCACCCGTCCCGATCGTGCAGAACTGCGGGGCGAGGACGCCCATCTGTGCAAGCGTCTTGAAGGCCGGCACAGCAACGCTCGCGACCCAATCGGCGCGCGGGTCATCCGCTTTCGGAAGGTACGAATGATCCGAGAGCTTGAGCCCTATGGATGACCTGATCCGTTTCGTTTCCCCGACCTGGAAAAACTCGCCCGGCGAAACTACCAGCTCGACATATTCGATCTGCTTAACCATCTCGGCCTCCTAGACGTGGCGACAGCTCAACTTCTACGAGAGCTTCCGGCCTGCCCCGAACCGGCGAACAGCCGACAGGCACACGAACCGGCCTGCACCCAGGGGGGATTGGCAGAAAGTAGATTGCGCCCTTTACGAGGAACGGCATCCCGGTGGAAGTGACTTCACTATCGTCAACTCCAGGAAAGCTGTAAAGGGTCGCTCTGTTGCCTCTTAGGATGCAACGGCAGAGGCACCGTGAAGAGTCTCTGCGGGGGCTCTCCCATAACCGCTGGTCGCGGGCGAGATGATCTCGCTGTGCCTGCTGTTGAATCACACGGCACCGGAACCCGTGCTGGAGGGACCGTTGCCGTTCCGCACACTCCGGGCCGACAGCTCCTCGAAGGTGTCCGCAAGAACCATCACGAACGGTGGGCTCGCGCTGCGGCAGCGGCCGCATCCGGACCGGCAGCCCAGAGATCCCGGGCTGTCCGATGCCACGTCGAGCCACGCAGTCATGAGCGCTTTGTGGCCATCGACGCGGGAAGAAAGGTCGCTCCGAGCCTCGGGCGTCGACGGTCTCCCCCTCGCCGTGAAGCACGCGACCTGCGACTCTACCGAGGCCGCCTTCTACCAGACATATCGTCAGAAGGCAATAGGAAGGGCTTTCCGGCCACCCCGGAGGGGGGTCGTTGACACCGGAATGATCGGCTCCCTAGCATGTAGCTATACCGGTGGGTATATGTCATCGCCTCCCCCTCGAAGGAGTGCACGCGTGTCGCTCCAACTGTTCAGCACAGCGCCCGACGGGGCCTCAATTCCTGGCGGACAGCGCGTCGTTGGTCTAACAGAACGCCAGCGGGGTGGCACGTGGCGCACGAGGACGGAACCGCCCGCCCATGGAGAGGGAAGAGAGCCCGTGAAGCCCGTCTACATCCGCGAGGACGCCGAACTGCAACGTGAACACCTCTCGGCCGCCTGCCAGTCCTTGTACCAGCGCGGCTGGATGCCAGGAACGTCGGGCAGCATCTCGATGCGATCGGGTGAAGCGGCCGTGATCACGGCCGGCGACCTCAGCAAGTGGATGATGACTCGTCAGGACACAGTGATGGTTGATCCCTTCAGAGGGCTGCCGTTGCTCGGGGAGGTCGAATGGCCCCCCGCCGAAACTCCCGTACACCTCGCGATCTACCAGCGACTGCCCGACTGCGGCGCTGTGATCCACGCGGACACACCGTGCTCCGCGGCTATTTCCGCTCTCGCCGGGAGCGCCGGTCGAGGTGGCGAAGTGGACTTTCAGGAGCTCGGAATGGCGACCGGCCTCGCCGTGTCGGATCCCCGCCTGACCGTGTTGCCGGCCATTGAGGACTGGCACGATGCGCCCGGCATCGCCAACGACGTGATCACCTGTCTCGGTCTCGATGAGCCGACCGCCGACGCCCCGCTGGCTCTGCTCATCGAGCGGCACGGCATATTCACCTGGGGCCGTGACGCCGACGAGGCGTGCAGCAGGCTGGAGTGTGCTGAAGAGCTCAGTCGCCTGCTGCTGGAGAGCGTCGACGGCCCTGGTTTAGCGACGGTGAACGCACGGTGACGCTGCTACAGATCATGCCGGAGGACGCACCCGAGACGGCGAAAGTGCGGACCGACGACCTGGATGTCATCCGCAAGGAGCTGCTCAGGATCGGTGTACGTTTCGCGCGGTGGCACGCCGCCCGCAGGATTCCGGCCGGTGCCGACGACTCCACCATCATGAAGGCCTACCGGAGCCACATCGACCACGTCAGCGCCGAGGGCGGCTCACAAGTCGTTGACATCGCGCGCATGACTTCCGCGCCGACCGACCCGGACCGGCCCCAGCAAAGGGACCCCGGCCGTGACAAGTTCCTGACGGAGCACTTCCACGACGAAGATCTGGTGCGCTTCGTCGTAGTGGGGGCCGGCTGCTTCTATCTCCATGCCGCGGGCCACGTGCACGCGATGCTGTGCACAGGGGGGGACCTGCTGTGCGTACCCAGCCGGACGGCGCACTGGTTCGATGCGGGAGCGCGTCCGAGCTACACCGCCATCCGTTTCTTCCAGGAAGACAACGGCTGCGCCGCCCGGTTCCTGCCGGACAGCATCGCCGACCGCTTCCCAACCCTCGACGATCTGCTGGCGACAACATGAACGGCAGCTCCGTCCTGGTCCCACGGCCATCTTCGACGACGGGCCCCTAGCGCCGCCACAGATGTTGTCAGCCTTTGGGCGGTCCCAGCTCATGGGCCGGGCCAGGTTCGACAGCGTTGTCAGTCAGGCGCTCAGCAGTGCACTCGAAGCCCGAGTGTCTGCCAGCACGCATGCGCGACCCCGCCAAGCACGTTCCGACCATGCGACCTGGATCGCCAGGTCTACGGCCCCCCGCCGCCCGCACAGCGTGGCACGGGAGCCCGATCAGCCATGGAGCGCGCACTGCCAACGCGCCAACTTCACTCTGGGGCTGGGCGCTTCAGACACTCTGTATCATTTTGGGGGATTTGATGGTGGTACGGGAACCAGCGCAGGGCTCAGCATCGACCCAGCTTCCGCACCAAGGAGCCGACTGCCCGGCGGATGCCGGAGCTCCCGCGACGTTCGGGCAATTGCTACGGGCTCACCGGATGCAGCGAGGGCTTTCGCTCGCTCAGTTCGCAGGTCGAGTGCATTTCAACCGGGGCCACATCAGTAAGGTCGAGACCGACAAGCGAACACCGTCGGTGAGTTTCGCGGAGGCTTGCGACCGGGTTCTGAACGTCGGATATACCTTCACCACCATCGCCTCAGCCCTGGAGGCAACCACTCGTCAGCAGCAAGGATGGGTCCAGCCGGCCCAACTTCCCGCAACGAAGCGTAACTTCGTCGGGCGCCGCGACTGCTTGAGCCGTCTGAACAGCCGGCTACAGGACCACGCGCAGTCCCTTGCGGTACCTGTCGCGGTCATCAACGGACCGCCAGGGGTGGGAAAGACCGCGCTGGCAGTGCAGTGGGCGCATCAAGCCGTCAGCGACGGTCACTTCGCCGACGGGCAGCTGTTCGTCAACCTCGAGGGTCCCGAGCTGGGAACCGCGGCCGCCCCGTTCGACGTTCTGGAGGACCTGCTCCGCGCTGTGGGCGTGCCCACCGAGCGCATCCCGGAAGACCTGGGCCAACGGGCCGCCACCTTCCGTTCGTATCTGCACGGCCGCGAGATACTGCTCGTACTGGACAACGCCGCGGACGCCCAGCAGATCTACCACCTGCTGCCCGGCTCACCGGGATGCGCCGTCGTGGTGACCAGCCGCTCGCGATTGCCGGGATTGTTATCCCGAGTGGACGCCGTCACTCTGCCCCTGACGGAGCTGTGCCGGCCGGAGGCCGCGACGCTGATCCGCGCGATGATCGGCGACGTGCGTGCTGACGCCGACCCCGCCGCAGTAACCGTACTGGCAGAACGCTGCGGCCACCTCCCCCTGGCAATGGTCCTGGCCGCCGAGCACATCGTGAGCCAACAGCACCGCAGCGCCGACACCCTTGCCACGGAACTCAAGACTGAGCATGCCCGGCTGAACCTGGCCGAGGGTGACGTAGTGCTCCGCACCACATTCGACACCTCGTACAAAGCGCTCGACGAGCAGAGTGCTCGCATGTTCCGGCTGCTCGGCCTGCTCCCCGGCCAGCTGATCGACGCCGCAGCTACGGCATCGACCGCGGGTTTCAGTCAGGACGAGGCGTTGCGCTTGCTTGACAGCCTCGCCAGCGCGCATCTGATCCGGCGCCAGGACGAGCGGCACTACTTCATGCACGACCTGCTGCGGGCGTATGCGGCCGACCTCGCACGGCAGCTGGACGGTGAGCCTGAGCGGGCGCAGCCGATGCGTCTTGCGGCCGACCCGGTGTCCGCGCTGGATTCGCCCGCTCTCTCGTCCCTCATCGCGTAGATCCGCACGGGCAAGGCCGTGATGAGCCCTGGAGAGTTCACCGAGGGCACGGGGACGGGAACTGCTACGCGTCCTCCGGCCAACGGCCGGCCGTCCGAAGACCGGGCGCACCCTCAGCGTTCGAGGCCGGGGCGGCGCGGGTCACGCGGAAAGTGACCTCTCGATGAGGATCGCGGCTACCTGCTCGGCCCGATCGACCGCCCGATCCACCGAACGCATGGAAACAGTGATGGAGGCGCCCTCATGAAGGATCAGCACCTGGGCGGCCAGTGCGGCGGGGTCCTTGGCGTGGGCCGCCGTCGCGAGGTCTTCCAGGTAGGCGAGGAGCCAGGCCTTCTGGTCGCGGGCGACCTCCCGGCCGGGGTGATCCTCAGGCAGTTCCACGGACGCGTTGATGAAGGCGCAGCCTCGCAGGTTCCGTTCGAGCATCCAGTCACGCAGGGCGGCGAAGGTGGCCAGGATCTTCTGCCCTGGGGGGCCGTCGTGACCGTTGACGTGCTTCACCAGAGTGGAACGCCACAGGCCGTCACGAGCGCGCAGGTAGGCGACGATGAGATCCTCCTTCGAACCGAAGCGGTCGTAGAGGGTCTTCTTGGTGACGCCTGCCTCCTCTGCGATCGCCTCCACGCCGACAGCGCGGATCCCCTGCTCGTAGAAGAGCCGGGAAGCGGTCTCCAGGATCTTGACGCCGGCCGGGGTCAGATGCTGTATGCCGCGTCGCTTGCTGCTTCGACCGGCGGTCCCGCTGCTGATAGTCACCATTGAACGGTACACCCAGCGGTATACCTGCGACAGTTGCTGTACCGGTCCGTACATCCGGAGATGAGCTGGGACCGCGGAGCAATTCCATCTCGCCGACGGGGTGAACGGGCCGACGGCGTGAAGTGGTTATTCGCGGCGACGTTCTTGGTGAATGAAGCTCCGGCCTCAGCGATATCGGTTCGGTCACTTCCGGCGCTCCTGTGGATTTGATGTGACGCTCCAGCGCCATGGGCGCGCGGCTCCCCGGGGACACAACGCGCTGTCATGCGACGCCGGTTGACACACCCCTCGCGTACGGCGGTCCAGGTTACTCGGCCCCTCCCAAACTGTCTTCCTATTTTTGACGGTGGTTCGCTGCCGCCAACCCAGCGCCTGGCCGGCTGCGCCTTCTCCTGCTGCTGGAGCGACGGTTCGCCCCACCCGCACCAACTGTTGCGGTGGAGCGGAGTTTTACGCGCGGCGCGCTGCCGGCCCGGCCGTCCGGCCTGAAGGGCTTCCCCATGGCGGCCCGCTTGAAAACAAATGGAGTTGGGCCACGACTGTTACGTCGGCGCGAATGCCGCTACCGATGCGGACACCGTATGACATGCCACTGATGGAGTAATAGGGATCCCGGGCCGTTCCCTCAGGTCACGCTGTGCTGGCCAACAGCGTTGTTGGAGTGAGATACACCGGGCCGCGTTGCGCCTGAATATAGAAATTGGGAGGGCGGATGCCCAAGGGATGCAACCCCGAGGCATACAACATCGAGGTCGTTGTCTTCGACGTCCTCGGCACCATGGTCGACGAGCCGGGCGGACTGCGAGCAGCCATGTGCAATGCGGTGCCCGCGTACGACGAGGTGGCCGTCGACCAGTTGGTTACCCTGTGGCGAGAGCATGTCGAGCACGAGCAGCAACACATCGGGGGGAGAGGCCGGGCCTACGCGAACTCGGAGGTCATCGACCGCGAGGCAGCTGAGCGGGTGGCCGGCCAAGCCGGACTCACCGACCCGGCGGCCATCGAACTCCTGGCCACGGCCAGTCAGCGCCTGAAGCCGTGGGACGACGCCCCCGCCGGCCTCGCACGCCTCGCCCAGCGATTTCCCGTACTGGGTCTCACCCATGCCAGTCGCTCGACCCTGCTTCGTCTCAACGCATATGCGGGGCTGCGCTGGCACCAGGCATTGTCCGCCGAGGACGCCAAGGCCTACAAGCCCGCGCCGGAGGTCTATCAGCTCGCGCTCGACGCGGCAGGATGTCCACCGGACCGCGTGCTGATGGTCGCCGCCCACGCCTGGGATCTTCGCGGAGCCCAGGCGATGGGTATGCGAACCGCCTACGTTCAGCGACCGGGCGGGGACCCTCCGCAGCAGACCGACTCCTTCGACTGGCAGTCGGACAGCCTGGATGAATTGGCCGCCGTGCTGACGGCTGCGTAGAAGTCCCGATCCGTCCCCGGGCGGTCGCGTCCTGCCCCGTTCCGGCCGGGGACCTCAAATAGCGAGTTGGTGCGTGATAGCGGGTGAGGCGTCGTGCCGGGCAGGTGGCATGATCCGAGTGTGGCGAACGTAGTCAATCGGGCGGGGAGATTCGTCCGCTCCTGGCCGAGCGGGGTTGCGCGGTCCCCGACCGCCCCGGCCTGCGGCTGCGGACGCTGCCGGACGTGTTTGCCTACGCCCAGGCCGAAGGCATCGAGTTGCGGCTGGACGCCACTGAGATCCAGGTCCGCAGGCCGCCGGCCAACCGCGGCGGTCGCCGTGCGTTCGTGTCGGGCAAGAAGAAGCAGAACACCATGAAGGCCACCGTGGTTGCCGACTGGCGGGGCCGCACGTTATGGACCGATGCCCTGCGACCTGGACGTATGCACGATGCCACGGCCACCCGCAACGAGGGCATCGCCGTCTGCTTCCAGCACTTCTCCGCGGTCGAGGTCCTCCTGGACGACGGCTACCTCGGCCTGAGCCGCGACCACCGCGGGCAAGCGATCACACCGCCCAGAAAGCCGTGGCCGGGAGCACTGCCCGGCAGAGTTGAACAGTGGGAACGCGACCGCCACGACCACTCGTCCGACCGCATCAGCATCGAACACGCCCTCGCCGACCACAAACGCTGGAAGCAACTGACGCGCTGGACCCACCGCCGCGACCGCCTGCCCGACACCTACCGAGCCATCGCCGGCCTCGTCTCCGACCGCACCAACAACGCCTGACAACAGGCCACGACCAAGCCAAACACGCCTCACCCGCTATCACGCACCAACTCGTTAGACGGTCTCCTACGTGGTGAGTTGGGTATGACCTGTTTATGGGTCAGGGGACTTGGAGTTGGGTTGTTCCGGACGGGCTGTGGGAGCTGGCCAGGCCGTTGATTCCGGAGGACCGGGTACGGCCGCAGGGTGGCGGCACGCAGAACACGCCTGATGAGACGCTGTTCGCGGCGATAGTTTATGTGCTGGTCAGTGGCTGTTCCCTGGCGGGCGTTGCCGCCGTGCTTCGGGGTGTCGAAGTCGACGGTGCACCGGCGGTTCATGATCTGGTCGAGAGCGGGCGTCTGGGGCCGTCTCCATGAAGCGGTTCTGCACCGGCTGGACGACACCGGCCTCATCGATGTCTCCCAGGCCCGAGCCCCGTGGAGCGAGGTAAAGCGGGTTCCAAGATGCACGTCCTGTCGGACGCGAACGGACTGCCTCTGGTCGTCGGCCTCTCCGCCGCGAACGTCCACGACAGTAGGCTCTCGCACTGAAGCCCATGGTCGAGGGCCACCAGACGAGACACGACCCCTACCGCGGAGGCTACTTCAAGCCCCGACGTCTTCATGCAGACAAGGCCTACGACGTACCTCACCTGCGGAAATGGTTATGGGGCAAGCACATTGGCGTGCGTATTGCCCGCAAGGGCATCGAGTCAAGTGAACGGTTAGGACGTCGACGCTGGGTGATCGAGCGGACCATGTCGTGGCTGTCCGGCTACCGCAGACTCAGCCCCCGCTACGAGCGCCATCCCCGCAACTACCTGGCGTTTCTCGGACTCGCCGCCGCGCTCTAGGCGTGCCACCAGGCTCCGGCTCCGCATCACCGACTGCGATGTGTGCCCGCGTGCTGCGTGTCCCAGAGCACTGCCGTTGGCCCCAGAGGTGCGTGGGGGCCCGGCCGATGGCTCTGCTCTCTCTTCACGAACTATTGTGCGGGCGGGTCGGAGCCAGCAGAGCCGACCGTAGGAGGAGAGGTCTCATGGGTCCTCGCCGGCGTGTGCACCGTCTGGGCGGTCAGCTTCTCCCCGGGCAGATGGTGTGCGTTCGGCGGCATGGACCGCGGTCTCGGCGAGTTGATCGGCGCGGACAACCTTGCGGTTGCGCAGCCAGGCCTCCAGACGCTTGGTGCCGAGCCGGCGCAGGGCGGCGGGTGTCTGGTAGCCGGTCGGCAAGGGCAGCGAGCCGTGTTGGTGAGATCCAAGGCCCGTTCCAGGCCCGGGGAGATCCCGGACAGCTGGGCCCGGAGCCGGTTGACGGTGCGGGTGGGGTGCCTTCGGCGACGAGGTCCATGCGTCGGCCGGTGAGGATTTTCAGGTCGATGACGGTCTTGTCGCCGGTGCGTAAGGGGTTCAGGTATCGCCGGAAACGGACCTGATCGGCGATGACCGCGACGCCCCTGGGTGGGCCAACCATACGAAGGGCTCGCCCGGTCCCGCAGACCAGCGTAGGGACGTTTGAGCGAGTGCCCCTACCCACGTAGGTACGCGTACTCACGCGCGGGGGGCCGTTTGATCAAAGACTGTGCACATGAGACGAATCGCTGCCTCAACCAGCACTTTCGCCCGCTCCTCGCGCCGCCCGCGGCTCACCCTCGCGATAACAGCCGTCGCTGTGCTGTCACTTGGCGCGTGCGGCACCGAGAAGGCGAACGCCGGAGGAGAGCAGAGCACGCGCGCAAGCGCCGTGGGAGGCCAGCCCGACACGGCCTTCACGGCGATGCTGGACACGCTCGCGCAGTCGTGTCCCCCGAGCGCCCCGCCAGAGGCGCCGCCGTCCGGTCCGACGGAGACACTGCCGCCCGGTTCGGTGGAGACACCGCCGAGCGACGCGATCGAGCCCATCGCCCCCACGGCGGGGCCGGAAGTGGAGTTGAACGCTCGCGACTGGTGCGCGAGCGCCCTCCATGAAGAGCGCATCGCCCAGGCGCTCTGGAATCTGGTGGATCCCACCCCCGCCAAGGTCAGGACGATCCTCAACGACCTCGGCTATGTCGACGAGCGCATCCACAACCTCAAGCAGTCCGGCGCGACCACGCGGTTCTTCCTCGACCTGCGTGACAAGGGCGGACGGCTCTGCTTGGAGGGCTCGGCCGCCGGCGAGAAGACCGTCGTCGATAAATGCGTAGCCCCCGCGAGCGGCCCGTTCACGCATGGAGATCGGAAGCAGTGACCACCATCTCGGCGTGATGGGGCCCGGCGCCACAGTCACTGAGACTTCGGCGAGATTCGCTCGAGGTGAGTGCGACAGGACACCGACCGTCCACTCCCACCGAAGCCAGTCGCCGACCCGTTCAACCCGGTCGGCACATTTCGTATCGGGAAGCAGTCCGGCGGCAGGGCTGGTCAGGTCCAGGTGCGGTCGAGGAAGTCGGCGATGAGCGGGGCGATTTCGGGGAGGTTCTCCTCCAGTGCGAAGTGGCCCGTGTCGAGGATGTGGAGTTCGGCGTCGGGGAGGTCGCCCAGGTAGGCGTGGGCGCCAGATTCGGGGAAGAACTGGTCGTTGCGGCCCCAGGTGATGAGGGTGGGCGGGGTGTGCTTGCGCAGCCATTCCTGCCATTGCGGGTAGTGCTTCAGGTTGGTGTGGTAATCGAAGGCCAGGGCGATCTGGGCTTCCTTGCGTCCGGGAAGGTCCAGGAAGTGCTGGTCGAGGGTCCAGCCCTCGGGGGCGACGAGTTCGGGATCGCTCGTGCCGCCCTCGTACTGGCCGCGCGTGGCGGACAGGGTCAGCAGGTCACGGATGATGCCTTCGTCGCCGGGGACGTCCGGGCGGAGCTCGATGAAGTCGCGGGCGCCCTGTGACAGGCCCTCTTGGTAGGCGTTGCCGTTCTGCACGACCAGGCCGGCGATCCAATCGGCGTGACGGGTTGCCAGCCGGAAGCCGACGGGGGCGCCGAAGTCGAAGACGTACATCACGAACCTGGTCAGACCGAGGTGTTCCACAAATGCCTCGGTGATGTCGGCGAGGCGGTCGAAGGTGTAGGCGAAGCCACTGGGGGCCCGGGTGTGTCCGAAGCCCGGGTAGTCCGGGGCGATCAGCCGGTACTGAGCGCCGAGTGCGTCGATGAGGCGCCGGAACTGGTGGGAGGCCGACGGAAATCCGTGCAGCAGCAACAAGACCGGAGCGTCCGCCCGGTCCGGAAGCGATTCGCGATAGAAGACCTGCACGCCGTCGACCTCGACGTAGCGGTGGACGATGCGGGGGAAGACCAGCGGCGCCATTTCACATGCCTCTCCGTCGAGATGATGCATTAGTTCTAACCGATCTCAAGCTAATGTGTCAACGTGCCCATGTATCATTAGGTGCATGGTTGATCCCACTCCACTGACAGGCGAGCCCCTGGCCATCGACCTGGTCAACACTCGCCCCGACACCGCCGACGGCCCGGTCGACCTGCTCGCCGACGTCACCCAGCTGCGGTCATGGCTGAGCCTCCAGGCTGAACGCTTCCCGGAGCCGACATCGGACG
The DNA here is from genome assembly GCF_042736635.1 of Streptomyces sp. NPDC060035. Lineage (NCBI taxonomy): Bacteria > Bacillati > Actinomycetota > Actinomycetes > Kitasatosporales > Streptomycetaceae > Streptomyces > Streptomyces sp. NPDC060035. Next base: position 342,668 of record NZ_JBHWVO010000006.1, read on the forward strand.
GGGCGGCGCTCACCGAGGCAGACCTGGCTGCCGTACACGCCGTGCGCGAGCACATCGCGGCCGCCGTGCACGCCGCCCGGCACGGCGAGCGTCCACCCCCGAAGGCCCTGGACGGCCTCAACGCGGCATTGCACGCCGCGCCCGCCATCCAGGAACTGGTCTGGGACGGCGGCTCAGTCACCCTCACCTCCCAGCGTCCCGGCGCACCCGGCACGCGCCTGGCCGCCCTGCTCGCAGAGGACGCGGTCGGCTTGCTGACCGATCCGGCGGTCCGCAAGGTCCGTATCTGTGAGGGCGAAGGCTGCGTGATGCTGTTCCTGCAAGCCCATCCGCGTCGCCGCTGGTGCTCGACCTCCCGGTGCGGCAACCGGGCCCGCGTTGCCCGCTACTACCGGCGCCACAAAGCCAACTGAATCCCTCGATCCGGCCTGAGGCGAGGAACGGACCCGCACGCGCCAGGAGCGGGCGACGAATACCGCACGACAGCTCGACGGTCCGTGCTGAACAATGCCCACGTGGACTACTTGATCGACAGTGTCCGGGGGGAGGACGCCCCAGCCCTTGCCCACACACTCCTGGCGGCCTGGAATCGGGACGCGGGGATCGACGAAGCATGGATCCGGGCGCATCGCGCCGACGCAGTCACCGGTGAGGGCATCGCCCAGTGGCAGCGGTTCATCCAGGAGGTCGAGCGCCAGCCCGCGCAGCGCTTCTGCCGTGTCGTGCGCCATGGGGACGAGATCGTCGGCCTCCTGTGCGGGCGCCGGGACGAAACAATCAGTCTCGGGCCGATGTACCTGCTGCAACAGGTGCAGGGCCGAGGCATCGGACGACAGTTGATGGCGGCTTTCCTCACCTGGGCAGGCGGCGCACCCATCCGCCTATGGGTCACCGCTTACAACGAGCGAGCCATCCGCTTCTACGAGCACTACGGCTTCGAAGCCACCAGCGAGCGGCACCTGTGGCGAAACAAGCTTTGGAACCTTCGCATGACCCGGCGAGCGCCGCGGAACAACGAGGCGAACCACTCCGAACGGCTCCAGGCAGGCACTTGACCGGCCGATCCGATGCTCACATGCCCGCCCACCCCGGGTTGGAAAGGGCTCACTGTGCAAGCCGAAGAGCTTCGGTCGTGACATCGACGTCGACCTGGGCCGGTGCTATGTCGCCGTATTCGAGGACGTCGCAGTCGTCGACCAGGTTCGGCAAGTCGTTCGACCAGAGGCAGCTCGTGCCCGAAACGATGGTGGATCCTGAAGGCCAGCTCGGGTGGCGGCTCGAAGAACGCCCCAAGGAGACAGAACCCCCTGGCCACGGGGACAAGGACTCGGGGGAACTCACGGGATCTCGCACGGTTGTCTGAGCACCTGGCATGGCCCCACGTGGACCGAGATGCGTCGACGACGCAGTGGTGGTTCATTGGAGTGAAGGGAAGTTTGCATCCATTTGTGATAGGAGAGGGCGATGGAAGGCTTCACGCTCGGCGAGCCCCTGGATGAGAAGGCGGAGGGATTCGCCAAGATGGCTCCGCCCGTTGTCTTTAGCACTCAGGCAACGGGTTTCGTTTCCCTGAAGACGCCTGAGCAACTTCGCGCGTGGGAAGTGATGGTGCGGCAGACCACCGGCATGGAGATCGACGCCGACACTCTCGAGGCTCGGGCCTGCGAAACAGGGTGCGGGCCGAACTGCTGCTCCGACATGTGTGACATGGCATGATATTGGCCATTTCCTTCCGAGGTGACCTGCACGCCATCGCGGTCCAGCATGCGGTGCGTAGCCGGGGCCACGAGTTCCACATCGTCGAGTGCGACGCGGTAAGCGGCAGAGCGTCCGTGACTTGGCGCTCGCACGGTGACGAAGAGGCGCATGGCGTCGGCGCCGCGACTGTCCTGACGTCCGAGGGTGTGACCGTGTCCCCGGAGGAAGCGGCGGTTCTGTGGTGGCGGCGGGCCAAGGCTGATCAGCAGATGACCGCGTCCGAGCCCGCCGCTGCCCAAGAGGTCAGGCTGGTCAACAACGACTGCCGCGGAGCGCTCGCTGGCACCCTGGCCGCCGCCTTCCAGGGTGAGTGGATCTCCCCACCTGATGCAACCGACCGGGCTTCTGACAAGGTGTATCAGCTGGCGGTGGCGCGGGATTCCGGAATCCGGGTGCCGCGGACCCTGGTCTCACAGTCACGCGAGGACGTCGTCGCGTTCACCCAGCAGGTCGGGCGGACCATCGTCAAACCCGTTGTCGGGGCCCCCGGTCCATCCCTCTATACCCGCTGGATCGAAAACCCGGAGTCGATCCCGGAGTCGTCCTTCGAGGTGTGCCCCGCTACATACCAGGAGTACATCGAGGGCCGACGGCACATCAGGCTCAACTGCTTCGGCGACCAGATGTTCGCCGCGCTCATCGAGACAGACGAACTCGACTGGCGCCCCGACCTGAACGTGCCCATATCCCGCTGGCCTGTTCCCGAGGACATCGCCCGACGAGTGCGCACGGTCCTGCACCGACTGGGTCTGCGCATGGGTGTGGTGGACCTGAAGCTGACGCCGGAGGGCGAGCCCGTATGGCTTGAGGTGAACCCGCAGGGCCAGTTCATGTTCCTGGAACCCCTCACAGACGAGCCCCTGACGCAACACTTCGCCGACTTTCTACTCTCCGCAACGCCATAGGCGGCGCTACCCGGTCTCCCTGTGGCCATCGGAGCGAACTTCCGGCAGGTGTCAGCTCGCTGGCCCAGCCGGTAAACAGCCGCGGATGGTGCCGTCCGTCAGCCCGGCCCACGCCCGCGAGCAGGAACCCGGCCAGCGCGTCGGTCTCGAACTGCTCCAGCTCCTCCGCCGAAACCGGAGCCCGCACATCGCGGGGTCCCGCACGACCGCCAGTGCCGCCAACCCGAGCCCCCTCACCTTCACCCGGACCGCAGATCGGTCGGACGAGATGAGAACGCCTCAAGAATCCCGAAGTTGCGTCACTTGGCGGGAGAGCACACCAGGAGGAGGAACCCCTGGCCACGGGGCTGGGGACTCAGCAGGGCTCAGGGAAACTCACGGGATGTCGTACAGCCCGTGTGAAGTCGAGCGAGCCGTGACCGGCCATTCCCAGAATCTTGGCGTTGTGTTCGCCTTCGTCCCAGCGTGTCTGCAGGTAGTCGAGGTAGAGGAGTACCGATCGAGCAACCCGGCCAAGTGTGGTAACAACTTCGACAGTTCAATAGAACACACGCAAAGGCTACCCATCCGGCAAACCGGGCAACTTCCGGTTCGGGATGATCTCCGGCTACGAAAATCTTGCCAGAGCAACATTCACCCGTACCCCGACACTGTTGTTCCTTGGGCCCAAGGAGACGGATTCGGTGGGCCCTCCCAGTCGAGCGACGACCGGAACCGATCGGCCGGTCTTGCCAGTTCGGCCTGGACATCCGAAGTGATCGGCAGCCGTTCCGGGGGATCACCCTTGTCCACGTCGCCGGCCACAAGACCGGTGCACTGCGGCACTTCCACGCCGTCCAACTCGGACAGCAACGAAGCCGGCCGCTCCGGGACCGGCTCACGTCCGGTTCACGACCGGGGGCCATCGTCCTTCGATCCGCCGCCGACGGCTCCGGGTCCGCCCGGCTCCATGGGCTCGCCGGGAGTGGCGAGCTGGGCAACCGCGTCGACGCCGACCACCGCGCCGGTGGACTTCCTTCCGCGTCGCAGCCTGCGCTCCAGCCACGAGGCGAACGTGGTGAGCGCGAAGTTCAACACGACGAAGATCGCCGCGACGACGGTGAAGCAAGCGATCGTGTTGGCACCGTAGTTCGCACTCATCGGGCGGACCGAGGCGAGAAGCTCGGAGAAGCCGAGCAAAGCGCCGCCGAGCGCGGTGTCCTTCACGATGACCACCAGCTGGCTGACCAGCGCCGGCAGCATCGCGGTGACCGCTTGTGGGAGCAGCACGTTCGTCATGGTCTGGCCCTTGCGCATGCCGATCGCCTTGGCGGCATCGGTCTGCCCACGGGGCAACGACAGGATTCCGGCGCGCACCACCTCGGCGAGCACCGAGGCGTTGTAGAGGACGAGCCCCGTGACCACGGCGTACAGCGGCCGGTTGTCGGGACTGACGTCGGTGAACTCCGCGTACGCCGCGTTGGCGAAGAGCATCAGGATCAGCACCGGAATGGCGCGGAAGAACTCCACGACGGTTCCACCCGCTCCGCGAACCCACCAGTGTTCGGAGAGCCGGGCGATACCGAAGAGCGCCCCGAGGGGCAGCGCGATGACCATGGCCAGCGCGGCAGCGATGAGTGTGTTCTTCAGCCCCGGCCAGATGTACGTGGACCAGGCGCGGGAGTCCGTGAAGAAGGGCCTCCATTTCGCCCACTCCAGCTGGTTCTTGTCGGTGAGGCTCTGGATCACCCACCAGATCACCAGGCCGAGTGCCATCAGGAACACGATCGTGTAGAGGACATTGCGCCGCTTGGCGCGGGGCCCTGGTACGTCGTAGAGGACGGAGGTCATCGCTTCACGGCAACCTTCTTGCTGACCCAGCCCAGGAACAGCCCGGTCGGCAGGGTGAGGCAGATGAATCCGGCCGCGAAGATGGCGGAGATGAGGATGAGCTGGGCCTCGTTCTCGATCATCTCCCGCATCAGGGCCGCTGCTTCGGCGACCCCGATCGCGGCGGCCACGGTGGTGTTCTTCGTCAGGGCGATCAGTACGTTCGCCAGCGGGCCCACGACGGAGCGGAATGCCTGGGGAAGGACGATGAGCCTGAGCACCTGGGGGAAGCTCAGACCGATGGCGCGCGCGGCCTCCGTCTGCCCGATGGGCACGGTGTTGATGCCGGAGCGCAGCGCCTCGCACACGAATGCGGAGGTGTAGGCGATCATGCCGAGCACGGCGAGCCGGAAGTTGATGGTCTCGAAGTCCTCCGCTCCGAGGCTGACCCCCATGGTCTGGAACAGTCCGAGCGAGGTGAAGATGATGATCACCGTCAGAGGGATGTTCCGCACGACGTTCACATAGGCGGTGCCGAAGCCGCGCATGAGAGGGACGGGGCTGACCCGCATGGCAGCCAGGAGCGTTCCCCAGATCAGGGCGCCGATGGCGGAGTAGACAGTGAGCTGCACCGTCACCCAGAAGGCTCCCAGCAGGTCGTAACCCTCAAGAAAGTCGAACACGATCTCCCGCACTTCCGGGTGGGTGGAGCGTGGGGCGCGCCGCCCCCGTACGGGGCGGCGCGCCGGTCAGCGCCGTGTCAGGTGACGATGACGCCGATCTTCGGTGCGGGCTCGTTCTTGTAGTCCGCCGGGCCGAAGTTCTTGTCGACGTACTTGTCCCAGGTGCCGTCGGCGACCATCTTCTCGAGGGCCGTGTTGATCTTGGCCTTGAGGTCACTGCCGTTCTGGACGCCGATGCCGTAGTTCTCGTTGCTCAGCTTGAATCCGCCGAGCCTGAACTTGCCTTCGAACTCCTTCTGGGAGGCGTAACCGGCCAGGATCGAGTCGTCGGTGGTCACTGCGTCGATGACCCCGTTCTCCAGACCGGTGATGCACTCCGAGTAGCCGCCGTACTCCTGCAACTGCGCCTTGGGCGCCAGCTCCGTCTTGACGTTCTGCGCCGAGGTGGACCCGGTGACGGAACAGAGCTTCTTGTTGTTCAGGTCTTCGGGCTTCTTGATGGAGTCGTCGTCCGCACGGACGAGGATGTCCTGGTGCGCCAGCAGGTAGGGACCCGCGAAGTCGACCTTCTTCTCGCGCTCGTCGTTGATCGAATAGGAGGCGGCGATGAAGTCGACGTCGCCCCGCTGGAGCAGCGTCTCGCGGTCGGCGCTCTTGGCTTCCTTCCACTCGATGTCGCCGGGTTCGAAGCCGAGCTCCTTGGCGACATACGTCGCGACATCGACGTCGAAGCCCGTGTACTTGCCGTCCGGGGTTTTGAGACCGATCCCTGGCTGGTCGAATTTGATGCCGATGGTGATCGTGTCGGCGCCGCTGCCCGCCGCGGTGCCGGCGGCGGTGTCGTTGCGACCGTCGGAACCACAGGCGGCGGCGGTCAGGGACAGCAGGAGTGCGGCCGCAGCCGCGGCGGTGGTCTTGCGAGGGTTCATGGTGATCATTCCTGGGGGATTGCTGCAACGGGTGTGGGGGGCGTGAGCGGTTCGAACGTGTTCCCGCTCAGTGGTGGAGGATCTTCGAAAGGAAGTCCTTGGCGCGCTCGCTGCGCGGGTTACTGAAGAACTCGTCGGGCGTCGTTTCCTCCACGATCCGGCCCTCCGCCATGAAGACCACACGGTTGGCGGCCGAACGGGCGAAGCCCATCTCATGGGTGACGACGGCCATCGTCATGCCGTCGTGGGCGAGCTGCTGCATGACCTCCAGCACCTCGTTGATCATCTCGGGATCGAGTGCCGAGGTCGGCTCGTCGAAGAGCATCACCTTCGGGTCCATCGCGAGCGCCCGTGCGATCGCCACGCGCTGCTGCTGTCCGCCGGACAGCTGGGCCGGGTATTTGTCCGCCTGGGAGGCCACGCCCACCCGCTCCAGCAGAGAGCGCGCCCGCTCGTCGGCCGACCTCCTGTCCTTCTTACGGACCTTGATCTGGCCCAGAGTGACGTTCTGCAGCACGGTCTTGTGGGCGAAGAGGTTGAAGGACTGAAACACCATGCCCACATCGGCGCGCAGCCCTGCCAGTTCGCGGCCCTCGGCGGGCAGCGGTCTGCCGTCGATGGCGATCTCGCCCGAGTCGATGGTCTCCAGCCGGTTGATGGCGCGGCACAGCGTTGATTTACCGCCGCCGGACGGGCCGATGACGACCACGACCTCGCCCCGGAAAATGGTCAGGTCGATGTCCTGGAGAACATGGAGCGCGCCGAAGTGCTTGTTGACACGGCTCAGCACGACCAGGGCATCGCTCATGCCCGGTAGGACATCCCCCTTGGTCACCTCTGCTCCACTCATCGGCTTCATCGTCCGTCCACCTCGTCGCGGTCGCATGCGGAGAGAGCCGAGCGCGGACGCCGGGCAGGCGGGTGTGAGGAACCGCGGTGTCGCCACCCTGGAGCGCCGGTTGGCCGTACGCAGCGAATTGCGTGGTGCGAACAACGTCAGCGTCTCCGGTGAACCAACCCCTGGCCCGGTACTTCGCCAGATTCGAAGAGCCGGTCGGGGAAGTCGAGCGCGTCGTCCTGCAGCAGTGACAAGGACCGGCAGTGCCCGCTGCCACCTGGATGATGCTGACCACGGGCAGAAGAGGTTCGGCCTGTGTCACGAGTCATACGCCTTCGGTACCGCACCTCGGCCCGCATGGGCAAAGGACCGGGCAGTTCCAGCGGGAACACGGAGTTCAGTGTGATGCGGTGACCGACACCGGTCGGCTGCGGGGCGCGCACCGGCGGCGCTTGTCGGGAAGCAGCTGGGTGATGCCCTGACCGTCGCAGTGCTCCAGCAGGGGAACGGTGACGCGTCGGGTGGTGTCCAAGGCGCGGCTTGCCGTTCCCACGGTGAACGGTTGGTCGAGTTCACTCAGCCGGTCGGCGGCCAGCCGGGGGGCGTCCGGCAGCAGCACCACGTGCTCCGCGAGCCGCAGTACCGCTCCGTGGCGGACCGCCGTGGCGAGCTCACGGCGGCCGAAGCCGAGTTCCGCGAGCCGCTGGGCGTGGGGGGCGGCGAAGGGCTGCCCGTCGAGCTCAGCGGTGAGCCGGCGCACAGCGTCCGCCACAGCGGCCGGCTGTACCGCGGGCCCGGCGGTCACGCGCCCGCGGCTCATCCGCAAGGGCGGCGTGACCAGTGCCTCCACGAGGGAGACGGCCGGTAGCCCCAGACGATGCCGAGCGGCCTCCACCGGCATGCCCTCCTCGGTGGGCCGCTCGGAGCGGTACACCGCGACCAGTTCGGCCAGCCGGGCGCGCAGGGTGGTCCAGTGGGCGGGGTCGGCTAGCCAGTCGCCCGAGACCGGCGTGGAGTGGACGGCCACCCCCATCGCGGTCAGCTCCCCGCGCCTGACCACCAGCCGGCGCCGCAGCTCGTCCGCCTCTCCCCGGGTGCCGTGAGCGTCGCCCAGCTCGACCGCCCGCCGTGCGGCGGAGCCACGGCGCCGCAGTTCCGGTGGCTGAGGGTCGAGCACCGTCAGGCCGGCCAGCACCCGCCGCAGGCCGGGATCGCGCAGCACCGCGCGGTCACCGATGCGCAGGGGCAGCGGCACCGGCAGGGTCAGCCGGACGATATCCGCACCGAGTGGCCGTACGCGTACCGGCAGGGCCGCCGAGCCGATGTGGGCGACAGCGGAGCGGGGCAGCGCCGCCGCCGGTGTTCCGCTGTGTACGCGCACGTCGCAGCGCTGGCAGGGCAGGAAGCTGTCGGGCGTGAGGAGGGCGTCACCGCGGCCCGTCGACTCCTTGTCGAGGCCCCGGAGGTTGACGGCGACCCGGGCGGTGGCCCGCACCAGGCCGGTCTCCTCGCCGAGGGCCTGCAGCGCCCTGACGCGCACGGGGCGGCCGGAGCGGGCGGTCACCAGGACGTCGCCCCTGCGGATCCGCCCCGCACCGAGAGTGCCGGTGACCACCAGCCCGCTGCCGCGCACGGTGAAGGACCGGTCGATCCACAGTCGCACCGGGGAGTCGGCGTCCCCGTCCGGCAGCCGCGCGGCCAGCCGGTCGAGGGCGGCGCGCAACTCGGTGAGGCCCGCGGCGGTGCGGGCGCTGACGGCCACGGCCTCGACGTCGCCGAGGGTGCTGGAGCGGATCCGGTCCCTTGCCTGCGCCGTGGCGGGGCCGGGGTCGGCCAGATCGCAGCGGGTGATGGCCAGCAGTCCGTGCCGTACGCCGAGGGCGTCCACGGCGGCGAGGTGCTCGGCGGACTGCGGCTTCCAGCCCTCGTCGGCTGCGACGACGAACAGCACGGCGGGCACGGGCCCCACGCCGGCCAGCATGGTGGGTACGAACCTCTCGTGACCCGGGACGTCGACGAACGCAAGCCGTTCACCCGATGGCAGATCCGTCCATGCGAAGCCCAGGTCGATGGTCAGACCACGGCGCCGCTCCTCTGCCAGCCGGTCGGGGTGGGTGCCGGTCAGCGCGTGGATCAGTGTGCTCTTGCCGTGGTCGACGTGTCCGGCCGTCGCGATGACCCGCATGATCACCGCCCCGCCGCGCGCAGCACCGCGGCGAGGATGTCACCGTCGCACGCCTGCGGTACGCACCGCAGGTCCAGGAGCAGCCTTCCGCGCAACACCCGTCCGAGCACGGGCGGTTCACCGGTGCGTAGCGGCGTCGCCAGGTCCTCGGGGAGGCTGAGCGCACAGGACGGCAGAGCGGTACCGGGCGCGCCGCCTCCCCCGACCACCGCCTCGCAGGGTACGACGCGCGCGTCCAGACCTCGGCGCGCAACGCCCTCGGCCAGGCGCAGCGTGCGGATACGCAGCTGCGGCAGCGGCATGTGCACGGCTGCGTGCACGGGTGGCTCGGGACCGCGCAGTGTCGCTTCCAGCGCGGCCAGGGTGAACTTGTCCACGCGCAGGGCGCGGGCCAGCGGATGGCGGCGCATCCGCTCGACGACGGCGGACCGGCCGAGGACCAGCCCCGCCTGCGGACCGCCGAGCAGCTTGTCCCCGCTGGCGGTGACGAGCGTGGCCCCGGCGCGCAGGGCCGTGGCCGCGTCCGGCTCGTCCGGCAGCACCGGGTCGGGCGCGAGGAGGCCTGAGCCGATGTCGACCACCACGGGCAGGCCCAGCGACACCAGTTCCCCGGCGTCCACTCCCCCGGTGAAGCCGCTCACCGTGAAGTTCGACGGGTGGACCTTGAGGATGAAGCCGGTGTCCGGGCCGACGGCGTCCGCGTAGTCGCCGAGACGGGTCCGGTTGGTGGTACCGACCTCGCGTATCCGGGCGCCGCACGAGGCCAGCAGTTCGGGTATCCGGAAACCGTCGCCGATCTCCACGAACTCGCCCCGGCTCAGCAGGATGTCGCGCCCTGAAGCCAGCGTCACCGCCGCCAGGGCCAGGGCGGCGGCTCCGTTGTTGACCACGTGCACGGACTCTGCGGCCGGTACCGCTTCCCGAAGGGCCGCCAGGGCGTCGCGGCCGCGCGACGCCCGTCTGCCGGTGTTCAGGTCCAGCTCGACGTCCGTGTATCCGCCTGCCGCCGCCATCGCCTCCAGTGCGGACCGCGACAGCGGGGCCCGTCCCAGATTGGTGTGCAGCACCACGCCGGTGGCGTTGTGTACGGGCCTCAGCCCGGCCGCGCGTGCGGGGAGCGCGGCAAGAACGGCGTGGACCGCATCGCCCGGGCCGATCCGTCCGTCGCGTACGGCCTGCTGGGCGGTGGCGACCGCGGCCTTGACGATGGGCCTGCCCAGCCGTGCGGACGCCTCGCTCAGCAGGGGATCGCCGAGGAGCACTGTGGTGCTCGGTACCTGCCGCCGGATGTCCGCCGGCGGCTGCTGCGTCTCGTCCGCCACCCGCGCCACCCCGATCGAAGTCAGCGGAGGCGGACGGGAATCGAACCCGCCTGGCCCGGATTCCGGACCACACCGATTTTGAAGATCGGGAGGGGCACCAGCCCGCCCAACGCCTCCGGGACAAGAGTGTGATCCCCGCACGCTGCTGGGGCAAGAGGTGAAATGATCGCCGTATGACGACTGTTGGCCCCGCCGCCGGACCGGACACGCCCCTGCGGCTGACCCAGTACGCGCATGGCGGCGGCTGCGCCTGCAAAATCCCTCCGGGGGAGCTGGAGACGATGGTCGCGGGGCTGCTGTCGCCCCGGAAGCCCGGACAGGCCCTTGGCAGCGACGAGGACCGGCTGCTGGTCGGACTCGATGACGGCGACGACGCCGCGGTGGTGCGCACCGGTGACGGCACCGCCCTGGTGTCGACGGCCGACTTCTTCACGCCCGTTGTCGACGACGCCCGCGACTGGGGCCGGATCGCCGCAGCCAACGCCCTGTCCGACGTCTACGCGATGGGCGGCCGGCCCGTCGTCGGGCTCAACCTGCTGGGCTGGCCCCGTGACGTACTGCCCGCAGAGCTGGCCCGGGAGGTCCTGGCGGGAGCACTCGACGTCGCCCGCAGCGCCGGCTGCCTCGTCGGCGGCGGCCACAGCATCGACAGCCCGGAACCGCTCTACGGAATGGCCGTGACCGGCCTGGTGCATCCGGACCGGCTGCTGCGCAACGACGCCGGCCGGCCGGGCGTGCCGCTGACCCTGACCAAACCGCTGGGCATCGGGATACTCAACAACCGCCACAAGCAGACCGGCGAGGTCTTCGCGCACGCCGTCGCCACCATGACGGCGCTCAACGACAGGGCCAGTGCCGCTGCCCTGGAAGCCGGCGCCGTGTGCGCCACCGATGTGACCGGGTTCGGGCTGCTCGGGCATCTGCACAAGCTGGCCCGGGCCAGCGGCGTCACGGCCGTGGTGGACGCCGCCGCCGTCCCCGTGCTCGACGGCGCCTGGGAGTCCCTGCGCGCCGGGTACGTCAGCGGCGGCACCCGGCGCAATCTCGAATGGGTGCACCCGCACCTGGACCCGGGACGGGCGAGCGAGGACCAACTGCACCTGCTTGCCGACGCACAGACCTCCGGCGGGCTGCTGGTCGCCGGGGAGATACCCGGACATCCGGTCATCGGGGAACTGGTGCCCGCCGTGGCCGGCACCACGCTGGTGATCCGCTGAGCGCTGCGGACGGCCGCGGGTCCGCGGGCGAGGCCCGGGTCCCGCGGCCGGCTCGCTACCGGTAGCGGATGTGCAGGTGGTTGTCGTGGTTCGCGTAGCTCGTGGTCAGCCCTTCCGAGATCAGCTGCGGGTCGTTGAAGAAGATCAGCTGGACGTGACCGGGGGCCTTCGCCCGGATCTCCTGGACGAGCCTGCGGGTGGCCGCGCGGTCGTACGTGCTCGACTGCCAGGTGATACGACCCGCCGTGCACTGCGCCGAGTCGGTTCGGGCGGGCCACACGTCGATGTCCATCCCGACTTCGTGGCTGCCGTGGCCGGGGATGTCCCCGCCGTGCTCGAAGCCCGCGTCGCCCACCGGCAGTCTGCCGTTCCCGGTGGCGGCGAAGGTGGCGGCGGCGGCCTCCAGTTGGCCGACGGCGCCGGCTGTCGCCCAGTGGGCACCCGCGTTGCCGTCGGGGCTCTGCGCGCACATCGTGCTTCCGCCGAAGTTGACGTTCTCGTAGTGCCACAGCAGGTTCTGCCAGGTGGCCGGTCCGACGACGCCGTCCGCTCCGATTCCCGCATGGGACTGGAAGGTGCGGACGGCGGTGCCGGTGGCGGGTCCGAAGGCCCCGTCGGCCGAGAGTCCGGCGCCCCGCTTGGCGTTGAGCAGCGACTGGAGGGCCGTCACCGCCGGCCCGTTGTCGCCCTGTCGAACAGTGATGGCGAGCGCGCTCCAGGTGGCCGGCCCGACGATGCCGTCCGCGGTCAGACCCTTGGACTGCTGGAAGCCCACCACGGCGCTCTGGGTACCCGAGCCGAAGGCGCCGTCCACCGCCACGGGGCGGCCGTGCGCGGCAAGCAGGTGCTGCAGCGCGACGACGTCGGAGCCTCGGTTGCCGTCGCTGGTCAGCGGGAACGCTGCCTGCGGGAAGGCCTGCGCGGGGAGTGCCAGTCCGAGGAGCAGGCCCGCCAACGCGGTGAACAGCGTGACGATGCGTGCGAGTCGTCTCATGGTTTCTGCCTCACTTTCCTGTTCATTCGCCTGCTCACTTTCCGGACTGGAGGGCGCCCCAGGTGGCGGGGCCGACGATGCCGTCGGCGCCCAGCCCGCGCGAGGACTGGTAGTCGCGTGCGGCCTGGGCGGTGCCCGAGCCGAACACGCCGTCGATGGACACCGTCCGGCCGAGCGCGGCGGTCAGGGCGCGCTGCAGCCGGGTGACGGCCTCTCCCGTCGAGCCGCTCTGGACGGTCGGGGTGGATCCGCGGGACAGCAGGGCCGTCCAGGTCTTCGCGCCCACCGCACCGTCCGCCGTGAGCCCCTTGCCGGCCTGGAAGTTCCGGGCGGCGGTGGTCGTGTCGGCCCCGAAGATCCCGTCCGGGGTGCCCGGGTCGAAGCCGGCGGCCTTGAGCAGGCACTGGGCCGCCTTGACCCGGTCTCCGGTCGCGCCGCTCTGGACGGTGGTGTACGCAGTGAAGTCGAGGTTCGCCCCGGTGCAGGTGGGCGTGGGCGGGGTGCCGTTGCCCACGTCCAGGTAGTCGCGGTCGATGTTGATCGAGTAGCCGCCGTAGGACTCGGTGACCTCGCCCGCGTACTGGTGGATCCGCTGGTGGCTGGACCAGGAGGTGGACGGCACGTAGGAACCGGTGTTGGTGTCGGCGGCGCCGTTCCACCACGCGTAGAAGAGGTGGTCGACCCGTGTGTAGGCGCTGTTGTTGTACTCGGCGGCGGCGTCCTTGATGCCGGAGGCGGCGCTGGAGTAGAAGCCCGACAGATAGCCGCTGCTGTGCAGCCGTTCGGTCCAGCCGGACAGGTACGACAGCACGGACGCCTTGCAGGAGGCCGTGGAGGTGTACGCCTCGATGTCGCTGTAGATGGCGCTGCCTGCCGGGAGGCCGAGGCCCGAAGCGGCGGTGATGGCGCCGGCCGCCGCGGTGACGCCCTGGGACTTGGCCGTGGCCGGATCGGTGGACATCTTCAGCGAGTAGCTGGTGCAGGGGGCCTGGCGGCCGACATCGATGGGGAACAGACGCCATCCGTTGCTGGTCTGGCTGGTCACCCAGCTCGCCGTCAGATTCGGCTGGGCGCAGCCGCGGAAGGAGCCGCTGATGTAGACGCCGACCGCGCTGTACGGCGAGCTCGCCTGCCAGGCGTTCATGGCGGCTTGCGAGGGCGCGGTGCAGGCGTCGAAGCCCTTGCCGACGTAGCTGCCGGGTTGCGGTCCGGCCGCGGCGAGGGCGGTGGTGTCGGACTGCTGGGCCGCGCGGGGCAGCGCGGTGCGCTCGGCGCCCCCGGTGAGCTCGGCCGAGGCGAGGATGCCGCGTACGAGGTTCTCCGTCTCCGGTGTGTGGGCGGCGGTCACGAGGACGCCGGCGTCCTCGACCGCGATCTGGATGGTGTCGTCTTTGGACGCGGCGGACGGGGCGATGGCCCTGCCGCGCTGGGTCCGCGCGGTCGCCGCCGTCGCCTGGCCGGCGGAGCGGGCGGTGATGGGCTCCACGACGATGCCCGCCGAACGGCCGACGACTCCGACGGGGCAGTCGTTCTGCTCGGCGGGCTCGCCCAGGTAGACGGCGGGTCTGTCGAACCGGAGGCAGGCACGCGGGTTCTCGGCCAGATCGACCACCTGCCATTCGGCGGGCACCTCGATGCGGTAGCCGCGGTACGTGACGCTCTGCAGGCCCTCGGGCTGGGAATCTGCCTGGGCGGGGACGGGGGCGGCGAACGCGCCGATACCGGCGAGCACCGCCAGCAGGGCAGTTCCGGCGCGGGCACGCCAGGGGATCCGGGAGGACATCGGTTCACTCCTACTCGAATGCGGGGGGAGAGTGAGGGAGAGCGGCTCGGCAGGTCTGCTCCGGTTCGGCCGCGGGCGGCGCCTGCCCGTGGACGGAGTCGGAGCCTGATCGGCCGCGCACCCTGCGGACGGTGCGGGCCCGCCTTCTCCGGGCCGGACTCCGGCCCGGAGAAGGCGGGCTGCTGTGCGGGTGCGGTGGCGACGTGCCGGTCAGACGCCGCAGTTGGGGGCGGACCAGGAGCGGCTGGTGCGTCCGTCCACGTGGGTGTGGTCGTTGTGGTCGGGGTAGCCGGGGCCGAAGATGCCGCCGAAGCCGTGCGAACGAGCCCGCTGGGCGAGCGCGCAGAACGACGGGCTGCCGACCAGATCGGCGGCGTCACCGTAGAGGTGCCGGCTGTTCGAGGCACCGCCCGCCGCGTTGTTGCAGGCCGTCGAGCGGAATCCGCTGGACACGGAGATGGGAACGTCTCCCATCGCGTGCCGCAGGGCCTCCAGCTTCCACATCGTGCGCAGGCCGTTGGACTTGGCCGTCGCGGCGCTGACCGCACCACCGGACCAGTCGGAGTTGCAGTGGTTCAGCTCGGCGTAGGTGAAGTGGATGGGAGTGCAGTCCGGGTCCTGCAGTGCGTAGATCTTGCTGAACGTCTGGGAACCCGCGACGCCGTCCGCTCCGAGGCCGTACGCCTGCTGGAACTTGGTGACCGCGGCCTTGGTCCGCGGGCCGAAGTTGCCGTCGACGGAGAGGATCTCGCCGTAGTCGACATGCCCGGCCACCCGGATCTGCAGCTGGGTCACGTCGGCGCCCGACATCCCTTCGGACAGGGTGCGGCCCCAGCTGTAGCACTCGTCGGCCTGGGCCGGGACGGCGGTGGCCAGCACCCCCCCAATCGTAGCCACCATGATCATGACAATCGACAGAGCGAGTTGGATCGTACGCCTCAACATGGCGCCTCCGTTGTGAGTCCTTCCCGATTCCCCGCTAGAGGACTGAGGCGAGTTTGGCCCCCCTCTCCGTGGCATGTCCACACCATCACCATCTGCCACAGGACCAGACCTCCGGCACAACTGGCCTGTAAACTGAAGGGAGTTGTGTGACGTGACGCAATGCGGTGTCCGGCCCCGTCCTGGGTGGGCCGGTGAGGCGGGCGGGGACGCTACTGCGGGACCGCGCAGGCGGCAGCGGCGATCAGCACGGAGCACACGACGGTCATGCCGCTCAGCCGCCCCGCAAGCTGATCGTCCCAGCGCTCCCCGTCTCCGGAGAGCCTGCGCAGGGCCGGGGTGAGGGCCCGGCCGGCTCCGAAGCCGAGTCCGGCGGCCAGGGCGGGCGCGTAGGAGCCCCCGGACAGGAGCACCGCTACCGCCATCGCGTACGGTGCGCTCGCCGAGACATAGGTGCGCACGCCCGTACCGAGCTCGAAGCCGAACTGCAGGGCGCCGCGCGCCAGATGACGGCGCAGGACGTCCTGCGGTATCTGCCGGGCGTTCTGCGGCAGCCGCAGCGACAGCTTGCCCGCGTCGCGCAGCGCGGCAAGCAGCGCGACGGCCACGATCAGCCCTTGCCGCACGCCGGCCGGGAGCGGTGTGAAGAGACCGGACACGAGCCACAGCACCCCGGCCGAAAGCACCCCGCCGGCCAGCAGACCGCAGGTGAACACGCCGAGGACCAGCGCCTGTCTGTACGTTGCCCGCCAACCTGGCGAGGCCAGCGCGAATGCGCTGTTACGCGTTCAAACGGAGCCGGAGAGCGAGTAGCCGGCGAGACCACCGGTGATCGCCCAGGTCAGCACGGGGGCGTGGAGAACGGCGGCGATCACCGTGATCCCCAGGGCCGCCACGGGCAGAACAGGATCGGTGAGCAGCGCCCGTAGGGCACGGGCGCCGTCCGGCCGATCCGCGGGACGGATCGACTCGCCCACCTAGACCGTCCCGGTCAGTGTGAGCCAGGTGTTCTGGCCGACCACGCCGTCGGCGGTCAGGCCGTGCAGGGACTGGAACGAGACGACGGCCTGCCGGGTGAGCGAACCGAAGTTGCCGTCGACCGTCAGTGCGGAGCCGTGCTTGTTGAGCTGCCGCTGCGCGCCCCGTACGGCATCGTTCACGTCTCCTTGGCGCACGGTGACGACCAGGACCGGCCAGGTGGCCGCGCTGACGCTGCCCGTGGGGCTGAGTCCTTTCGCCGACTGGAACGCCTCGACCTGCGTCTCGGTGTCCGTGCCGAAGATGCCGTCGACATCCGTGGGATGACCGTGGTGGGTGAGCAGATGCTGGATCGTGTGGACGTCGGGTCCGGTGGCTCCACGGGCGATGGTCGGCCAGGTGACGGAGCCGGGGCAGTCGCAGTCGGTGGTCCAGCGGCAGATGGACTTCACCCAGCCGGAGCCGGTGTTGCGGTACCCGTCGTGGCAGCGCCGCTCGATACCGCAGCCGCAGCTGCCACAGGCCGCGCTGTAGCGCCACAGCCAGCCGTCGTAGGTACCGGCGTAGCACTGGTTGGGCCGCAGGGTCCAGGTGACTCCGTCCGTCCGGTGGAAGCCGGTGTTCGTCCCTGATGTCACGCACGCGTCGGCGTAGATGGAGCTGGGCCCGCAGCCCGGGGAGCAGTTGTGGTCCTCGGCGTAACTGGGGCACGCACCGGTCCAGATGTCGTATCCGTCGGCATAGGCCTCCCGCGCGGCGGAGAACACCCCCAGCGCGGCGAAGCCCGCGGCGGTGGCCGCCTGCAGCACGGTGCGCCTGGACGGCGCGAAGGAGGGAAGGGCCCCGCGCCCGGTCCGGGAGCGGCGGCCACCGCTCCCTGAGCGGCGCAGCGTGGGCACGTCGTCCAGTGAAGTCATGGCCGGCTCCTCGGCGTTGCGGGTGCGATGTCGTCGAGCAGCCGCAGCAGCGCGGTGGGGGAACCGAGCGGCTCGGAACGCACGATCCGGCGTTCCGGATCGATGGCCACCGCGTAGGGGGTGGCGGGTATGTCATAGGCCGTGAACAGCTCCGGACGGTGGTCCCTGACCGGGACGGCGCCCTCATCGGCCTGCGGTCCGGCGCCCGCGTAGAGCCCGAGCACCTGCGGGGCGGCCGTGTCGTCCTGGCGGACCGACCAGGCGCCGGCCTCGGCAAGCACCTGGCCGCAGGTGCGGCAGTCCGCGTCGAGGAAGAGCAGCAGCGCTGCGCGGCCCGGTGTCAGGAGGCCGTCGAGGCCTGTCGGATCGGGCCGGGCCGCATCGAGCCCGGGTGCCTGTGCGCCGGGGGCGATGCCCACCCGCCCGGGGCGGTGCGGCTGCGTTCGGGACAGCTGGTGCACCTGCCTGATCAGCCCCGAGACGACCAGCGCGAGCAGCGCGATCGCCGCCCACGAGGCGATCAGGGCGCTGGTGGTGAAGTCCATCGCGTTGGCACTCCTTCGGCGGTCCGGTGCACGGTGGCCCTGTCCTGCTGGTGAGCGGGGGCCCTGGTCGGCGGGTGGACGGAGGCTGTGGTCGGCTCGTGCATGGCAGCGGGCAGGGACCACAGCAGCGCGGTGCAGGCGGGAGCCGCGAGCATCAGCGTGATCAGCTCCGCCGTGGAGAGCCGTACGGGGCCGGTCCCGATTACGGCCGCGCCGGTCATCGCGAGGACGGACAGGGCAGCGGCCCGCCGGGTCACCCAGCGGCTCAGGGGCACATCCCGGCCGGAACAGCCGCACGGGCCCCCGCGCCCGAGGGCGAGGACGTGGCGCGTGTAGCCGGCGTAGAGCCCGAAGAGGGCGGCCCCCACCGCCAGTACGACCTGCAGCACCCGCTGGTGACCCGTCAGGAGCGCGGCCGCGCCTGCCGCCCCCAGGACACCCTCCGCGACCGGCAGCACGACGGCCGCCCACCGACGGACCCGCGTGCCCAGCACTCCGTGCGCCCACAGCGCGTCGCCCAGGGCGGCCGGACTGGCGGCGTGGGAGCCCGCGCCCATGAGCAGGGTCAGGACGACGATGGAGGCGGTCAGCCCGCCGTGGAAGCCGATCACCGGCGGATCACCCGGTGTGCCGCAGCGTGAGCCGCCCGACGAGATCGGGCACCCGCTCGACGGGAGTCGACGCCAGTGGAACCAGCGTGGCCCAGATGTCGGTGGAGGAGAGCACGAAGAACGGGCTGCCGTCGGAGAGTGTGTCGCGGAACAGCTCTCCGGAGGCGACCGCCACCCCCTTCCAGGGCGGGAGCTGGGCGGTGTGTTCCTTCGTGCGCCGGGACAGCTCCAGCAGCCCGAGGCCGGGCACCTCCTTGATCACCGTCGCGGGCCGCGCGAAGGCGCTTCCGGCCGAGGGGTCCGGCTCAAGGGTGAGCCCGTACTCGCTCTCCGCGATACGCACCGACCGGAGCAGCCCGAGCACCGCGGCCACGCCCAGGCCGTACAGCCGGGTCACGAGTGCGTGGCGCTCGCCACGCCACACGACGAGCGACGGCCGCTCCACGAGCCCCGAGCGCGGCTCGCGCTCGACCGACTGGAAGATGCGCAGCGTGCCCTTCTGGAAGGTGAGCTCGGATTCGGGTGACCCGATGCCCAGGGAGGCAGCGACATCGTCCCCCAAAGAGGCCGGCCCGGCGGTGAATTCGACCAGTCGGCCACCGGCCACCACCTCGACGGCGGACGTGCACGGCGCCTGGAGGTCGACGTCGCCTTCCAGGTGGTACGTCCCGCCATCGAGTGCGCGATGAGTGACGAACGATGCGGCCATGTGCATCCTCCCCGGGGCGGGGGGTCTGATGTGACACCGCAGCCGCTGAGGAAACTAGACAAGAGTCATGACCCTGTCAATCATTCGGGACCGCCCGAGGCAGGATCAGCCGCGCTCCCGGCCCTTCGTGCCTACCCGACGATCATGGGAACACCGGACTGCCCGGTCCCCATGACCTGACGATCGTGGGGACCCGAACGGTCCGGCGAAGGTCGTCCTCGTCCTGCTCCGGCGCAGGAGCGCGCAGGTGACGCCGGGTCAGGGGGTGACGAGCACCTTGCTGAGCAGCGGCAGATGGTCGGAGGCGGTCGGGGCAGCCTGCACGACACGGGTGACGAGCGGCGTCACCTTGCTGGTCGTGTAGATGACGTCGATCCGCTCGGTCGGGGCCTCGGCGGGGTACGTCGCACCGTCACCGCGCCCGTGCAGGGACGTGGCCCACGCGTCGGTGTACGCCTCCTGCAGCGGCAGGGACTCCGGTGCGGCCGGCAGCGCGTTGAAGTCGCCCACGAGGATCCCGGGCTTCTTCGTGCCGATCAGGTCCACGACCTGCGCGGTCTGCCGCAGGCGATCGGTCTGCGAACCGGCAGCCAGGTGCGTGTTGTAGAACTCCACCGTCCTGCCGTGGACGTCGATCGTGGCGTGCAGCAGACCGCGCTGCTCCTGGCCCGGCGACTTGAACAGCCAGGTGTTGTCCGACGCGGTGATCGGGTACCGGGACAGGATCGCGGTGCCGTACTGGACGCGGTGCCCGCCCGGGATCGGCGAAGCGTTGTCGATGTTGGCGCCGAACACCACGTGGTAGCCGAGCATGGCCGCCAGCTCGGCGGGCTGGTCGGCCCACTCGCTGCGCCCGGAGTAGTGGTTGTCGACCTCCTGCAGGCCCACCACGTCGGCGCCGCTCTCGCGCACCACACCGGCGATCCGCTGGAGGTCGAGCACGTCGTCGGTGCCCTGGGCGTGGTGGATGTTGAACGAGATGACGTCCAGCACGCGGGGGCCGGGACGCTGAGTGGCCGGGGTGCCGTCAGCGGCCGAGGCCTGGCCCGTGGCTCCGGCGAGCGCGACGACAACGGCGAGAACGGACAGGGTCCGGCGGAGCATGGTGGCCTCCTGGCACAGGTTCACGAAGGACCCCGATGATCGTCCGCTCCCCTGGCGTGCCCGTGGCCGCGAGGTGAAGATCGGCTCCCTTGCAGATGTCGACGCGCTGTCGAGTGCCGATCCGATCGAAACGGTCCATGCTGGCAAGCAGCAACGTCGTCGCTTTCCGGCCCTGGCGATCGCGCGAGGAGGAACCATGACCACGTCGCACGGTCCGGCACCGAGTCCGGGAGCGGGACACGATCCCTACGGGGCGGAGCCCGGCCCGATGGGCGACCCCTCGGATGTGCTGGCGCGTCTCGGCCGGTCCTGGACCTGGATCCTGGGCTCGGCGATCGCGACGCTCGCACCGGGCCTCCTGATTCTGCTCTGGCCGGACGGGACGCTGCACGTCCTGGCGGTCCTCATCGGCCTGTACCTGCTGGTGACCGGGGTATTCCGCTTCGTGGCCGTCTTCGCCGGGGAGGGCCACGGCGAACGGCTCCCGGGGTTGCTCCTGGCTGTGCTGTACACCTTGGCGGGGGTGCTGTGCCTGCGGAACCCGCTGCAGACCATCGCCGCACTCTCGCTGATCGTCGGGCTCGTCTGGCTCGTGTCCGGCATCCTCACCCTCTACGCGGCCATCGCCGCCAAGGACCTGCCACACCGAGGCGTTGTCGCGAGCGCCGCGGCGCTCGCCATCGTGGCGGGAATCGTGGTGCTCGCCCTGCCAGCCGAGTCGGCCCGCGCCCTGACATGGCTGCTCGGCCTGTGGCTCGTCCTGCTCGGCCTGGCCGAGGTGGCTCTCGCCCTCGCGTGGCGGGCGGCCCTCCGCAGGTAAGGGCCCACGGGCCCGGTCGGAACGGCAGCAACGGTCCGCCACACGATGGCCGAGGGAGCGTGGGCCGCGGGGGGGGTCAGGACGTTTTCGTGGCGGACCGCTTCGCACTCTTGGTCGCGCCCGGTCCGCTCCGCCGAGGCTTGGCAGGCACGCTCTTCCGTTTCGTGGCCGCCTTGGCCGCCCGTCGACGACGGCGCGGTCCGTGCCGGTGCGATCGGCCACTTGAACTCGAGGGTGTCTCCGATCCCCTAGAAAATGCATGACGCCACAGCGCCGATTCTGAAGCTGTGCGCGGGATCGGACATCCGCACAACCAGGCGAAGAGCCGGAACGCCGCTGACGACCGGGACAACCTTCCGACGCAGCGATCCAGCCCGCCGTAGGTCCATCGCGCCGCAATCCGCCCCCTCACCGTCGAATACAACGTGGCACCGATGTCCGCTGCGCATGCGGCTTCACTAGCCTCGCGCTTTCATGAAGCTGGCTGTCCGACGGGTGGTCAGGTAAGCGAAAAGTGCCTCTGACCAGCAAGAATGAGGATTTTTGAGGTCCTTGTTCCTGCCACCGTCGGAGGCACTTCCCAGGTGAAGAAGCATATCGGGTCCTATCGAAGCGTCCACATCCAGGGCGGCGGCCGGGCGGTGCTGTCTCAGGCCGGTGCTGTGCTATTGGTCGAGACCGCTCGCAAAGCCGGGCTGGACCAGGCGATAACGGCGGCGCTGAGCCCCTGGCGCCGTCCTCGGGCGGTGCACGATCCAGGCAAGGTCCTGCTGGATGTGGCTCTCGCGGTCGCGCTGGGCGGGGACTGCCTCGCGGATGTCGCCATGCTGCGGGCCGGGCCGGCCGTGTTCGGTCCGGTAGCCTCCGACCCGACGGTCTCCCGCCTTATTGACACCCTCGCCGCGGCCGGGCCGAAGGCCCTGCACGCGATCCGGGCCGCGCGGGCCGAAACGCGCGAGCACGTCTGGGATCTGGCCAAGGACGCGGCCCCGGACGCCACAGGTCAGGTGACCGTGGACCTGGACGGGGTGCTGGTGCTGGCCCATTCCGAGCAGCAGGACGCCACCGCGACCTGGAAGAAGACCTTCGGACACCATCCGCTGATGGCCTTCGTCGATCACGGAAGCGGTGGCAGCGGGGAGCCGGTGGCCGGCCTGCTCAGGCCGGGCAACGCAGGCAGCAACACCGCCGCCGATCACATCATCACCGCCCGACTCGTCCTGGCCCAGCTGCCGAAGAACTACCGCGGACGCCGGACACTGATCCGTACCGACTCCGGCGGCGGCACCCATGAGTTCGTCGCCTGGCTCGCCCAACGAGGCAGGTGGCTGTCGTACTCGGTCGGCATGACGGTCACCGAGCAGATCCACCAGGCCGTCCTCACAGTGCCTTCCGCCGCCTGGACAGCGGCCGTCGAACCGGAAGGTGAGATCCGCGACGGCGCCTGGGTCGCCGAACTCGACGGCGATGTCCTCAAAGGCTGGCCGAAGGGCATGCGGCTGATCGTCCGCAAAGAACGCCCTCATCCCGGAGCACAGTTGCGGTTCACTGATGCTGACGGGGTGCGGCTCACCGCGTTCGCCACCAACACCACCAACGTTCCGATCGCCGCCCTCGAACTGCGACACCGCCAACGCGCACGGGCCGAGGACCGCATCCGAAACGCCCGCGCCACCGGTCTGCCCAACCTGCCCCGGCACAAGACGGCAGCCGAGGTCAGGGCCTCGCCCACGCCCGTGCATGTATGCGGGTCAGGCCGCGGGTTTCGCCACCTCCGCTTCTGCGGCACGGGCGAGACGTTCGACCCAGTCCTGGTGATAGCGGTAGAGCGCACCGGGATGCTTGTGGCCGAGTTCCTCGAGGAAGAAGGGGCCCTGTTGCGTTTCCTCGGTCAGCACGTGACAACCATTTTTCGTGGGCGTGATTACCCAGCCGTGGTACGCGCTCGAACCGGATTCGTCGCCGTCGACCGTCGTCTCCCACGAGAGCCTGGTGAAGGGCTCATACTCCGTCACGTTGAGAGTCATGGGAAAACCCACCGTCACCCGGCTGTACGTGGTTCCGAGCTCCAGTACTGTCTCATGGCCCAGGATCTTGACCTGATCTTCGGGAGGAAAGTAGCTCGACCAGTTCTCGGCATCGACGAGCAGCTTCCATACCACTTCAGGCGGCGCCTTCACGTCGACATCGTTGAGCGCGTAGAGAGCCGACGTTTTCGGGTCATACCGTTGGGGCCAATTCACCTTGTCGTACATCCGCTGTTTTTCCTGTCCGAACGTGTTGGAGAGAACGCTTCAATGTGCCAACTGCTGTCTGAGGCGTTTGGACGGATAGTCCGTTCACCCGGCAGAGCTCAAGTTGCTTCGAGAAGTTGGTCGCTGTCGTTCGACGTGAGGCTGTGGGCGGTCCGCGGCGGGGGCGCCCCTGGAGCTGTCGCGGGAGGACCGCATCCCGCTGATACTGCGTACTGACTCCCGCCTTCGGCAGTCCGCTGTACCCACGAGTCAGCCGGCGCGATTGTTACGCTCGGCCGCTACCTTGGCGAGCGCCGCGAGAAGGTTCTCGTGTGTGCGCCAGAAGACTTCAGGATCCTGCTTCGCCAATTCGATCCAGAGCGGGCCCTGCATCGTCTCCTCGGTCCAGAGGTGGCTCCCCCTCGGCGTGGGTGTGATGATCCAAGCGTGGTAGGCCTTGGATGCTTCCGACGCCTTGGGGTAACCACCCCAGGCGATACGCGTCACAGGTTGAAGCTCCTGTACGGATGCGAAAACGTCCTGGCCGGCCAGGTTGGTTTCGAATCGAGTTCCGAGGTGCAGCGATTCATGGCCGTCGAGCAGCTGGACATGTTCGACGCCCGGGTAGAAGGTGGGCCAGGTTCGGGGGTCCACGAGCAGGGACCAGATCGTTTCAGGAGAAGCTTCGACCTCGCGCTCGTTGGTGAAGTGGATCGGGGAGCGACTGGGGGCCAGGGCTTCCGGCCAATTTATCGCTTCAAACACAGAAATCTCCAGATGGCGCTTGATGTAGGCCGGTTGAACGTGGACGGCGCTTCACGCGCGGGCGACGGCCACCGAGTTCCTGACGGCCTCCAGGGCGGCGGCGTGCGAGACGATGGGCTTGTACCCGAGTTCGGCTACCGCCTTGTCGGTCCGCAGGGTGCACGTCTGCCCGAGGAACCATCGAACGGGCACGGGGATCGCACGGGCGGCAGTCACGGCGTCCAGTTCGGCGGTCGGCTTGTCGACGCCATGGATCTCGAACAGGGTCTCCCAGAAGTCGCGGAAGGTGACGCGGTGTTGGTCGGTGACGAAATATGCCTGGCCCGGCCGGCCGCGCTGCCATCCGAGCACGAGGCCCTCGACGCAGTTGTCGACGAACGTGATCTCAGTCGTGTGGCGACCGCCCTCGATCCAGGCGAACTGCCCCGCCTTCACCAACTCGATCAGCATGTCGATGAGGATGCTGTCGGGACCCCATACCATCCTGGGCCGGATCGACACCGTGGCGAATCCCGGCGCGTTCGCGTCGAGCACGATCGCCTCGGCCTCAGCCTTCACCGCAGAGTAGACGGCTTCCGAGTCCGGCCGCAGCGGCGCGGTTTCGTCGACGTCCACGAGGGGGTCGCCGGCAAGGAGCGCGGCTTCGGTTCCGCAGTGAACGAACCGGGGAACCTTGGCATAGCGGGCCGCGTCCACCGCTGCCTGAGTGCCGCCGACCGTCACCACCTCCTGACGTGCACGGTCGCTGGAAATATCGGTTTCGGCAGCGAGGTGAAAGACCACTTCGCTGCCCTTCACCGCGTCCCGCCACGTGGCCGAGTCGGTCAGCTCGCCCCGCACGGGTTCCGCGCCCAGCGCTGCCACCTTGGCGGCCGACTCCTCGCTTCGGACCAGAGCTCGGACCGTATGCCCCTCACTGACAAGCCGACGGACCAGCACTTGGCCGATGAACCCCGAACCGCCTGTGACGAATGCTCGTGCCATGAAACTCTCCTTCATCGATACCGGCCTCTCGCCTGCCTCGGGGCGAGAAGGTCTCACGGGGTGAAGCGGTCTCCAGTCACGAGCCATTCCCTCGAAAAGATTCATACTTCGGTGGGCTGCGATAAAATATCGATATGGCTTCTCTTCGGGCGCTGGAGTGCCTTGTCGCGGTCGCGGACTCCGGGTCGGTCACACAGGCTGCACGGCTGCTGCATTCGTCGCAGCCCGCTGTCTCTCACCAACTCGCCGCGCTGGAACGCGAGACAGGGACGATCCTGCTTCGCCGCGAACCCAGGGGAGTCAAGCTCACTCCTGCCGGGCGTGCCGCCGTCGTGGATGCCAGACGAGCGATCGAGGCGGCTGCCTCCGCAGTCCGGTCGGCCCGCGCCGTCGGCGAGGCGACCGGGGGATCGCTGCGGTTGGCCTGCGCGCAGAGCCTGATCTCCGTGCTCGCACCGGTCGTTCGCGAGTGGTACGACCGTCACCCCGCGGTGACGATCACATTGCGTGAATCCACGTCGGCAGAAGAGCTTCACGGCTTCATCGACGCCGACGAAGCGGATGTGGTGCTGATGCCCGCTCCGGTGCCCGACCGCTTCACGGCCACCGTGGTCGCCGACGAGGAAATTGTGCTGGCGGCACCAACGGACCACCCCATCGCCCGGCAGCCCGTCGTCCGCGTACAGGATCTTGATGGAGTGCGCCTTGTCCACTTCTCTCCGGACAATGGCCTCAGCACGTGGCTTGACCGGTCCCTCACCAAGGCCGGAGTCCGCCCGGAGCCTGTGATGAGGACATCGGTGACTGTCGCAGCCCCGCAACTCGCGGCCGCCGGCCTAGGGGTCGCGGTATGCCCGGTGAGCGCGATCAGCGCCGGCTTCCCGGGCGCGGTCCGATCCTTCTCACCACACTGGGTCAGGCAACTGGTGGCGGTCACCGCTACCACACTCGACCCGCTCGCCGCGCGGTTCATCGCCAACATGCGCAGGCACGGCGTGCACGTGCCCCGCGACGTGCGAACTCAGCTCGGAGGGGGCAACTCGACTCCCGCGAAGGCGTGACCGTCCTCCGTCCCCGCCACTTGCGCACCGTGTTCACACTGATCTCCAGCTCCCGGGCGATGGCGCCGTTGGCGAGCCCGTCCGCTGCCGCGAGCACGATCCGGGCCCGCAACACCGCCCGAACCTGAGACTTCGCAGAGGCCACCGTCCTCAAAAGCCGCTCGTGGACCTCCATCCCGAGCCCCACCTCAACTGCCGTCCCCGCCTCGCTGGCCACCGCACACGGCCATGATCATGGCGGGTGGGGCGCCGCACCCTGCAATACGGGCCCGCGCCGAGGCCCCCGCATCGATGCAGCAGCACGTGCGGCCAGCGCCTGAACCACCATGCCACCAGTGCCGGCCGCACGTGAACGTCAGCACGGTCCGATTCCGCACTCGGTTCGCTTGTGTAGCAGCCGAATTGCCGGACAAGCAGACCGTGCCGCTGTGTCGCCGGCGAAGCCCCAGGCGTGCTGCGCACCTGGGGCTTCGCCCTCTACTTGGGGTGACGTCAACAAACGTGGTCCTTCTCGCCATTGCCGCTCGATGAGAGCGGACTACGGGACCGGTTCGAACAGGGTCGGCGGCATGGGGGGCGTGGCGAGGAGGGCGGCGATCCTCGGAATCTGGTCCGCCACGCTCGCGCTGTGCTCCGTGAACGCCTCGATCGAAGCGAACCTTTGGATGACCAGCAGCGGTCCGTCGGCATCGCCGCGCGGTCGGTGTACCGAGTAGTGCAGGCACCCCGGTTCGGCGCGGATCTGCGGAGCGAGTTCGGCCAGCACCTCGAGGAGGTCCTCGCGCCGTCCGTTCTTGGGCTCCATCGTGGACACGGCAACGACCGCGCCGGTCCTGATCGGCTGGTCGCCCTGGAGCACTGCCAGCGCCTCGTCTGCCTCGGCCTGACTGCGCAGCCGGATCTCCAGGCCGCCCACTGCCGCTGCGGCCGAGGCCGCGACGGCGACCGCACCGACCTGCTCGGCACTGACCCAGTCCGGATCGCCGGAGTCGACCAGGCGGGTCCTGACTGGCCCGAGGACCAGGGCGAAGACCCGCTGCTGTCCTACCACCTCGGCCTCGACCACCTGCCGCATCATCAACAGGGTGGCCTGTTCCATGCTGACCAGGCCGCTGCCGGGAACCGGCGTGAACGCGGAAGCCCCGACGATCAACGTGTAGGCGCCGCGGGCGTTCAGCCTGGGCAGGAAGGCCCGCAGGACGGCCACGTGCGCGGCCGCGAGCCCGACGAAGGCGTTCTGCCAGTCGCTCTCGCCGATCTCCCAGAGCCGCTTGCCGGCCCACCACCCACCGATCGGGGCCACCACGTCGTCGACACCACCGAGCCTGCGCTCCATCTCCTCGGCAAGCTGCTCGGCGTCGGCGAACGTCGTGTAGTCGTGAACCACCAGGTGCAGGTGGTCGGTCGCCGCGTCACCGAGCACGCGCCGGAACTCCTCCGCCCGCTCCTGGGTGCGGGTCGGGACAACGACGTCCGCACCGGCGGCGAGGTAGCTGCGGACGACACCCTCTCCCACGGCTCCCGTGCCGCCCGGAACGACAACCCTGCGACCGGACAGATCGGGAAGTGCATTGCTGCTGTGCATGAGATGACTCCTCGGGAGCGGTGCGAGGCAGTCGACCGGCGGTCCTCCACTGACCCCACTCACGTGTTGGCCAAGCCAACGTTGGTTAGACCAACATAACAGGTGTGTGTTGGGGTGGCCAACGGTTAGGATGTGGACATGGCGGACATGGATCACGCATTGCAACCCCCGGCCCGACTGCGTGAGCTCGCCAGCTGGCAGGCGAGCAAGGTGTCGACGCTCGGCGCTCGGCTGACCGCGCAGCGCATGCCGCTGAGTGCCCGCGCCGATTTCGCTGTCCTGGCGGCACTGGAGGAGTACGGGGCGCTCAGTCAGGCCGGGATCGGCCGCCGCCTCGGTCTTGACCGCAACGACGTCAGCGGCATCCTCAACCGCCTGGAAGGCTGCCGCCAGGTCGACCGGCAGGCCGACCCCGCCAATCGGCGCCGCAACGTCGTCACCCTCACCGCCGCCGGAAGGCAGCACCTCGAGGAACTCCAGCAGCACGCCGATGTCGTCCAGGCCGAACTGCTCGCCGGCCTCGACGCCGCGGAACGACGACAGCTTCACTCCCTGCTTGCCAAGCTGCTCGACAGCCACAAGCCACAACCGGCTTAAGAAGTCATCTCAATTGGTGAGTCTGCGGTAGCAGATGAGGGTGCAGGCGATGCTCGTGAAGGCGAGGAAGTGCTCGGCTTTGCGCTCGTAGCGTCGGTGGAGTCGGCGGCAGCCGGCGAGCCAGGACATGGTGCGTTCAACGGTCCAGCGGTGGCGGCCCAGTCGCTGCGAGGACTCGATTCCCTTACGGGCGATGCGCTGCTGGATGCCGCGCTGGCGTAACCATCGTCGCAGGTGAGCGTAGTCGTAGCCTTTGTCTGCGTGGAGCTTTTCGGGTTTGCGGCGCCGCGGTCCGCGGCGGGAGCGGATCGGGGGTATCCCTTGCACGAGCGGGATCAGGGCTTGGCTGACGTGCAGGTTCGCCCCTGAGATTCCGACGGAGAGGGGCAGACCGGTTCGCTCGGTGATCAAATGGATCTTCGACCCGTACTTGCCCCGGTCGACAGGATTCGGACCTGTCAGATCCCCCTTTTCAGGGCCCGCATGTTCACCGAGTCGATCGCGCAGCGGGACCAGTCCAACTCGCCGCGGGAGCCGAGCTCGTCGAGCACCACTCGGTGGAGCTTGGCCCACACCCTGGCTTTCGACCACTCGGAGAAACGTCGATGGGCCGTTGCCCCTGACAGCCCGAACGAAGCAGTGGGCAACTGCTGCCAGGTGCAGCCTGACGTGGCCACGAACACGATCGCAGCCAGCACCTCCCGGTCGCCGTGCCGGCGCCGACCGCCACCCTGTGGCCGCGATGGCGCCTCCGGCACCACCCGCTGGAACAGCTCCCACAACTCATCCGGCACCAGCCGCTCAACAATCCCCACCATGAACGACAGCCTACCAACGCCGCCAATTGAGATGACTTCTAAGGTGATGTTGACGAGTGTGGCACCAGCCGCTATCACGGCTGGTGCCACACTCGTCAACGTCACCCCAACTTGGCCCGCAGCGACAGCAACCGGGACAACATGCCCCAGACCGAGACGAGCACGCTTACCAGGCCATCGTGACCACCTTCAACCGGCACCCCGGCCAGGCATTCCGGGCCCGTGAACTGCACGAACTCCTTGGCATGCTCACCGACGAGGCATCCGTCAACATCACCCGCAGCCGTCTCGGACGCCTCATCCGCCAAGGCTTCCTCGCCGAGCCCGGACGGGGCCGCTACCAAAAACGGACTTAACGTCTACTCAGGGGACGTTCGCGTCATTTATGTACGTCTTTGTGGAGGTTCGTTCCTGCCGGAATTCGCGGCGTACAGGCGAAACGGGTAGTTCGCGGCCGCAGTCGCGTCGGGTCTAATCTCGCTTTTCGCTCCGGTTCAGGCCGATAGCTCCTGTCCGGTTCGAATACCCTCCGGAAGACGGCTTTTGCCTCGCTCGATCGAGCGATATGCCCGGGTGCGGGCCTCGTGCATGAGTATCCCCATGACTTCTTCGCAGCAGCGCCAGCCGTACCTGAGCGATCTGTCCGATGCCCGCTGGGCGTTGATCGAGCCGACGTTGGCGGCCTGGCGGGCCGAGCGCCAGAAGCCCTCGCTCAACCCCGGGGGCAAGCTCACCGACCTGCGGGAAGTCATGAACGCGACCCTCTTCCTCAACCGGACCGGCGTCATCGGCCGCCCCGTTTCTGCAGAGGATGCAGGGTGGTCCTGCCCATCCGGGCCCCGCCGAGCCTCAGACGTGAGGCCCCGGTGACAATGGACCGGCGGCCACCGCCCGTCCGTACCACCTCAGGCCACCAGGCCCTGGCGGTAGGCGTAGACGACGGCCTGGACGCGGTCGCGGAGTCCGAGTTTGGTGAGGATGCGTGACACGAAGGTCTTGACGGTTTCCCGGCTGATCACCAGGGCCGCGGCGATTTCGCTGTTGGAGAGGCCGTCCGCGATGAGGCGGAGGACCTCCAGTTCGCGTGGGGTCAGCGGAATGTCGTGCGGGGCGTCGCCGGCGGGACGGATACGCGTGGCGTACTTGCCCACGAGTTGGCGTGTCACCTCAGGGTCCAGCAGCGCAGCTCCCATGGCAACGGTCCGGATTCCCTGGAGCAGTTGGATCGGAGGCGCGTCCTTGAGCAGGAACCCGCTGGCCCCCGCGCGCAGTGCCTCGTAGACGTACTCGTCCAGGTTGAACGTGGTCACCACGAGCACCTTGACGGGCTGCTGCACCCCGGCACCCGCCAGCAGGCGGGTCGCCTCAATGCCGTCGAGCACCGGCATGCGTATGTCCATCACCACGACGTCCGGGCGCAGCCGCCCGCGAGCTCGACCGCGGTCCGTCCGTCCCCGCACTCGCCTGCCACCTCGAGGTCGGGCTGGGCGCCGATGATCGTCGCCAGCCCGGTGCGTATGAGAATCTGGTCGTCGCAGACCAGGACCCGGATCGGCGCGGTCACGAAGGGCTCCCTGCGGGTATACGCGCCCGTACGACGAAGCCGCCGCCCTCCCGCCGGCCCGCGCTGAAGTCGCCGCCCAGGACGTCGACCCGCTCGCGGAGACCGGCAAGGCCACGCCCGCTCCCGCCGGGGACCGGGGCCGGCGAGCCGGAACCGTCCGTGACGACCTCCACGGTGATCTCGTTCTCGCCGTGGTGCACCTGGACCGAAATGCGGCTGCCGTGGGCGTACTTGAGGGCGTTGGTCAGGGATTCCTGCACGCCCCGGTAGGCCACGAGTTCGGCGCTTCCTGTCGACTCCGCCGGCGTGCCCTTCTCGGTGAACTTCACCTGCTGCCCGGCCCGGCGGGTCTGTTCCACGATCGTGAGGACACTGCCGACGTGCGGCGTCCTGGCTTCGGTGCCGTGGTCGGGATTGAGTAGGTCGAGCAGATGCCGCAGGTCGGTGATGGCCCGCCGGCCGGTGTCGCCGACCGTGGCCTATGTCTGGTCGAGGCGCTCGGGTGCGGCGGTCAGATAGCGGGCTGCCTCGACCTGCACGACCATCGCCGTCACGTGGTGGGACACGACGTCGTGGAGCTCGCGGGCGATGCGGGTGCGTTCGGCGACCCGGGCTTCCTCGGCGTCCCGCCAGCGGCGCTCGGCCGCGGTGGTACGGGTGGCGCGCAGCCATGCCCCGGCGCCCCAGGCGCCGGCCAGCACCAGATAGAACGTCGCGAACTCGCCCGGTGGCTCCCCGGAACCGAGCCGGAGCAGTGCGACCGCCAGTGACACGTACGCCGCGGTGAGGAGCAGCACGGTGGCGCGCCGGTGCCGTGCCAGATGGGATCCCGCGCTCAGCAGGGCGACGAGCAGCGCGGCGCCCGCGAGCAGGTGGTACCCCCGGAGTTGGTCGACTAAGAAGCCGAGCGACACCAAGGCGAGACAGACGACCGGCCACCGCCTGCGCACGGCGAGCGGAAGGCATTCGAGGGCGAGCGCCACGGCGGCCAGGGCATCGAAGGAGTGGGTCGGCATACCCCCGAGCTGTGACCCGTGCCTGTCGAACCACGGCAGCAGCGACCCGCCGAGGAGAAGCAGCCCGAGCGGAAGATCGCGGACCGTGACGTCGAGTCGGCCCCACAGCTCCCGGACTTTCCGCAGATCGGTCACTGGGGGAGTGTAGCGGCGGCCTCGCCCCGGCCGACGCGCCGACGACGGGGCACCACATGTCCGCGCCGGTGGGCCAGCCACATGAACACGATCGTCAACAGCACGCCCCACACCACCGAGTACACGCTGCCCTCCGGGCCGAAGTCGCCCCCGGTGATCAGCTGCGGGCCGGAGATCTCAAAGTCCAGCAGCCCTTGCTGGGTGTCGGTGCCCGAGATCCCGGCGCTGAAGATGCCGGACTCGGCGAAGTTCCAGCCGAAGTGCAGCCCGATCGGCAGCCACAGCTTGCGCGTTGCCACATACGCGGCGGCGAGCATGCCGCCGGCCTCGATGGCGATGGCGATGGCACCCCACAGAGTGGCGTCCGGGTTGACCAGGTGCAACAGACCGAACAGCAGACCGGTCAGCGCCAGCGCGATCCAGCTGCCGGCGCGTTCTTCGATGATCCGGAACAGGATCCCGCGGAACAACAGTTCCTCCGACACGGCGGCAGCGGTCATCACGCCGAACAGTGTTACCGCGCCCGTCACCGAACCCAGGCCGTCGAGCTTGTACTCCGCGGCCGAGGCAATGTTCACGATCACGACCCCGAACAACGCGA
Organism: Streptomyces sp. NPDC060035; assembly: GCF_042736635.1. Lineage (NCBI taxonomy): Bacteria > Bacillati > Actinomycetota > Actinomycetes > Kitasatosporales > Streptomycetaceae > Streptomyces > Streptomyces sp. NPDC060035. The sequence continues at coordinate 375,077 of NZ_JBHWVO010000006.1, forward strand.
GGCCGATCAGTACCCCCCGCGCCCCCGCTCCCACGGCACCCTTCCGGGCCAACTCCGTGACCGGCCGCCGTTCGGTCCGCCCCACCACCCACCTGTAAACCAGCACGCCGAGCACGGCTGTCAGGGCGCCGAGGCCAAGGCTGAGCCACGGATTCCCCTGCGCCGCGGCAACAGCCTGGTTGCCGATCAGGGCTATGGCCAAGACGGCCACGAGCTGCCAGACGATTCTCATGAGGCTCCTTCACCGGATCCGCGGCAGGAGCGCCGCGGCTGTGCCCACGTTAGGGATCCAGCCGCACGTAATCGTCACCCCAGGGAGGACAGCTGCACGTAGCTCGCACGGGGGACACGGCCCTCTCAGGCCGGCCCTGGACGGCATGCCGGCAGTCGCCTGGCGGGTGGGGTGGTCGGCGATCCATACTGCTCGGCACCATGCTCCCACCCGCCGACCTGGCGCAACGGGTGCACCGGAGCTGGATCCGCTTCGCCGCCACCGGCGACCCCGGATGGCCCTCCCGTAAACCCGGTCACCCCCGCACCATGCACCTGTGTTGAAGTACACGTACACGTCGTCCTCGTGGGGCCAGGCGTCGGCGATCTATGCGGTGAGTTGCACGATGAGTTCGCGGATGAACTCCGCCAGGGCGGCGAAGACGTGGAAGACGAGCCGTCCGCCGGGGGTGGTGGTGTCGAGGTTCTCGTGCAGCGAGGTGAAGCCGATTCCGCGCTCGCGCAGGCGGTGACCATGTTGATGAGGTCCTGGAGGCTGCGGCCGTAGCGGTCGAGCGAGGGGACGACAAGGGTGTCGCCGGCGTCGAGGAAGGCGTGGCACGCCTTCAGCTCCGGGCGGAGCGTGCTCTTGCCGGACTTCTCGTCCGCGAAGATCTTCCGGCACCCGGCGGCGGTGAGGGCATCGATCTGCCGGTCGAGCTTCTGCCCGCCGCTCGACACCCGTGCGTACCCGATCTTGATCTCGGTGTGCACCAGCGGCTCGGCGACGAGGAGTTCGGGGTGTCCGAATGACTCCGAAAGGTCACTCATGACCCCGGACCATGTCAGAAAACGCTGGTCCCGGGTTCTTGAACGACCCAGGTTTTTGAAGGGTTTCCGGTCCTTTTCGATCTTGAAACGGTGATCTTCGGAAAAGGTTCGTTCTTTGAAGGCGAGGCTCATCGACCCGCATCGTCTTCTTCGTTGGATCCGAGTGTCACGGTAAGGGCGGTTGGCGCGATTCCGGGCCCTCATTGGCACCCCGGGCGAGACTCTGACGGCACGGCCGGCGTCAGCCCGGCGGGTACGCAAGGGCTCATCCCGGCTTCTGATCGACCGCGGCGAGTCGCGCCTCCACCTGGTCCCCCAGTTCGATCAGAAGGTCCATCTGTGCAGGGGTCACGTGGTCGATCAGCACATTGCGTACGTCAGCCAGGTGGAGCGGGGCGGCTGCCTCGACGAGGGTGCGGCCCTGTTCGGTGATGACCACGACTGCCCCTCGCTGGTCGGTCGCGCATCGCTCGCGGCGGATGAGGTCGCGGTTCTGCATGCGGGTCAGATGCTGCGACAGGCGACCCTTCTCCCATTGCAGCACATCCCCGAGTGCGAACGACCTCAGGCGACCCTCGGGTGCCTCGGACAGGTGAGCCAGCACCTGGTAGTCGGCGGCGGACAGCCCGCTGTGGGTGCGCAGCTGCCGCTCGATGTATGCGGACAGGCCAGCCTGCATCTTCATGAGGCTGCGCCAAGCTCGCTGTTCACGCTCGTCCAGCCATCGCGGTTCATCCATGGAGTCCACCTTACCGCTTTGGTTGACATGTGAACCAACCCGTCATAGGGTTTGGTTCACACCTTAACCACATTGCCTGGTGGAGGTCGCCGCCGCCGACAGGAACGCGGCGACGGAGCCGCTCTGCCGTCTCGGCGGCCCTCAGTAATCGACTGGAACGGGAAACACACATGTCTACAGACACCCGCTACGCCATCGTGGGCACCGGAAACATCGGTTCGGCGCTGGCGCGCCTTTTCGCCCGGGCCGGAGTCGAGGTGAGCATCGCCAACACCCGTGGACCGCGCTCGATCAGCGAACTCGCCGCCTCCTGGGGCTCTACGGTTCGGGCCGTGACGCTCACTGAGGCACTGGCGAGCGACGTCATCTTCATGGCCATCCCGTTCGGCGCGGTCGAGACGTTCAGCAACGCCCTGCCCGACTGGAACGGAAAGATCGTCGTCGACACCACCAACGCGCACTACGCGCCCAACGCGGGCGACATCCTCAAGGGCCGGCTCTCCTCGCAGTACGCGGCCGAGGTCCTGCCCGGCGCCCAGATCGTGAAGGCCTTCAACCAGCTTCCCGCCCAGACGCTCGCCGCCGAAGTGCCCTCCGGCCAGGGCAAGCGCGTGGTCTTCGTCTCCAGCGACTCCGACGAGGCCGGCTCCCAGATCGCCGAGCTCGCCCGCACACTCGGCCTGTCGCCCGTGGAACTCGGCAGGATCGACGAAGGCGGACGCCTCATCGAGGCTCCAGGCGCACTGGTGCTCAGGAACTTCACCGAACAGCCGCTCACCTGAGTGGCCGCGTTCTGCCTCCCATGGGCGGCGGCACGGCCGGCCCCAACGAGCCGTCCCGCCTCAGTGTCCGCCGTCACCGGCCACACCGCGGCGGCCAGCTCCCGGCCCGCGGCCAGGTCGCCGCGCCGCAGCGCTCTCCATCGATGAGACCGCACTACAGCAACGCTCATGCGTGAGCAGCGAAACCCGCCGGCACACCCATCCTCCACGGACGCCGGCCCCTCAAAACTGGGGCGGTCCGAGTCACTCTCCAGAAAGGTATGACCCGTGTATGTCTTCGCCGCCGTACTGAGCGTTCTGCTCGCCGTTGTCGGGCTGGCCGCCGGACTACCGAAAGCCCTGCTCAAGGGCAGCATCCCAGCCCAGTTGCAGTCTCCGGGAGGCCTCAGCGCCCCGCTGGTCCGGTTCATCGGGCTGGCCGAGCTGGCCGCAGCCGTAGGGCTCCTCGCCGGTCTCTTCTGGTGGCCCATCGGCGTTGCCGCCGCCCTGGGATTCGCAGTCGTCCTCGTCGGAGCCGTTGGCTTCCACGCCAAGTCCGGCGACTACGCCAACCCCGAGACCCGCGGCCACTCGATAGCACCCGTCATCCTCACCATCATCGCGATCGCTGCCGCCGTCACCCTCGTCCTCGCCTCCTGACAGGGCTGTAAGCCGCGGCGCCGCAGCTCGTCCTCACCCGGCAAAGCCGGCCGCGTGATCGCGAGATCGCCTCTCCACGCGGACCGTCACCGTTCATCCGCATCTGCTTCTCGACCACTGACTAAGGAAAGGAAAAAATGTCGTCTACGCTCACGGAATCAGGCACCGCCACCGAGGCCCAGCATGGGATTCGCCCGCCGGCGCGGATGCACCACAACAACTTCTACACCAGCGACCTGGAAGCGACCCGGCACTTCTACGAGGACATCGCCGGCCTGCCCCTGAGGACGTTCTGGATCGAGCCCGTGCCGGAGGGCCAGGGATCGGAGTTCATCGGCCACGCCTTCTTCGGCCTGGCCGACGGCGGGTTCATGGCGTTCATGAACTACTCCGAGGCGGCCGTGCAGGCCACGATGGTCGGCACCGAGCAGCCAACGAGCGTCCACGTCGCGCTCAAGGTCGACGACCAGCAGCAGCAGGAGATCCGCAAGCGAGTGGAAGCGGACGGCTACGAGCACTTCTACATCGACCACGGGGTCCTGCGCTCGCTATACGTCTTCGACCCGAACCGCCTCCTGGTCGAGTTCGCCGTCGACCCCGACGGCCACGAGGAGATGTACCGCCTCGAGACCGAGCGCGCCCACGAGATGATGCGCAGGTACATCGCCGGAGACCACACCCCCACCACGCCGGCCAAGAGCTAGGCCGCGAGGCACACGCACGACCACAGGGGAGCTTGGAACCGAACTCCCCTCCCGCACAGGCCGACACACCACGCGGCGCGGCTCAAGTGTGAGGTCGCCTCACGCACTCATCGGCGCGTCGCGCGGCGCGGGACCTGTCATCGAACAAGTCCTGGACGGCTGGCATTGCAGCGCGGACGTCCTGTAGCACTGCCTGAACCGTTTCGCTGAATGGAGCGCAACGGTTTCTCACCCGCTGGGCAGGACGGAGTCTCACGCCCATGCCTGACTATGGCCACCCGTTGCAGTTCGGAACGTTCATCTCTCCTACCAACTGCCAGGCATAACGCCGGTCGAGCTGGCGCAGCTCAGTGAGCGGCTCGGCTTACGACTTCGTCACCTTCCAGGATCACTCCTACAACTCCACCTTGCTGGACACCTAGACCCTGCTGAGCTGGGTCGCCGCGCGCACCGAATGAATCGGTGTCCGGCGATGCGCTGGCCCTGCCCCTGCGCCAGCCGTCAATATGCCCTTGATGGACGCCTGGCTCGGACGCATCCCACAAGGACGCCCCGGCCGACCCGAAGAGATCGCCGCAGCGTGCCTCTTCCTCGCCGGCCCCTAAGCCACTTACATCACTGGCACCAGCCTCGTCGTCGATGGCGGCTGGGAAATCACCGGCTACCCCGACCTACGCCGGTTCGCGTGGAACGGACCCGCGCCCGCACGCTGAGGGTGCCGGGACCTCTGTCCATGTTGGATCACAAGCTCAAGCGCGTGCTGACATCGCGACCATCGCTGACAAAAGGAGTATTGAGAAATGCGCATCGGATTCATCGGGGCCGGCCGAGTGACCCAGGTTATGGGCCGTCACCTGCTCAATGCCGGTCACACGATCGCCGTCTGCAACTCGAGAGGGCCCGAGACGCTCGCCGGGTTGATCAAGGAGTTCGGGCCGGGTGCGACCGCGGAAACCAAAGACCAGGTCGTGGAGAGCGACGTCGTGATCATCTCGGCCCGCTGGGGACAGGCCGAAGAAGCACTGCAGGGCGTCGACTGGACCGGACGGATCCTGGTCGACGCGATGAACGCGCACGCCGAGCTCGAGGCTGACATCAGCTTGGCCGGTGTGACCAAGTCGCGTGCCGTGCTGGCCGAGACCCGCTCGACGTCGAGTGAGTTGGTGGCCCAGTGGGCTCCCGGCGCGCGACTGGTGAAGTCGATCAGTAACGTGCCGATGGAGTGGATCGAGGACTTCAGCGCCGACCGGCCGCGCACGGTCCTGTTCGCGTCCGGCGACGACCCGGAGGCGAAGGGCCTGGTCATGGGGATGCTCAGCGGCGCGGGTTTCGCCGCAGTCGATCTGGGGTCGCTCGCCGTCGGCGGCGCGATGCACGAGGTCGGGGCTCCGCTGTCGGGACTCGAGCTGCACCTCATCAAGCGGATGCGCTAGCCGGCCGAGCTAAGCAGTCCCGGACGGACCTGCCGGGTCTTGGCGGCTACCGAATCATCAACCACGCGTTCGATGAGTGTCTCCCAGCGGTGGGCGAGCGCGGCTCGCCATTGAGCCCACACCAACCTGCTCTCCGCTGGTCAACGGAGCTGGTGTGCTGTCTCGGTGAGGTGCTCGCGCTGGTCCGGCGGGAGATCGTTAGCCTCGGGCTCTCGTGAGGCGGGTTGTCCGGTGCTTGATCAAATAAGCGGAGAGTGCTTCTGACCTGCAACGATGGGACTTGCCTAGGGTCCTGTTGGCTGCACGGAAAGAAGCACTCTCCAGGTGAGTAAGCGTATCGAGTTGTACCCGCGTGTCCGCGTCGAGGGCGGTGGCAGCGGGGCAGTCTCGCAGGCCGGCGCGGTGCTGCTGGTCGAGACGGTCCGCAAGTCCGGTCTGGACACCGCGATATCGGCGGCACTGGCGCCGTGGCGCAAGCCACGGGCGGTGCATGATCCGGGCAAGGTCCTGCTGGATGTCGCGCTTGGAGTCGCTCTGGGCGGGGACTGCCTCGCCGATGTCGCCACGCTGCGGGGCGAACCGGCCGTGTTCGGGCCGGTGGCATCGGACCCGACGGTTTCACGGCTCATTGACGCCCTTGCCGCACGCCGACCGAAGGCGCTCACCGCGATCCGGTCGGCGCGGGCCGAAACACGCTCGCATGTCTGGGAACTGGCCAGGGCGAACGCTCCCGCCGTCGACGGCTCGGTCATCGTGGACATCGACGGCGTGCTCGTCCTTGCGCACTCCGAGAAGCAGGACGCCACCGCGACCTGGAAGAAGACCTTCGGCCACCACCCGCTCGTCGCGTTCGTCGACCACGGCCAGGCCGGGTCCGGAGAACCGGTGGCCGCGCTGCTGCGGCCCGGCAACGCAGGCTCCAACACCGCGAGCGACCACATCGAGACAGCTCAACTCGCCCTGGCCCAATTGCCCAGACCCCTGCGACGGGGCCGTCAGACACTGATCCGCACCGATTCCGCCGGCGGCACCCATGCCTTCCTCGACTGGCTCTCCCGCCGGGGCCGGTGGCTGTCGTATTCCGTCGGAATGACCATCAGCGACGCCATCCACCAAGCCGTCCTGAAGATCCCCAAGGAGGCATGGACACCGGCCTACGACGCCGGCGGCGCTGAGCGGCCCGGCGCCTGGGTCGCGGAGATCACCGACATGCCCGACCTCTCCTCCTGGCCGAAGGGCATGCGGCTGATCGTACGCAAGGAACGCCCGCACCCCGGCGCCCAGTTGCGATTCACCGACCTCGACGGACTGCGGCTGACCTGCTTTGCGACGAACACCAAGGGCGGCCAGCTCGCCGACCTCGAACTGCGTCACCGACGGCGGGCCCGCTGCGAGGACCGCATCCGAAACGCCCGCGACACCGGCCTGCGCAACCTGCCCCTGCACGACACCGCCCAGAACCAGATCTGGCTGGAGATCGCCCAGATCGCACTCGATCTCCTCGCCTGGCTGCCGATGCTCGCCCTGACTGCAGAAACCCGCCGCTGGGAGCCCAAACGGCTTCGCCTGCGGCTGTTCTCTGCCGCCGCTCAGCTGATCACCACCGGCCGCCGCCGCTGGCTCCGCTTCACCGCCCGATGGCCCTGGACGGATGTGATCACACGCGCGATCCAACGACTCGCAGCCCTGCCGAACCCCGGCTGACCAACCACACCGACCGCCTCAACGACCCGCACCACCACACCGGGAAAGTGGAACCCGGCGTCCAACCGACGCGACAGCCGGACCACCAGCCTCCCCCCGCCCCGAAAAGACCGCACCTCGCAAGCACGAGGCCCCCGCCAGCGAACCGACGAGGACTCATGAACGATCGAGGCTAGGCCGATTGCGTGAGGGGAATCATTCTCAGACAGTCGCACCGCGGGATGAATATCTGACATGCGGCTTGCCACCCCCTGGCGACGCACCCGGCTGAACCGGGCCGGATCAGGGGGGCCACAAGGAACTTCCCCGTTCCAGTCCCTCACTCCGGCCGATCGTCATGCCGTGGGTCCAGGCAGACCGGTTGGGGCGACGAGGGAGCGTGATCTTGCCGAAGAGGTCCCTCCCGAGTCCGTCACGAATCAGCGTGTCGATGGCGTTGGCACGCGGGACGTGCACGAAAGGTCGCCACGGGTGGATCCGGTCGTTGAACCACGGCGTCCGCCAGTCGGTTGTCGTTCTGATGAATTCCTTTGCGAATTGAGCTTCTCGGGCTTCCGGATAGCTGTCCTCGTTTTCCAGACAGCCGTCCAGGCACACGTCCACATAGGACTGAACGATCGGGAATTCCTCGTTCGGATAGCGTTTGGTGACGTTGGCGAAATACCACACGGAACCGGCGGGAGGGCCTTTGCTGCCATCCAGTACGGAGATGTCGCCCGCGGGGATACGTGTCAGCCGGTAACCGGATTCACGGCGTGTGAAGCCTTCGAGTTCCTGCTGGGTGACGGCGAAGAGGACACCAGTGCATCTGGCGCCCTTCTCGGGGACGGCCCCCAGATACGTGGGGCCCCAACTGACGGTGCCCACCCGGTCGTACCAGCCGCGGCTGATACCCCGGACCTCCACGGGTACGGCTTCCTCCGCCTTGGGCCACGTCGAGGTCCGTGATGCCCGCTGGATCAGGGACCCGTACCCGAAGATGTAGGTGCGCCCCGTAAGCGATGGCGAAGGTGCAGGGTTACCCGTCGATTGGGGCGTCGGGGGGCCGGCGCCCACGATCGCACTGCTTCCCCCGAGTGCGATCATCCCTCCCAGTCGAATCGCGGTGCGCCGCTCGATGGTGCACTCAGGCTTCATTCGCCCTCCAGGCCGCAGGCTTCGGGAGAGGGGTCTTTTCGGAGTCCGGCTCGACCTGCGTACGCCATCATCACGTTCGCCACCGAGTGGAAGCGATACGACACGCGCGCGGCCGTTCGGAGGGCGCCGGGCGGGAAGCGCTCGACCGCGATCGACGTGTACCTGTACGCGGCGCGCCGCCACGTCGGGAGTCGCTCGTCAGTCCCGGCGGACGGCAAATGAATAAAGGCAAGGAGATCTCTCTCCCTGCCACTCTCAACTTATAGCGCAATGGGGGGCTTGCGGCAAGGCCCGGGTGGTGGCGCAGAATCGTCGGCCGAGGCCACAACCTGCGGAAAGAAGGGCACTACGTGCGTGTGTTGTCGACGCGTGGGGGACGCGGTGACGTCGAATCAGTTGTCGGACCGGCAGTGTGGGCGCGGGCTCCTGGGGCGATGGTGCGGGTGTGCGCGCCGCCCGGCTCGTCGGAGGAAGGGCGACGAGAGATGACGACGTGCTCGACGAGGGGTTCGACAGAACTGGAGGTGCCGGTGATGCGATCGGCCGCTCCAGTGCAAGGGAGCACGGCTGTCTCGGAGGCATCACGATGATCGACCAATACGTTCTGGATCTTCAAGAGGTCGACGAGAAGCAGGTCGCGGTCGTCGGCGGCAAGGGCGCGCACCTGGGCGGGCTGTCGCGGATCGAAGGCATCCGCGTGCCCGGGGGCTTCTGCGTGACGACGGACGCCTTCCGGCGGATCATGGCGGAAGAGCCGTCGGTCGACAATCAGCTCGACCAGCTGTCGCGCTTGGACCCGGACGACCTGGACGGGATCCGCAGGCTCAGCGCGCAGATTCGCCGGACCATCGAAGAGGTTGCTGTCCCAGGCGATCTCGCGGCGGCGATCACCGGCGCCCTCGCCCGGCTCGACGAGCGGGCCGCGTACGCCGTCCGATCCAGCGCGACGGCGGAGGACCTGCCGACGGCCTCCTTCGCCGGCCAGCAGGACACGTACCTGAACGTCGTGGGGCCGAAGGCGATCCTGCAGCACATCAGCCGGTGCTGGGCCTCGCTGTTCACCGAGCGGGCCGTGATCTACCGCCGCCGCAACGGCATCGACCACCGTACGGTCCACATGGCCGTGGTCGTGCAGCAGATGGCCTTCCCGAATGCGTCCGGCATCCTGTTCACGGCCGACCCCGTCACGGGCAACCGGAAGGTCGCCACCGTGGACGCAGGCTTCGGCCTCGGCGAGGCCCTGGTCTCCGGCCTGGTGAACCCGGACGTCTTCAAGGTGCGGCACGGCGAAATCGTCGCCAAGGGGATCGCCGCCAAACAGCGGGCCGTTCACGCCCTCCCGGACGGCGGTACGCAGGAAGTCGCGATCGACTCGCAGCAGCAGGAGCAACCTGCGCTGACGGATGCGCAGGTCGTACGGCTCGTACAGCTCGGGCGGCGCATCGAAGCGCACTTCGGCCGCCCGCAGGACATCGAATGGTGTCTGGTCGACGACGGCTTCCAGATCGTTCAGAGCCGGCCGATCACGACGCTGTTCCCCGTTCCCGAGGCCGCCGACCAGGAGAATCACGTCTACGTCTCCGTCGGTCACGGACAGATGATGACCGACCCCATGAAACCCCTGGGGTTCTCCATGTGGCAGCTGACGGCCATGGTGCAGATGCACGAGGCGGGCGGCAGACTGTTCGTCGACGTCACCCGGCGGCTGGCCTCGCCCACGAGCCGCGCCGCCCTCCTGGATGCCATAGGGAGAGGCGATCCGCTGATCAGGGACGCTCTGGAGACCGTCCTCGACCATGACGGCTTCGTCCCGTCGCTCCCGGACGCGAGTCCCGGTGGACCGCCGGCCGGAGGTGCGTCCGCCCCGATCGAGACCGATCCGGCCATCGTCACCGGGCTGATCGAACGCAGCCGGGCGTCCGTCGCCGCCCTGGAGCGCGACATCCGGACGAAGACCGGACCGGCGCTGTTCGACTTCCTGTTGGCGGCCTTCGAGGAGCACAAGCGGGTCCTCGGTGATCCGCTGAGCATGCAGGCGATCATGGCGGGGATGGACGCCACGTGGTGGCTCAACGACAAGCTGCAGGAGTGGCTGGGCGAGAAGAACGCGGCTGACACGCTGACGCTGTCCGCCCCCGACAACATCACCTCGGAGATGGGACTGGCGCTGCTCGACGTCGCGGACGTGATCCGCCCGCACCCGGAGGTCGTGGCGTTCCTGCAAGGTGTCGAGGACGAGGACTTCCTGGACGAATTGGCGAAGCTCTCGGGCGGGGCAGAGGCGCGCGACGCCATCGAGTCCTACCTCGACCGGTACGGCATGCGCTGCGTCGGCGAGATCGACATCACGAGGCCGCGTTGGCGTGAGCGCCCCACCACACTCGTGCCCGTGATCCTCGACAACGTCAGGATCTTCGAGCCGGGGGCCGCCGAGCGGCGCTTCGAGCAAGGGCGGCAGAAGGCGCAGGAGAAGGAACAGGACGTGCTGTCACGCCTGCGTGCCCTGCCGGACGGGGATCGGAAGGCCGACGAGACCAAGCGGATGATCGACCGGGTCCGCACCTTCATCGGATACCGGGAGTACCCGAAGTACGGCATCGTCAGCCGCTTCTTCGTCTACAAGCAGGCCCTGATGCGGGAGGCCGAGCGTCTTGTGCAGGCGGGCGTGCTTTCCGAGAAGGAGGACATCTTCTCTCTCACGTTCCAGGAACTCCACGACGTCGTGCGCTCGAACCAGGTGGACGAACAGCTCATCCAGCAGCGCAAGGAAGCGTTCCAGTCGTACCACGCGCTCACACCGCCCCGGGTGCTCACATCGGACGGCGAGGCGGTCACCGGGGCGTACCGGCGCGATGACGTGCCGGAGGGCGCCTTGGTCGGCCTGCCTGTTTCCGCCGGGACCGTCGAGGGGCGAGCCCGCGTCATCCTGGACATGGCGGAGGCCGATCTCGAGGCGGGCGACATCCTGGTCACGACCTTCACGGACCCCAGCTGGTCGCCGCTGTTCGTCGGAATCGCGGGCCTGGTGACGGAGGTGGGGGGCCTGATGACGCATGGCGCGGTGATCGCCCGGGAGTACGGCTTGCCGGCCGTCGTGGGCGTGGAGCGGGCCACCCGGCTGATCCGGGACGGGCAGCGGATCCGCGTGCACGGAACCGACGGGTACATCGAGATCCTGCCCTGACCGACGCTGCCCCTGCCCCGTACACGGCCTCATCACGTCCTGTACGAGGCAGGGGCAGAGGCACTTCCTGCATTCTCGATCACCGACCGGACAGCGTTCCTCGACCCGCCCGGATGTACGCGCCGCCCACCGCGCGGGCACCGCGGACCGGCTCGGCCTTGTCCCCCGGGCGTCACTGGCGGCCCACGACTCAACAGGCGACATCCGGCACCTCCGGTGGCAAGATCAGCGCAACTCACCGACGAGGTGGGTTCGTTGGCCGACCGCACTTTGGAGATGTCGTGTCCGATCGTTCCGTGCTGCCCTTTCTAGCCACCGCAACCGTCACCGCCACCGCCGTTGCCGTACTCACGGGCTGCACGAGCACAAAGCCCTCGGCGTCAGGTGGCACAGAACTGGAGTTGGTGAACTCCGGCAAGCTCACGACCTGCACACATCTGCCGTATGAACCCTTCCAGGTACGCAAGGGCAACGCCATCGTCGGCTTCGACGTGGACCTCGTGGATCTGGTCGCCAAGAAGCTCGAACTCACCCAGGAAATCGTGGACACGCCCTTCGAGGGCATCCAGAGCGGCGAGGATCTCAACGCCCGCAAGTGCGACCTGGCCGCGGCGGGCATGACGATCACGCCGGTGCGTGCGAAGAACCTGGACTTCTCTGCCGCCTACTTCGACGCCACACAGGCCCTGGTCGCCAAGAAGGGCTCCTCCTTCACCTCGCTGGCGAGCCTCAAGGGAAAGAAGCTCGGAGTCCAGCAGGGCACCACAGGAGAGACGTACGCGCAGAAGAACGCCCCGGGGGTGACGACCGTACAGTTCGAGGATCTGGCTCTGCTGCTCACGGCCGTGAAGACCGGACAGGTCGACGCCGCGGTGAACGACAACGGCGTGCTCTTCGAATATGTGCGGAAGAACCCGGACACCCAGGTCACCGCTGAGTTCGATACGGGCGAGCAGTACGGCATCGGGGTGCGTACCGGAAATGATGCCTTGCGCAAGGAGATCGACGCGGCGATCAGTAAGGCCAAGTCCGACGGAAGTTATGACCGCATCTACAAGAAGTGGTTCCCCGCCGCTCCCAAGAACTGAGGAATCCACTACTGATGTCCATATCCCGCCGCCAACGGACGCGCGTCATCCGGGGTGTTCAGTACGCTGTCCTCGCCGCCGTCCTGCTCGTAGTCGCCCTGGCCGCCGACTGGGGCGAGATCAGACGGGCGTTCTTCGATGTGGGCGTGGCCAAGGCGCAGTTCCCCGACATCATCACCACCGCCCTGGTCAACACCGTCATCTACACTCTGCTCGGCTTCAGCTTCGGGCTGACCATGGGGCTCCTCCTCGCACTGATGAGGCTGTCGCGCGTACCTCCGTACCGCTGGCTGGCCATTGCCTATATCGAGTTCTTCCGCGGGGTTCCCGCCCTGCTGGTCTTCATCGCCCTCGGATTCGGCGTCCCGCTCGCCTTCCAGGTGGCGCTCAACCAGTATGTGACTGTGATGCTGGCGCTGGGTCTCGTCGGCGCCGCCTATATGGCGGAGACAATACGGGCCGGAATCCAGGCGGTCCCCAAGGGGCAGATGGAAGCGGCGCGTTCGCTCGGAATGTCGCAGGGCCGGGCCATGGTGTCCATCATCATTCCGCAGGCCCTGCGCATCGTTCTGCCACCGCTCACCAATGAACTGATCCTGCTGACCAAAGACTCGTCCCTGGTGTATTTGCTGGGCCTGTCACTCGCCCAGTACGAGTTGGCCAAGTTCGGCCGGGATGCCCTGAACCAGAATCGCAGCCTGACCCCGATCCTCATCGCCGGGCTCTGCTATCTGATCATTACCCTGCCGCTCGGCCATCTGGTCCGGCGGCTCGAAGCGCGTACGGCGAAGGCGAGGTGAACGCGATGAAGGCGGCTCCTGCGGCGGACGGCGCGGCGGCGGTGAACACACCGGCGATCGAGGTGCGGGGCCTGCACAAGTCGTTCGGGACGCTGGACGTGCTCGCGGGCATCGACTTCACGGTCGCCCGGGGCGAGGTGGTGTGCGTCATCGGCCCGTCCGGCTCGGGCAAGTCCACGCTGCTCCGGTGCGTGAACCTGCTGGAGGAGCCGACCTCGGGGACGGTCTTGGTGGCCGGCGCCGAAGTCACCGACCCGGATGTGGACATCGACAGGGTGCGTCGGCGGATCGGCATGGTCTTCCAGTCGTTCAACCTCTTCCCGCACCTCACGGTGCTGGAAAACCTGACGCTCCCTCAGCGGCGGGTGCTCGGGCGCGACAAGGCGGAGGCGGCACGGATCGCCCGCGAGCGGCTGGCCCGGGTGGGCCTGACCGACAAGGAGTCCACCTATCCGGCACAGCTGTCCGGCGGTCAGCAGCAGCGGGTGGCCATCGCGCGGGCGCTGGCCATGGACCCGGAACTGATGCTCTTCGACGAGCCGACCTCCGCCCTGGACCCGGAACTGGTGGGGGACGTCCTCGCCGTGATGCGGTCCCTGGCCGACGAGGGAATGACGATGCTCGTCGTCACCCATGAGATGAGTTTCGCCCAGGAGGTGGCGGACCGCGTCGTCTTCATGGACGGCGGGGTCATCGTCGAGGAGGGCACTCCGGCGCGGGTGATCGGCGCACCGAGTCATGCCCGTACCCGGTCCTTCCTCGCGCGCCTGCTGACCCCGGCCACCGCGGGCCTGAGCGAGGATCCGGCCGCGGAATCCGGCGGGCCCGGGAATCAGTCCGGCCGGCTCTAGAGCAACGCGCCCGAGGAGGACAAACGGGTTCCTGTCCTCCTCGGGCTCTGCGCACACCGTCTCGGCAGCCGTCGGCCTGCGGTCAGGGGTCCACCCGGCAGGTCACGTAGTGTCGAATTCAGCCCAGCGCCCGGTCAAGGTTGAAGGCCGCACTGATCAGCGCCAGATGCGTGAACCCTTGCGGGAAGTTGCCCTTCTGTTCGCCCGTGTGGCCGATCTCCTCCGCGTACAGGCCGAGATGGTTGGCGTAGGTGAGCATCTTCTCGAAGGCCAGCTGGGCATCTTCCCGGCGCCCGGCACG